>NZ_CALMZS010000147.1 GCF_937870815.1 uncultured Brevundimonas sp.
CGCGGGGCAGCCTGTCTCGTCGAAACGGTAAACTCATCCGCAACCGGGCGAGGCCCGGTCGCCCCGCGCCCTCCCCGACCCTCCGCCTGACCTTCACAATGTACTTTACAATGCAAAGTACTTGATGCATACTCAGGCCAGATTGAACCGCGGCCGTTCGCCGGCCGCCGCCGACAGGGATCACGCCGATGATGACCGAGAAGATCGAAGACCCCGCCGCCGACATCGCCTGGATGCGCAAACTGGCCGAGGAGGGCCGCGACGCGCCTCTGCTGAACGGCCCCGTCCTGGTCGCCGCCGCCGTCATCTTCGGAAGCGCGAACTTCATTCAGTGGGCGATCCAGTCCGGCGCCCTCGTCGTCGATCCGATGGTTCAGCTGTGGGTCTGGCTCGGAGCCGGCGTCCTCTTCGCCATCGCCCTGACCCTTCTGATCCGGCGCGCCAGCCGCAAGCCCGGCTACGGGTCTCGTGCCAACAAGGCGGTCGGCGTCGCATGGTCGGGGCTCGGGTTCGGCATCTTCGTGATGTGGCTGAGCCTGATGGCCGTGGGCTTCCGCACCGGCGACTGGACCATGATGTGGGCGATGCCCAGCATCGTCGCCACCGCCTATGGTTCCGCGTGGATGGCTTCGGCCGCCGTTTCCGGCCGACGCTGGATGACCGCGACAGGCCTGCTGTCGTACGGAGGCGCGGTGCTGTTCGGCGCCCTGGTCGGCGACACCAACATCTATCTCGCCTTCGCCGCGCTCATGGTGGCCACCGCGCTCCTCCCCGGTCTGGTGCTGATGCGCCAGGAACCCGCGGCTGAGGCCTGAACCGTGGCCGACGATTTCGATATCGCCCGCCTCGACGATGTCATCCACGGACGCGTCCGGCTCGGCATCATGGCCTTCCTTGCCGGGGCCAGTTCTGCGAACTTCAATGAGCTGAAAACAAAGCTCCAGACCACCGACGGCAATCTGTCGGTGCATCTGCGAAAGCTCGAGGACGCCGGCTTCGTGGCGGTGGTCAAACGCTTCGAGGGCCGCAAGCCCCTGACCGAGGCGTCGATGACCGAGGCGGGCCGCAAGGCCTTCGTCGCCTATCTCGACGCCCTGCAGGGCCTGGTCGGAAGGGGCGGCTGACGCGATGGTGGGAAGCGTCGCGGACGTGGTCTAGAGAGGCGGCATGACCGGCCGCATCCAGCGCTTCGACGCCCTCGACAATTTCCGCGACTACGGCGACTACGCCTCGGCCGCGGGCCGCCGCATCGCCCGCGGCCGGCTGTTCCGCTCGGCCCATCACGCCCGCGCCACCGCCGCCGATCTCGAGCGGCTGGCCGGCCTCGGCCTCGCCGCCGTCGTCGACCTGCGCCGTCCCGGCGAGCGCCGCGACCAGCCCTCGCGCCGGCCTGCGGGGTTCTCGGGTCTGGTCATCGAAAGCGATCGCGACGACGGCCGCGAGGCCCCCCATGTGACCTTTCTCAAGAGCGCCGACCTGACCGTCGACTCCGGCCGCCGCTTCATGACCGGGACCTACGGCGCCCTGCCGTTCGAGCCCGCCCATCTCGACCTGTTCGCCCGCTATTTCCGGGTCCTCGCCGAGGCCGACGGGCCGGTGCTGATCCATTGCGCGGCCGGCAAGGACCGCACCGGCCTGCTCGCCGCCCTGACCCACCACCTGCTCGGCGTGCATCGCGACGACATGATCGAGGACTATCTGCTGACCAACGCCGCCGTCGATCTCCCCGGCCGCGCCCCGGCCGTGGCCCGCCAGCTCGAGGCCCTGACCGGCCGGCCCGCGGCCCATGACGCCGTCGTCGCCTTCCTCGGCGTCGAACCGGCCTATCTCGAGACGGCCCTGGCCGGGATCGCCGCCCGCCACGGCTCCATCGACGGCTACCTCGAACAGGCGCTGGGCGTCGACGCGGCCCTGCGCGACCGCATCGGCGAGCGGCTGGCGGCGTGATCCAGCCCCTGCCGGCGACCGCGACCCGGCTCCGTCCGTGGCGCGACCCCCTCGCCGTCGCCGCCGGCCTGAGCGACCGCGACGGGGCGCTGGCCCTGCTCTCCGACGGCGGGCCGCTGGGCCGGCGCTCCTTCGTCGCCGCCGATCCCGACTGGACCGACGAGACGGCCGGCCTCGACCGGCTGCGCGATCCAGCCCTGGCGCGCGGCGTCGTCGGCCTCTACGCCTACGACGCCGGGGCCCGTCCGGCCACCGGACCGCGTCCGCCGGTCTGGCCCGACCTGATGCTGGCCCGCTACCCCGCCATGCTGGCCTTCGACCACCCCACCCGGACCGTGACGGTCACCGGCCGGGGCGTCGACGCCGCCGCCGCGGCCCGCGCCGCCGACCGGGCCGCGAGGTGGCTGGACGGGGCCGGGACCGCCGCCGCGCCGCCGCCGCCCGCCGCCGCCCTGACCCCCGAGGCCGCGCCGGACGCCTATCTCGCGGCCGTGGCTGATGTCGTCGCCCGCATCGCCGCCGGCGAGCTGTTCCAGGCCAATATCGCCCGGGCCTGGACCGGCGCGCTGAATCCGGGCGCCGATCCGTTCGACGTCCTGCTGCGGCTGGCCGGCCGGGCCGCCGCCTACGGGGCCTTCTGGCGGCTGGGCGGGCGGGCCCTGGTCTCCAACTCGCCCGAACTGTTCCTGACCTTCGATCCGGCCAGCCGCCGCATCGAGACCCGGCCGATCAAGGGCACCCGTCCGCGCCACCCCGACCCGCGCCGCGACGCCCTTCTCGCCGCCGAGCTGGCGGCCAGCGCCAAGGACCGGGCCGAGAACCTGATGATCGTCGATCTGATGCGCAACGACCTGTCGCGCCTCGCCGAGCCGGGCACGGTCGCCGTCGAGCGGCTGTTCGGGATCGAGAGCCACCCCACCGTCCACCACCTGGTCTCGACCGTGGCCGCGACGGCCCGGCCCGGCGCCGGCGTCGCCGACCTGCTGGCCGCCGCCTTCCCCCCGGGCTCGATCACCGGCGCGCCGAAGCACCAGGCCATGAAGGTCATCGCCGCCCACGAGGGGCCGCGCGGCCCCTGGTGCGGCAGCCTGTTCCACATCGGCGACGCGGGGGCCCTGACCGCCTCGGTGCTGATCCGCACGGCCGCGTTCGAGCGGGCGGCGGGGCGCTGGCGCTTCCGGACCCTGGCCGGGGCCGGCATCGTCGCCGACAGCGATCCCGCGGCGGAGCTGGCCGAGACGGAGGTCAAGATCCTCGCCCTCCGCGAGGCCCTGACCGGGGTCTAGCAGGCCGGGCAGGCGGTCTTGTCGGCGGTCCGGGGCCGCAGATAGTAGGTCTGCGAGAACCGCGTCAGGCCGGGCATCAGATAGTCGGCCGCCGAGTCGTAGTCATAGGTCACCTCGGCCACGACGACGCTTTCCCCCTCCGCCACCAGGTCGGCCGGCAGCGTCATGGTCGAGCCGACCGCCCGCGCGGTCATGCCGTCGGCGCGGCTCCAGTCGACCGTGGCCTCGCCCGAGGTGAGGCTGACGCTCGAGACGCGCTGATGCAGGGTCGTGGTCGGGAACGGCTTCATGATCAGGCCGCCGATGGCGAAGATGTCGTCGATGGTCGCCGGCGCGACCGTCTCTTCCTGGGCGATCAGGTCGGCGACCGCGGCCGAGACGTGACCCATCCGCTTCTGGGCCATGAAGCCCTGGCAGAATTCGGTCATGCCCATGTAGAAGGCGATCAGCACGGGCGCCAGCATGGCGAATTCAATGGCCGAGACGCCGCGCTCGTCGCCGGTCAGGCGCCGGATCAGACCGCGCCTCATCCGGCCGGCTCGTTGCGGAAGGCGGTGGTGGCGGTCAGCACGGCCGTGCGGTCGCCGATCTGTGACAGGCCCTGCGAGAGGAAGGTGGTCAGCAGCGGATGCTGGTACCAGACCCTCACCAGGATGAGGTCGCCCGGATTGCCGTTGGCGTAGGTCAGGCTGCTCGGATCAAAGCCTTCCCCGGCCAGGGGGTCGGGCGGCGTCGTATCGAACTGCGGGATGACCCGGACATCGATGCTGGCCCGGGCCGGGCAGTCGCCGGAAAAAATGCTCATCCGGCTGCACAGCTGCGCCTTGAACTCGGTGGCGGTCATGCCCTGGGCGCTGGCCTGTCCGGTGCGCACCAGTCGGCCGGTGTCGATCGCCGCGTTCTCCAATACGGAGTCCAGCGTGAAGATCAGCGCCACCTCGAGGACGGCGAAGATCATGAAGCAGAACGGCAAGGCCACCAGGGCGAATTCGACGGCGGCCGAACCGTCGCGATTACGCATGAAGCCGGCCCGCGGCGGGCGGCCACCCGGGCTCCAGCGACGGCGGCGCGGCGTCATGACGGCCTATTCCGAGGCGGGGGCGGGCCCGCTCGTTCCCCGCACGGACGGCGAGCACGAGGCGGCGCAGGCCATCTCGGTCGCCTGCGGGCCGCGCCAGATGCGCACGCGGCCGGCCCCGTCGCCGGCGGTGACCACGACCTGGCTCTGGAACAGGGTGCGGCCGATCTGATCGACGGCGACCACATCGGTCACCCCATAGCCCTTGCCGGTGATGAACAGGGTGTTGGCGTCGACCACGGTGACGTCGGCGATCTCCGGATTGCCGACGATGACCGAACCGGCCGGACCGCGCAGCTGGACCCGCTGCGCCTGGTCGATCTCGACGCTGACGCGCCCCGACTGGGCCAGGGCGAGGCCGGGGGCCGCCAGCAGGGCGGTCGCGCCGAGGGCGATGAGCAGGGGGTCGGGGCGGGTCATGGGGGCGGTGTGTCCATAGAGCGAGCGCGCGGGAGCGTGAACGCGAACCTGACCGCGAAACCTCAATAAAGTTTGAAACCCCCCGCCGCCAATACCGTTCGATCAAGCGCAAGGTCGCGTCGAAACAGGGAATGGCGACGGTTGATCCGGGAGGTTTTACAGTAAATCCCCCGGTAACCATGACCAGCGACCGCCCCTTAACCGGTATGGGTGATAACGACCGTGCGTTTTGGGGGTCAGGCGGGCTACCGGCTCCCCCCGCGTTAGTAGCTCGCTTCCTCGTCTGCAAAGGAACCATGACCATGAAGAAGTTCATTTCGAAGTTCATGTCCGATGAGTCGGGCGCCACGGCCATCGAATACGGCCTGATCGCCGCCCTCATCGCCGTCGTGATCATCGCGGCCGTCACCGCGCTGGGCACCAACATCTCGACCCAGTTCAACAAGGTCGCCACCGCCATCGGCGCCACCTAAGCGTCGTCAGCGTCCTGAACCTGGCGAGGGCCGGAGCGGAAACGCTCCGGCCCTTTGCTTTTGCGGCTCGCCGGCAACCCCGCCTTAAAGGTCCACCGGGCAGGCTGGCCGGATGGAAGTCCTGCAACTGGTGCTGCTCGCCGTCCTCCCCGCCCTGGTCATCGTGGCCGGGCTGAAGGACCTGACGACGATGAAGATCCCGAACTGGATCTCGGGCCTGCTCATTCTGGGCTTCTTTCCGACCGCGCTGCTGCTGGGTCTCCCGCCGGCGGACATCGCCATCCACCTCGGCGTGGCCGCCGCCGCCCTGCTGATCGGCATGGGCCTGTTCGCCCTGAATTTCCTCGGCGGGGGCGACGTCAAGCTGACGGCCGCCACCTGTCTGTGGCTCGGCGTGTCCGGCTCCGGCGTCTTCGTCCTGTCGACGGCCGTGATCGGCGGCGCCTTCTGCCTGCTGCTGCTGCTCGCCCGCTCGCACCTCCAGCCCTACGCGTCCCGCGGACCGGGCTGGCTAATCCAGTTGATGGAGCCCAAGGGCGACATCCCCTACGGCGTCGCCATCGCCGCCGGGGCGCTGGTCGCCTGGCCGGCCTCGCCGCTGATGACCGCCTTCCTCGCCGCCTGAGACCGGGCGCGGGGCGAATCGGCCGGCCGGCACTTAGGCCCGCGTTAACCCGCCCGCGCCATGTTCGTTAACGGTAGGGGGCCGAAGGACCGATCAGGGTCCGGCCGGCCCTGCCGGAGACAGTCGATGAAGCCCGCCCGTATCATCGTGATCAGCGTCGCCGCCGTGGCCGCCATCGGCCTGGCCCTGGTCGTGCGCGCCATGGGATCGCCTTCCGGGGAACCGACCGCGGTCGCCACCGCCGCCCCGGTCGAGGCGCGGCCGATGGCCAGGGTGCTGGTCGCCGCCAAGGACCTGCAGCCGGGCCGCCGGCTCGACGAGTCGGACCTCGACTGGAAGGAATGGCCGGTCGACCAGGTCAATCCCGCCTTCATCACCGACGGCGCGACGCCGATTCCGGCCGCCCGCCGCCCGCCCGCCGCGGACAAGGACGAGGCCCGGCCGCAGGGCGCCGTCGCCGCGGTGACCCGCGCCGCGACCGATCTCGCCACCGGCGGGGCCAAGGCCGACTATGTCGGCTCGGTGGTGCGCGAGACCATTCTGGCCGGCGAACCCATCGTCATGCGCAAGATCGTGCGCGCCGGCGACAGCGGCTACATGGCCGCCTACCTGGAGCCGGGCATGCGCGCCATGGCCATCCGCGTCACCGTCGAGACCGCGGCCGGCGGCTTCATCCTTCCCGGCGACCGGGTCGATGTCGTGCTGACCCGGGAGACCAACCTCGGCAACATGGGGACGTCGGAGGGCGACCGCTCGAAATTCACCTCGGCCACGGTGATGCAGAACATCAAGGTGCTGGCCATCGACCAGTCGACCCGGGCCGGCGACGACGCCCAGACCGTGATCGGCGCGACGGCCACCCTCGAGGTCGGCCCGCGCGACGCCGAGGCGCTGGCCCTCGCCAAGTCCGAGGGCGAGCTGAGCCTGATCCTGAGGTCCTACGCCGACACCGGCGGCCCGTCCGGCCGCGTCTCCGCGGGGCCGCGCCAATCCTCGGCCGTCCGCGTCTATCGCGGCGGCGCGCCGGAAGTGGTGGTGGTCCAATGAAGCGCCCAGTGACGCGTGCCGTCGCCGTCGCCGTCGCCGTCGCGGCCCTGCTGGCCGGCGCGGCGCCGTCCGCCCTGCCGGCGCAGGCCCAGACCCGGGCCGCCGTCTCCATGGGCGCGCAATCGCAGCTGATCAACCTGCCGCGCGGTTCGTCGATGGCCGTCGACCTGCCCGCCGACGCCCGCGACGTGATCGTGCCCAATCCGGTCGTGGCCGAGGCGATGCTGCATTCGCCGCGCCGCATCACCATCATCGGCCTCGCGCCCGGCGAGACCGACGCGGTCGTGCTGGACAACGCCGGCCGCACCATCCTGTCGCTGCGCATCCGCGTCGACGCCGGCGTGTCCGCCCTGCAGGACACCCTCAGCCGGGTCATGCCGGGCGCCGATGTCCATGCCGAGGCGGTCAATGACAGTGTCATCCTGACCGGGACGGTGTTCAGCCCGGGCGAGGCCGATCGCGCCAGTCGCGTCGCCCGCGCCTTCGTCTCGGCCCCGGAAAAGATCATCAACATGATGACCATCGAGGGCTCCGACCAGATCACCGTCCGCGCCCGGATCGTCGAGGTCCAGCGCACCGCGGTGAAGCAGCTGGGGCTGGACGCCACCGCCGTCCTGAACAGCGTCGGCGACGGCCTGACCCTGACCCAGGCCGCGACCTTCGCCGTGTCCGGCAACCAGTTGGGCGGCGGCATCCTGAACTACCAGGACTCGGCCGGCGACGGCAGCAGCCTGAACAGCTCGCTGCGGGCCTTCGAACGGGCCGGGCTGGTCCGTATCCTGGCCGAGCCGAACATCACCACCGCCAACGGCGAGAACGCCGAATTCCTCGCCGGTGGCGAGTTCCCGGTGCCCGTCGGCCAGGAAAGTGGAGACAATGGCGTCAAGGTGTCCATCGAGTTCAAGCCCTATGGCGTACGGCTGGCGGTGCGCCCGATCGTGCTCTCTCCCGGGCGAATTTCCCTTCAGCTGTCGACCGAAGTCTCGGAGCTGACGTCCCTCGGCGCCTTCACGCTTGGCGGCGCCGCCGGCGGCGCCGCCCTGGTCATTCCCGGCCTCAGCGTGCGCCGCGCCTCGAACACCGTCGAGCTGCCTTCGGGCGGTTCGCTGATGATCGCCGGCCTGTTGCGGGAGGACACCCGCCAGAACATCGACCAGCTGCCCGGCCTCGGCGACCTGCCCGTGCTCGGGGCCCTGTTCCGGTCGCGCGACTATCTCTCCGGCGAGACCGAACTGGTGATCATCGTCGAGGCCTACATCGTCTCGCCGACGTCGCCCGGCCGGATGCAGACCCCTGCCGACGGCCTGCAGATCGCCAACGACGCCCAGACCATCCTGTTCGGACAGCTGAACCAGCACTACGGCCGCGCCAATGTCGCCGCCGGCGCCGCCGACGCGGGCTGGAGCGGCCCCGTGGGCTATGTGATCGAATGAGGCCTCCGATGCTGCGCGCCCTTCTCCTCGCCGCCGCCGCGACCGCCGGACTCGGCGCCTGCGCGCCCACCGGCGGCGCCGGCGGTCCGCCGCTCACGCCGCTGTCGCGCTATGCGCTCAGGGTCGAGCCGGGCCTCGACCGCATCGCCCTGGCCGTGCACGAAAACGGCCTGTCGGCGACCCAGCAGGCGGCGCTCGGCGACTTTGCGGACCGCTATCTCGCGTCCGGCGCCGGGGTGGTGCGGATCGAAGGCCCCTCGGGAGACGACCCGGCCGCCGCCCGCCAGACCTGGGCCGTGCGGACCGCGCTGCAGGCCGTCGGACTCCCGGCCGAGCGCATCGTGGTGGGCTCCTACGCCGCGCCGGATCCCCGGGCCCCGGTCCTCGCCGGCTTCGAAACCGTGCGCGCCGCGATCCCCGACTGCGCCGCGGAACCCCGCGCCATGGAAAACCGTTTCTCGAACAACAGTTCGATAGGTCTGGGCTGCGCCATCAACGCCAACCTCGCCGCCCAGATCGCGGACCCGCGCGACATCGTCGGCCCTCGCCCGATCAGCCCTCCGGACTCCGGCCGCGCGGCCGTGGTCTTCGACGACTACCGTCGCGGCGAACCCACCTCGGCGTCGCAGGAGCCGCTGGTCGAGGGCCGTATCGCCCGAGCCGTGGAATAGGCCCGCCATGACCAACGCCTTCCCCCGACCGCTCGACGATTTCGAGGACGAGTTCGATCTCGAGATGGGGTATGTTGTCGCCTCCGGCCCGGGCGGGGCCCCCCGCCCGGCCGACGGCGGCGGCTTGACGGACGACGAGGCGCGGCCGCCGCTCCAGTTCACGCCGCCGGCCGTCGCCGGCCCGGCTCCGGCCTATTCCGCCGCCCCGGCCGGGCCCGACGAGCCGACGCCGGCGGCGGCCGGCTTCAATCCGGTCGGCGACCTCGTCGCCGGCGCCTCGGCGGCCTTTTCGCCGCCGGTCCTGGGCGGCGGGCCCGAGGTGTCGGTCCCGCGCATCGCCATCCATGTCTTCGCCGAGCGCCAGGACACCCTCGCCGCGGCCGAACGGGCCGGCCAGGACCGCCGGCTGTCCCGCGCCACCACCCAGATCCGCGTCGGCGGCGTCGCCGCCGCGGTCGAGGCCTATCAGCACGAGCCGACGCCGCCGCTGATCATCGTCGAATGCCTGAAGGACCCGCAGACCCTGCTGTGGGAGGTCGACCAGCTCGCCGAGGTCTGCGACGCCGGCACCAAGGTGGTCGTCATCGGCGCCACCAACGACATCCTCCTGTTCCGCGAGCTGATGCGGCGGGGCGTCAGCGAATATCTGGTCGCGCCGCTGCAGCCGCTGCAGCTGATCGCCGCCATCGGCGGCCTGTTCAACGATCCGGCCCAGCCCTTCGTCGGGCGCTCGATCGCCTTCGTCGGCGCGCGCGGCGGGGCCGGGGCCAGTTCGGTCGCCCACAACACCGCCTACGCCATGAGCGAGCGGGTCGGCGCCAATACGGTCATCGTCGACTATGACCTGCCGTTCGGCACCGCCGGCCTCGACTTCAACCAGGACCCGCTGAACGGGGTCGCCGACGCGCTCAGCCAGCCCGATCGTCTCGATTCCGTGTTGCTGGACCGGATGATGGTCCGCTGCACCGACAAGCTGAGCCTGTTCGCGGCGCCGGCCACGCTGGACGCCGATTGGGACATCTCGCCCGAGGCCTTCGAGGAGGTCACCTCCCGGATTCGCGCGACCGCGCCGTTCGTGGTGCTGGATCTGCCGCACCTGTGGTCCGGCTGGATGCGCCGCACCCTCATCGCCGCCGACGAGGTGGTGGTCGTGGCCACGCCCGATCTGGCCAGCCTGCGCAACGCCAAGAACATGATCGACCTGATCCGCCAGGGGCGCCCCAATGACGCGCCGCCGAGGCTGGTGCTGAACCAGGTCGGCGTGCCCGGACGCCCGGAAATCCCGGCCAAGGAGTTCGGCGCCGCCCTCGGCGTCCACCCCAGCCTGATCATCCCCTTCGATCCGAAGGTGTTCGGGGCGGCGGCGAACAACGGCCAGATGATCCTCGATTCGGGCGCCAAGTCGAAGGCCGCCGAGGCCTTCCAGATGCTGGCCCAGATCGTCTCGCGGCGGGAATTGCCGGTGCTGACCGGACCGAAGGCCAAGGGCGGCAAGGGCGAGGCCAGGTCGATGTTCTCCGGTCTGTTCAAGAAGAAGTCCTGACGCGTGTTCGGCAAGCGCACAGGTCAGCCTGGCTCCGCCGCGGCGGCCCCGCGTCCCGCCCCCGCGCCGCCCGCCGGCCCGCAGCCGGAGGCGGGCGTCCAGACCCAGGCGTTCGCCTTCGGGGGCGACGTCGCCGAGCTGGAGCGGGAGGAGCGCCGGGCCGAATCCTACACCGCCAAACCCGCTTCGGAGGCCGCCGACCGCCTCGACGCCCTGGCCTCGCGCCCCAGGCCGGCCGCTGAACCCCCGCCGCCCAAGAACGCGCCGGGCCCCAAGGCGACGCCCGGCTTCGAACAGCTGAAGAAGGCCCAGGCCGTGGCCGAGATCGTCCGCGAACAGTCGGACTATTACCACGCCACCAAGACGACGATTTTCAACGCCCTGATGAACACCATCGACCTGGCCCAGCTGGCGCAGCTGGACACCAGGGCCGCGTCGGAGGAGATCCGCGACATCGTCGCCGAACTGGTGGCGATCAAGAACGTCTCCATGTCGGTGGCCGAGCAGGAGCACCTGGTCCAGGACATCGTCAACGACGTGCTCGGCTACGGCCCGCTGGAGCCGCTGCTGGCCCGCGACGACATCGCCGACATCATGGTCAACGGCGCCGGGCGGGTGTTCATCGAGGTCGGCGGCAAGGTCCAGCTGACCAATGTCCGCTTCCGCGACAACACCCAGCTGATGAACATCTGCCAGCGGATCGTGTCGCAGGTCGGCCGCCGCGTGGACGAGAGCAGCCCGATCTGCGACGCCCGCCTGCCCGACGGCAGCCGCGTCAACGTCATCGCCCCGCCCCTGGCCATCGACGGCGCCACCCTGACGATCCGGAAGTTCAAGAAGGACAAGCTGACGATGAAGAACCTGGTGGAGTTCAACTCCATCAGTCCGGAGGGCGCGCGCGTCCTCGGCGTCATCGGCGCGTCGCGCTGCAACCTGGTCATCTCGGGCGGGACCGGCTCGGGCAAGACCACGCTGCTCAACACCCTGACCGCCTTCATCGATCCGACCGAGCGCGTCATCACCTGCGAGGACGCCGCCGAACTTCAGTTGCAGCAGCCGCATGTCGTCCGCCTCGAAACCCGGCCGCCGAACCTCGAGGGCCAGGGCCAGATCACCATGCGGGACCTGGTCAAGAACTGCCTGCGCATGCGCCCCGAGCGGATCATCGTCGGCGAGGTCCGTGGGCCCGAGGCCTTCGACCTGCTGCAGGCCATGAACACCGGCCACGACGGCTCGATGGGGACGCTGCACGCCAACAGCCCGCGCGAGGCGATCAGCCGGATGGAGTCGATGATCACCATGGGCGGCTACGGCCTGCCCTCCAAGACCATCCGCGAGATGATCGTCGGCTCGGTCGACGTGATCATCCAGGCGGCGCGCCTGCGCGACGGCTCGCGCCGCATCACCCACATCACCGAGGTGGTCGGCCTCGAGGGCGACGTCATCGTCACCCAGGACCTGTTCGTCTACGAGATCACCGGCGAGGACGAGAACGGCAGGATCATCGGCCGTCACCGGTCGACCGGCATCGCCCGGCCCCGGTTCTGGGACCGTGCCCGCTACTACGGGCTGGAGCGCGAACTGGCCGAAGCCCTCGACGCGGCGGAGTAGCCGGCGTGCTTCCGATCCTCGCAGCGGTTCTGGCCTTCATCACCATCGGCGGGCTCGGCTGGGCCTTTGTCGGCGGCGGCGACTCGTCGCAGGCCGCGGTCAAGCGCGCGCAGAGCTTCGGCGGGCCGAAGCAGAGCACGACGGCCGCCCGCAAGGCGGCTGCGGCCAATACGCCCGAGGCCCGCCGCAAGCTGATCATGAAACAGCTCCAGGATTCGGAGCGCGCCCAGCGCAAGGCCCGCATCAGCCTCGCCGGGAAGCTGAAGCAGGCCGGCCTGCAGACCAGCGTCAGGACGTTCTGGATCATCAGCGCCGTGCTCGGCGTCGTCGCCCTGCTGTTGCCCCTGCTGTTCGGCCTCAACCTCCTGATCGCCCTCGGCGCCTCGGTGGTCCTGGGCCTGGGATTTCCGCGCTGGGTGGTGAGCTTCCTCGGCAAACGCCGGATGAAGAAATTCTCCAGCCATTTCGCCGACGCCGTCGATGTCATCGTGCGCGGCATCAAGTCCGGCCTGCCGGTGCACGACTGCTTCAAGATCATCGCCCGCGAAAGCCCGGCGCCGCTCGGTCCCGAATTCCAGATCCTCGTCGAGGGTCTCGGGGTCGGCCTCACCCTGCAGCAGGCCCTCGAGAAGATGTACGAGCGCATGCCGACGCCGGAGCTGAAGTTCTTCGCCATCGTCATCGGCATCCAGCAGAAGACCGGCGGCAACCTGGCCGAGGCGCTGGGCAACCTGTCGACCGTGCTGCGGGCCCGCAAGATGATGGGCGAGAAGATCAAGGCGCTGTCCTCGGAGGCGACGGCCTCCGCCGGCATCATCGGCTCCCTGCCGCCCGCCGTGATGATCCTCGTCAGCGTCACCACGCCCGCCTACATGAGCAAGCTGTTCACCGAGCCCCGCGGCCAGTTCATGCTGCTCATCGCGGTGCTGATGATGTCGCTCGGCGTCTTCGTGATGAAGCGCATGATCTCGTTCAAGTTCTAGGGGGGCGAGGTGGGAGACGTCATCGGCTTCGTCACCAATCTTCAGAACCTGCTGAGCATCGGCGTCGGCGTGCTGGTGTTCGCCACCCTGGTGACCCTGCTCGGCTCCCTGGGCGGAGAGGCCAAGCTGGAAGGGCGGATGAAGGCGGTGGCCGAGCGGCGCGAGGAGCTGAAGCGGCGCTCGCGCCAGGCCATGGCGGCCCAGGGCGGCGGCCCGCAGGGCCTCCGCCACAGCGACTCGGGATTCAAGAAACGGGTCGTCGAACGGCTCAACCTGACCAAGCTGCTCGAAGACCCGAAGGTCGCCGACAAGATGGCCCAGGCCGGCTATCGCGGTCCCAAGCCGCTGACCACCTTTTACTTCTTCCGCTTCTCGATGCCGTTCGTGATGCTGGCGCTGGCGGTCTTCTACGTCTTCATCCTGAACGATTTCGGCCTGCCGGTGATCAACCGGCTGGCCATCTGCATGTTCGCGGCGGTGATCGGCTTCTATGCGCCGAACATCTTTCTGGCCAACCGCATCGCCAAGCGCCGCACCTCGATCATGCAGGCCTTTCCCGACGCCCTCGACCTGCTGCTGATCTGTGTCGAGGCGGGCATGTCGATCGAGGCGGCGATCCAGAAGGTCAGCCAGGAGATCGGCGGATCGTCCATCGACCTGGCCGAGGAGATGACCCTGCTGTCGGCCGAGCTGAGCTATCTGCCCGACCGGCGCATGGCCTATGAGGGGCTGGCCAGGCGGACCAATCATCCCGGCGTCAAGTCGGTCGCCACCGCCATGACCCAGGCCGAGACCTACGGCACGCCGCTCGGCTCGGCCCTGCGGACCATGGCCAAGGAAAACCGCGAGATGCGCCTGTCCGCCGCCGAGAAGAAGGCCGCCGCCCTGCCTGCCAAATTGACCGTGCCGATGATCCTGTTCTTCCTGCCGGTGCTGTTCATCGTCATCCTGACGCCGGCCATCATCAGCATCCAGGACACCATGGCCAAGGGCGGCTGAGCCCTATTCGGCCGCCGCCTTCAGCGCCCCGGCCACGGCATCGACCGCGCCGCGCAGGGCCTTGCGGTGGCGGTCGAAATGCATTTCGCCGCGCAGGCCGGAGAAGATGAAGCCGTTGGCGACGATGCAGCCGCCCGGCTCGAGCTCGTCGATCTCGAAATAGCGGATGGCGCTGAACCAGAGGCCGCGCTTCTCCATCCAGACCAGTTGCGCATAGGGCTGCCATTCGGCGACCCGCACGAGGGCGCGGCGCTCCGGCAGGCCGGAGATCGATTCGGTCAGGGCGATCGAGCCGCCATAGGCGATGGTTCCCTCGACCGTGGTCTCCACCGGATTCCAGCGATCCCAGCCGGGCAGGTCGGCGACCAGTTCCCAGATCCGCTCGCGGGGGGCGCGGACGCCGATGCGTCTCTCGATACGGGTGGTTTCCATGCCGTCGGTCTGACATGGCTTTTCGACGCTGAAAAGACCCGCCGGGGAACCCCGGCCGCGGCGTCAGCGATTGCCCTCCGGGCCGGGCTGCGAGGCCGGCGGCGTCTCCGGCGACGGGGTCTCGTCCCGGTCCGGCAGGTCCGGGGGGCCGACCCGCAGCCGGGCGCTGGCGAAGCACAGGCCGGTCGCGGCGGCCAGCAGCAGGGCGTTGGCGACAAACGGCGCCGGCTCGGCCAGTTCGTAGAGGGCGACGCCGATCACCGGCGGACCGAGGAAGCTGAGGCCGGCCAGCGACATCATCAGCCCGGCCACGGCGCCCTGCTCGTGGGAACCCACCGACAGCGACGAACCGGCGGTGAAGCCCGGCCGCGCGAAGCCGACCCCCATCGAGACCACGGCGTAGCCGACCACGACGCCGTAGTAGCCCGGCGCCAGGATGGTCATCACATTGCCGACGAGGGCCAGGCCGGCGCCCCAGCGCATCAGGTCGGCGGGCTGCAGCCTGAGCAGCGGGATCAGGCCCCACTGGGCCATCAGGGTGGCGGCGGCGCCGGCCAGCATGGCGATGCCGATGAACGGCTGGGCGGCGGGAGCGGCGATGCCCGAGGCCGCCAGTTCGTCGATGATGTGGAAGCCCAGCACCGAGATGTTGACCGCCTGGGCGCCCGTGACCAGCAGGCCGTAGAGCAGGTAGTCGCGCACCCGCGGGTCCTTCCACAGATCCTTGCCGGCGTCTCCGTGGCGGCCGCCCGGCGACGGCTTGCGCACGACCTCGCCGCTCGGCAGCCGCCGCCAGGTGACCAGCAGCACCACGGCGCCGAACAGGGCGAAGGCGTACATCGGGCCGGCCAGGCCGATCAGCGGCAGGACGAAGAACGGGGCCAGGGCCGGGCCGACGACCGTCCCCAGCCCCTGCGCCGAAGCCAGCAGCGACATGGCCTCGGTGCGCCGCTCCGGCGAGGTGCGGTCGGCGACATAGGCCTGGGAGGCGATCGGCGCGGCCGAGCCGAAGACGCCGTAGATGGTGCGGGCGACGGCCATCAGGGCGAAGGCCAGCGCCGCGCCCAGCCAGCCCTCGAGGCCCGAGGTGGCCGCCAGTCCGAAGCCGCCCATGGAGACGACGAAGCCGGACAGGCCGATCAGGATGACCTTCTTGCGTCCCAGACGATCCGACAGCCGGGCCCAGAACGGCGACGCCAGGGTCCACATCAGGGCGGAGATGGCGAAGGCGCCCGCCACCAGGGTGTCGGACAGCCGGAACTCCCGACCGATCGCCGGCAGCACCGACTGCAGGGCCATGTTCCCCGCCGCCGCGATCAGGCTGACGGCGAACAGCAGGGCGAAGGCGGGGGAGCGGAGGTTCACCGCGGCAAGGTAGGGCGACCCGCCTGGGCGGTCACCCCCCTTCGGCCGGGCTTGCGCACGGCCCCGGGCTCCGCGAGGGTGCGGGCCAGACCCCGGGGATCCGCCATGACCATTCGACGCCTGCTCACCGCCGCCGCCGCGGCCCTCGCCCTGCCCGCCGCCGCCCAGGCCCAGTCGGCCGCCGCGGCGTCCGCCGACGCCGTCTTCGCCGCGGTCGAGGCGGTGACGCCCCGGGTCGTCGGCTGGCGGCGCGATCTGCACGCCCATCCGGAGCTGGGCTTCGCCGAGACCCGCACCGCCGGCGTGATCGCCGACCACCTGCGCGCCCTGGGCCTGGAGGTGCGCACCGGGGTCGGCAAGACCGGGGTGGTCGGCGTCCTGCGCGGCGCCCGGCCGGGTCGCACCGTGGCGCTGCGGGCCGACATGGACGCCCTGCCGGTGCGGGAGACGACCGGCCTGCCGTTCGCCTCGACCGCGACCGGGACCTATATGGACGCTACGGTCCCGGTGGCCCACGCCTGCGGCCACGACGCCCATGTGGCCATGCTGATGGGCGCCGCCGAGGTGCTGGCGGGCATGAAGGATCGCATCGCGGGCACGGTGGTGTTCATCTTCCAGCCGGCGGAGGAGGGCGCGCCTCCGGGCGAGCCGCTCGGCGGGGCCGCCCTGATGATCCAGGAGGGCGCCCTGGCCGATCCGCGTCCGGAGGCGATCTTCGGCCTGCACGTCGTGCCCGGACGGCCGGGGGCGATGTGGTACCGGCCGCGCGGCTTCATGGCGGCCTCGGACCGGATCGACATCACCCTGAACGGGCGGCAGACCCACGGCGCCTGGCCGTGGAAGGGGATCGACGTCATATCCGCCTCGGCCGACGTGGTCCAGACGATCAACAGCCTGACCGCCCGGACCATCGATCCGACCACCACGCCGACCGTGTTCACCATCGCCACCCTGGACGCGGGGGTGCGCTACAACATCATTCCCGACCGGGCGGTGCTGTCGGGGACGCTGAGGACCTTTGACATCGCCCAGCGCGACGATCTGGTGCGCCGGACGGAGATCGCGGTCGGCAATGTGGCCGAGACCTACGGGGCGACGGCTGAGTTCGGCGTGCGCCAGAACGCGGCCCTGGTGTTCAACGACGAGGCCCTGTCGGCCTGGCTGGCGCCGGTCCTGGAGGCGGCGGCGGGGGCGGGGAACGTCGATCCGGGCGCGCCGCCGACCACGGTGGCCGAGGACTTCAGCTATCTGTCGCAGGAGGTCCCGGGCGTGTTCTATCACCTGGGCGCCAGCGCCGACGGGGTCGATCCGGCGACCTCGCCGCCGAACCATTCGCCGGCCTTCGACGTCAACGAGGCGGTGTTGCCGGTCGGGGTGCGGGCCCATGTGTTGACGGCGCTGCGATTCCTCGAGCGACCGTAGCGGCAACCACGTTCCTCAACGGCCCGGCAACCATCGAAGCGCATCCTCGCCCGGTTAATGCGGGAGTGGGCCGATGAGCAGGCTGCCGGTAGAATTGCCGCCGATGACCCTGGAGCGACGGGGCAGCGCGCGGCGTGAGATTTTCTGGTTCCTCGTCGCCTTCGCCGCCATGTTCGGCGGGGCGATGCTGGGCATCGACCTGCTGTCCTAGGCGCGGTCGAAGATGGTGACGATGACGCGGCGGTAGATCTCCGCCAGCGCCTCGATTTCGCTTACCGGAACGCGCTCGTCGACCTGGTGCATGGTCTGGCCGACGAGGCCGAGTTCGAGCACCGGGGCCATGGCCCGGATGAAGCGGGCGTCCGAGGTGCCGCCGGTGGTCGACGCCTCGGGGCGGCGGCCCGCGGCGGCCTCGACCGCGTCCTGCACGGCGGTGACGAAGGGGCCCGGCTCGGTCAGGAAGGCGTCGCCCGAGCACAGGTGCTCCAGCGTCACGCGCAGCCCGCTTTCGGCCTGGGCCTCGCCGGCCACGGCGTTGAGCCAGGCGATCAGGCCGTCGCCGGTGTGGGTCGGGTTGAAGCGGATGTTGAGCCGCGCCCTCGCCTCGGCCGGGATGACGTTGGCGGCCGGATTGCCGATGTCGATGGTGGTGATCTCGAGGTTGGACGGCTGGAAGCCCTGATAGCCGTCGTCGAGCCGGTGGTCGGCCAGCCGGGCCAGCAGCCGGGCGATGACCGGGGCGGGATTGGCGGCGCGGTCGGGATAGGCGACGTGGCCCTGTTTGCCGTGGACGGTGATCCAGCTGTTGAGCGAGCCGCGGCGGCCGATCTTGATGGTGTCGCCGAGGGCGTGCTGGGAGGAGGGTTCGCCGACGACGCAGGCGTCGATGACCTCGCCCTCGGCCATCAGGGTTTCGACCACGCGTTTGGTGCCGTGCAGGGCCGGGCCCTCCTCGTCGCCGGTGATCAGGAAGCTGAGCGAGCCGGGCGGGTCGCCCCCGGCCAGCACCCGCGAGACGGCCGCGATCCAGGCGGCGATGCCGCTCTTCATGTCGACGGCGCCGCGGCCGTAGAGCACGCCGTCGCGGACCTCGGCCTCGAAGGGGCCGGCCGTCCACGCCTCGGCCGCGCCGGTCGGGACCACGTCGGTGTGGCCGGCGAAGCAGAGGTTGGGCGAGGCCGCGCCGCGCCGGGCGTAGAGGTTCTCCACCCCCTCGAACGGCATCCGCCGGCAGTGGAAGCCGAGGCCGGTCAGGAGGCGTTCCACGATGTCCATCGTCCCCTCGTCGGCGGGGGTGACGGACGGGCGGCGGATCAGGTCGCGGGTCAGTTCGACGGGATCGATGACCGGATGGGGTGCGGCGCTCATGGACCTGTGCTTTAGGGGGTTCGGACGATTGCGAGAAGGCTTCTTGCCATGCCGAAGATCGATATCGAGAACGCGCCGACCGGACACGGGACCGGCTATCCCGAGGAATTCGCCGGGCCGTGCAAGCCGCGGCGGCGCTGGCGGCTGGGCGACGCGGTCGGGCTGGACCAGTTCGGCGTCAATCTGCTGCGCCTGCCGGACGGGGCCTGGTCGAGCCAGCGCCACTGGCACGAGGGCGAGGACGAGTTCGTCTGGGTGCTGTCCGGCGAGGTGGTGCTGGTCGAGGACGAGGGCGAGACGGTGCTCCGGGCCGGGGACTGCGCCGGCTTCAGGGCGGGCGTGGCCAACGGGC
Source organism: uncultured Brevundimonas sp. (assembly GCF_937870815.1). Lineage (GTDB taxonomy): Bacteria > Pseudomonadota > Alphaproteobacteria > Caulobacterales > Caulobacteraceae > Brevundimonas. The sequence continues at coordinate 19,056 of NZ_CALMZS010000147.1, forward strand.
ACAAGCTCGAGAACCGGTCGGGGGCCGAGGCGGTGCTGCTGGAGGTCGGGACGCGCAGGCCGGGGGGCGACAGCGGCGACTATCCGGACATCGACATGATTTTCCGACCCGCCGGCTTCTTCCATCGTGACGGGACCCCCTATCCGAAAGTCGACCGGCGCACGTGAGCATCGAGAGCGTCGACACCGGCCCGCCGACGCCGCCGGTCCCGCCCGCGGACGGGGAGCCGTCGAGTCCCTGGGGCATCCGCGACTTCCGCCTGCTGTGGCTGGGGCGGGTGACAGCGGTGCTGGGCATCCAGATCCAGTCCTCGGCCCTGCTGTGGCAGGTCTATGAGATCGCCCGCCGCGACCATCCGATCGAGGAGGCCAGCCTGTATCTGGGCCTCGTCGGCCTGTGCCAGTTCCTGCCGCTGCTGGCCTTCACCCTGCCGGCGGGGGCGATGGCGGACCGGCGCGACCGCAAGGTCACCGTGGCCGTGTCGATCCTGGTCGAGGCCGCCTGCGCCGGCGGCTTCCTGCTGATGGCCCTGCACGGCGCGCCGCCGCTGTGGGGCCTGCTGGTCGTGGCGGCCCTGTTCGGGGCGGCGCGGGCCTTCCTCGCCCCGGCCAGCCAGGCCTTCCTGCCCATGGTGGTCGGCCGCCGGGCCCTGCCGCCGGCCATCGCCGCCCAGTCGATCGCCTTCCAGACCGGGGCCATCGCCGGACCGGCGCTGGGCGGGGTGATCGTCGGCATCAATGTGCCGCTGGCCTATGCCGCGGCCATGGGCCTGTTCCTGGTCGGCATCGGCTGTTTCCTGCTGATCCGCACCAGCGGCAAGCCGCGGCCGGTCGGGCACGGCCTGTCGCCGGTCGAGGCGGTCAGGGAGGGGCTGGCCTATGTGTGGCGGACGAAGATCGTGCTGGGGGCCATCTCGCTGGACCTGGTGGTGGTGCTGCTGGCCGGGGTGGCGCTGCTGACGCCGATCTTCGCGCGGGACATCCTGCAGGTCGGGCCCGAGGGCTTCGGCCTGCTCAGGGCCGCCTTCGGGGTCGGGGCCCTGGGCATGGCCGTCTATCTGAGCCGCTTCCCGATCGTGCGTCACGGCGGGCGCTGGATGTTCGCGGCCGTGGCGGTGTTCGGCGTCTGCACCCTGGCCTTCGGCCTGTCGAAGGCGGCCTGGCTGTCGGGGCTGGCCCTGCTGGTCGGCGGGGCGGCGGACATGGTCAGCGTCAACATCCGCCAGACCCTGATCCAGCTGGCCACGCCGGATCACATGCGCGGCCGGGTCAGTTCGGTGTCGATGCTGTTCATCGGCGCCTCGAACGAGCTGGGCGAGGCCTGGTCCGGGGTGACGGTGCGGCTGCTGGGGCCGGTCGGGGCGGCCGTGTTCGGGGGCTTCGGGGCGCTGGCGGCGACGGGCGTCTGGGCGAAGCTGTTCCCGGGACTGAGGAAGGCCGACCGGCTGGACTGAACGCGCGCCGGTCAATCGGACAGGCCCGGCTTGCCCCGGCCGCTCTTGATGGTCGAGCGTCTGGTCTTGCCCTCGAGGCGGCGTTCCTTCGAGGCCCGGGTCGGGCGGGTCGGGACCCGATAGGCGGGGGCGACCGAAGCCCTGTCGACCATGGCCTGCAGCCGTTCGACGGCGTCGGCGCGGTTGCGCTCCTGGGTGCGGAAGCGGACGGCGGTGATGACGATGACGCCGTCGAGGGTCAGGCGGCTGCCGGCCAGTTTCATCAGCCGCGCCTTGACCGGCTCGGTCAGGGACGGGGAATTGCGGACGTCGAAGCGCATCTGCACCGCCGTGGCGACCTTGTTGACGTTCTGGCCGCCGGGGCCGCCGGAGCGGAAGAAGCGGAACTCCAGCTCGCTGTCGGGGATGACGGTCATGGGGCCGCCCGTCGGGCCATGATCACGGCCCGGTCCAGCGCCTGCAGGAAGGCCGAGCGGTCCTTCGGCCCGAACGGCGGCGGGCCCGAGGTGGCCACGCCCATCGAGCGCAGATGCTCGCCGACCAGGCGTCCGGCCAGGGCCGATCCGATCGAGTCGGCGGTGAAGGGCCGGCCGTCGGCCTTCAGCGCCTGGGCCCCGGCCTTGAGGCAGCGGTCGGCGAGCGGGATGTCGGCGGTGACGACGATGTCGCCGGGCCCGGCCCGTTCGGCGATCCAGTCGTCGGCGACGTCGGGGCCGGAATCGACGACCACCTGTTCGATCCACGGGTCGCGGCGGGTGTTGATCCAGCCGTTGGAGACCACGAAGACCCTGAGGCCGTAGCGTTCGGCGACGCGATAGACCTCGTCCTTCACCGGGCAGGCGTCGGCGTCGATGAAGAGGCGGGGCGCGGGCATGCGGTCTAGCTGGCTGTTCGGGATCGGGTTGTCAAAGTCGAGGGGCGAGGGGCGGGGGGCGGGGGTCGAGGGTCAGGGGTCAGGCACGGGTCATCGTCTTCCGGGGCGTGAGCCGCGAAAGGCGGGGAGGGCGCGGGGCGACCGGGCCTCGCCCGGTTGCGGATGAGTTTACCGTTTCGACGAGACAGGCTGCCCCGCG
>NZ_CALMZS010000148.1 GCF_937870815.1 uncultured Brevundimonas sp.
AACGAGCAGATGAAGGCGATCCAGCGCGAGCTGGGCGAGACCGACGACGCCCGCGACGAGATCATGGAGCTGGAGAAGCGCATCCGTAAGACGCGCCTCTCGAAGGAAGCCCGGACCAAGGCCGAGGCCGAGGTCAAGAAGCTGCGCAACATGAGCCCGATGTCGGCGGAATCGACGGTGGTGCGCAACTACCTCGACTGGCTGCTGTCGATCCCGTGGGGCAAGGCCAAGACCAGGCCGATCGACCTCGACAAGGCCGAGGCCATCCTCGAGGAGGACCACTACGGCCTTGAGAAGGTCAAGGAACGGATCATCGAATACCTGGCCGTGCAGGCGCGCACCAACAGCCTGAAGGGCCCGATCCTGTGCCTCGTCGGCCCTCCGGGCGTCGGCAAGACCTCGCTGGCCCGGTCGATCGCCAAGGCGACCGGACGCGAATATGTGCGCATGTCGCTGGGCGGCGTCCGCGACGAGGCGGAGATCCGCGGCCACCGCCGGACCTATATCGGCTCGATGCCGGGCAAGATCATCCAGTCGATGAAAAAGGCCAAGACAACCAACGCCTTCGTCCTGCTGGACGAGATCGACAAACTGGGCGCCGACTGGCGGGGCGACCCGTCCTCGGCCCTGCTCGAGGTGCTGGACCCGGCCCAGAACAATGCGTTCGGCGACCACTACCTCGAGGTCGACTACGACCTCAGCAACGTCATGTTCGTGACCACGGCCAACAGCCTGAACATGCCGCAGCCGCTGATGGACCGGATGGAGATCATCCGGGTGTCGGGCTACACCGAGGACGAGAAGGTCGAGATCGCCAAGCGCCACGTCCTGCCCAAGGTGACCGCCGACAACGGCCTGACGCCGGCCGAGTTCGTGGTGCCCGACGACACCATCCGCGACCTGATCCGCTACTATACGCGCGAAGCCGGCGTGCGCTCGCTGGAGCGGGCGCTGGGCAGCCTGGCCCGCAAGGCGGTGCGCGAGATGGCGCGGGAGAAGACGCTGTCGATCACCGTCGACCCGGCCAAGCTGGCCGAATACGCCGGCGTGCGGAAATACCGTTACGGCGAGACGGACGAGGAGGACCAGGTCGGCATCGTCACCGGCCTGGCCTGGACCGAGTTCGGCGGCGACATCCTGACCATCGAGGCGATCAAGATGCCGGGCCGCGGCCGCATGACCGTGACCGGCAACCTGAAGGAGGTGATGAAGGAGTCGATCTCCGCCGCCGCCTCCTATGTCCGGGCCCGTTCGCTGAGCTTCGGGGTCAAGCCGCCGGTGTTCGAGAAGACCGACATCCACGTGCACGTGCCCGACGGCGCGACGCCCAAGGACGGCCCGTCGGCCGGGGTGGCGATGACGGTGGCCATGGTCTCGGTCCTGACCGGCGTTCCGGTGCGCAAGGACATCGCCATGACCGGCGAGATCACCCTGCGCGGCCGGGTCACCGCCATCGGCGGCCTGAAGGAGAAGCTGCTGGCGGCGCTGCGCTCGGGCATCAGGACGGTGCTGATCCCGGAGGAGAATGAGAAGGACCTCGCCGAGGTGCCCGACAATGTGAAGGGCGCGCTGGAGATCGTCCCGATCAAGACCGCCGACGAGGCGCTGAAATGGGCCCTGACCGGCGTGCTGACCCCGGTCGAATGGGACGAGGCCGCCGAGCCCCTGCCGCCGCCTCCGCCGGTGCAGGACCCCGGCACGGTGGTCGCGACGCATTGACCAGAAAAAGACCCCGCCCGGAGCGATCCGGGCGGGGTTTTTCTATCTGCGGTGAGGGTTCGCCGACCAATACATTTCGGGCAAGACTCCCGCTACATGGGCGGCCGTGACATCGTCGACATGCGAGACACCGACGACACTCGCAAACCTCAGAGGCTGTCGACCATCACCAGTTCGGCGTCGGACGTGGCCGTGACGGTGATCCCGGCCTCGTCCTTGATGGCCGCGCCGTCGCGGGCGTTCAGGGGGACGCCGTTGACCTCGACCGCGCCGACGGCGGGGACCAGATAGGCGCGCCGGCCTTCGCCGAGGCTGTAGGTCAGGCTCTCGCCCGCGTTCAGGGTCGCGCCCAACACCCGGGCGTCGGCGTTGATGGCCAAGGACCCAAAAGTCGCCTCGTCGCCCGGATCGCCCGAGGCCAGCACCGAGAAAGTCCCGCTGCGGTCGACCCTGGGAAACACCTTGGCGCCCCAGGCGGGTTTGGCGCCGCGCTGGTCCGCTTCGATCCAGATCTGGAACAGGGTGGTGGTCTCGTCCTCCAGATTGAACTCCGAGTGGCGCACCCCCGTGCCCGCGCTCATCACCTGCACGTCGCCCGCGCCGGTGCGGCCCCGGTTGCCCATGGAATCCTCATGGGTGATGGCCCCGGCGCGGACATAGGTGATGATCTCCATGTCGGCGTGGGGGTGGGGCGGAAAGCCGGATTTCGCGGCGATCTCGTCGTCGTTCCAGACGCGCAGCCGGCCCCAGCCCATGCGGGACGGGTCGTAATAGTCGGCGAAGGAGAAATGGTGTCTGGCGTTCAGCCAGCCGTGGTCGCCGCCGCCGAGGCTGGAGAAGGGGCGGACGTCGATCATGGGGGGTCTCCCGATTGGGGCGCGCATCCTGTGTCGCGCCGGTCGGGAGCCATATAGGTAACAGTGTTGGTGGCTGAAGGGGACTTAACGCGCGCAGGGCCATCTTTCAGGAGCGACGCGCAGCCGTCCCCCCCAGCGATGCGGCCATTTCTGAAGTTGCAAACGGTCGCCAGTCCGACATCCATGTCGCGTCGGCAGACGCACACGAACAATTCGACCTTCAACCTCAACCGATGCTGTCATGAAGGAGCCCTCGTCTCGCTCGATGAATCTCATGCCGGTGATCCGTCCTTCGGCTGGGGTTGGCGCGCCTGTCGGAAGGGCCGCCCAGGCGACCAGGCAGAGAACGAGCGCGACGCTGCCGATCATGAGCGGGAGACCGATCACGTCCCCACGAAACGCGAACCACAGTCGTAGCTGTCGCAAAACGTCCTTCGAAGGACGGGCCATGTCTCAAGTCCCGTTCGGCATGGCCTTGCGCAACGCGTCGTTCATGCGGCCCTGCCAACCCGGACCGGTGGCGCGATAGCGCTCCAATACGTCGGCGTCGACGCGGAGGGAGATCGGGCGTTTGGTCGCGGCTTTCTGTGGCCCGCGAGACGCCGGACGAGGTGTGTTTGGGAAGGCCTCGAATATGTAGTCCGGGAACTGCTCGGGTCGCAGAGCTTTCGCGAAGTCCTCCTCGGTCCACTCCGGATTCTCAGGATCGGTCAGATCGGGTTCGAAGTCGTCGTCGAAGACGTCCGGCTTCTTAATGTTTGAGGACATGACGGTCGTATTCCTTCGCATGGCTGCGTCTCAGACTTATGGCCCTGACCCGTCCGCCGCGCTCGACATAGATCAAGCAGTATTTCTCGCCGTCGATTCTGCCATATGCGCGCACCCGGCTTTCGTAGAGATAGGGATCGGGGCGGACGCCTTCGATGGTCATGTCAGCGGCTCTGGCCAGAGAAACGCCGTGCTTGGCGAGGTTGGCGGCGTCCTTCTTCGGGTCGAACTCGATCATATCGTATATACAATCCGAAGTGATAGTTCAACCCGTCTGCGCCCGGTGCCTCAGCATCGCGTCGGCCAGCACGCAGGCGGCCATGGCCTCGACCACCGGCACGCCGCGCAGGGCCACGCAGGGGTCGTGGCGGCCCCGGGTCGCGACCTCGGTCTCGGCCCCGTCGCGGGTGATGGTCCGGCCCGGGGTCAGGATCGAGGAGGTGGGCTTGAAGGCGACGCGGGCGGTGAGCGGCTGGCCGGTCGAAATGCCGCCCAGCACCCCGCCGGCGTGGTTGGACAGGAACACCGGCCGCCCGTCTTCGCCCAGACGCATCGGGTCGGCGTTGGCCTCGCCCGACAGCTCGGCCGCGCCGAATCCGGCCCCGATCTCGACGCCCTTGACCGCGTTGATCGACATCATCGCCGCGGCCAGTTCGGCGTCGAGCTTGCCATAGACCGGCGCGCCCCAGCCGGCGGGGACGCCCGTCACCTCCAGCGCCACCACCGCCCCGATCGACGAGCCGGCCTTGCGGACGCCGTCGAGATAATCCTCCCACGCCGGAACCACCTCGGCCGAGGCCGCGAACAGGGGGTTGTCGTAAACCGCGTCGAAATCCACCGCCTCTGGGGCGATCCGGTGCGGGCCCAGCTGGACCACGCCGGCGCGGATGCGCACCGCCTCGCCCAGCACCTTGCGCGCCACCGCCCCCGCCGCCACCCGCATGGCCGTCTCGCGGGCCGAGGAGCGGCCGCCGCCGCGAGGGTCGCGGACCCCGTATTTGGCCTGGTAGGTGAAATCGGCGTGGCCGGGGCGGAAGGCGCGGGCGATGTCGCCATAGTCCCTGGAGCGGGCGTCCTCGTTGTCGATCTGGATGGCGATGGGGGTTCCGGTGGTGACCGGGCCGTTCCCGTCGTCGAACACGCCCGACAGGATCCGCGCCGTGTCGCTCTCCCGCCGCTGGGTGACGAAGCGGGAGCCGCCCGGCTTGCGCCGGTCCAGCCACGGCTGCAGGTCGGCCGCGGTCAGGGGGATCAGCGGCGGGCAGCCGTCGATGACGCAGCCGATCGCCGGCCCGTGGCTCTCGCCCCAGGTGGTCACGCGGAACAGATGGCCGAAGCTGTTGTGGGACATGTCGGACTGTGGCTTAGGCCGCCAGCCGGTCCGGCGTCCAGACGCGGGTGAAGCGGACCAGCAGATACTCGGCGGCGGAGGGCGCGTCGCCGGACGGCTGGAGATTGACGAACAGGTGGCCCTGACGCCGGGCGCCGCGGGCCGGCAGGCCCAGATTCCTGAGGCGGAGGCGCAGCGGCGCCTGCCCGGCCACGATCCAGGCGGAGCGGGTTCCGGCGTGGGTGTCGATCTCCAGCCGGCCGCCGTCCTCGATCAGCCGGGTCGGCACGGGCCAGTCCATGAACAGGTCGTCGCCGAGCACGCTGAGCCCGTCCGCGCGACGGATCAGCACCGGCAGATAGACGTCGGCGCCCGCGGGACCGGCGGCCTTAAGCCGCAGGTGTTCGCCGCTGCGCAGGCCCTTGGGCAGGCGGATATCGAGCGTCCGCCGGCCGAAGCGCAGCGCGACCCGTCCGCCCCTGAGCGCCTCCATCGGCCCGATGACGACCACGGGCGGGGCGGGCGGCGGCGAAACGGGGCCGGCCAGCGCCCGCGGGCGGTCCCGGCTCTGGATCAGCCGCCAGGCCGCGATCACCCGGCGGAAGCGGTCGGCGTCGCCGCCGGGAGCCGCGGGGTGCGCCGCCTTCACCGCCGCCCGGAAGGCCGCGGTCAGGGCCTCGCCCTCGGCCGGGCCGGTCAGGCCGAGCAGGGCGCGGGCCTCGGCGAGGGAGGCGACTTCGGAGTGCGATCGGGCGCGCATCCGCCACTAAGGCCGCAGACATGGTCAAGACCGGGTTAACCGTGAGCCCCTCCCCAGGGCGGTCGCAAAGGTCTATCTGGCGTCCATGACCGCGCCCGTGATTCCGCCCAGCCCGACCCGCGAGGAATATGCGGAGCAGTACGCCGCCGCCCTGGCCGCCAACGGCGACGAAACCATTTTCGACCGGTCCGAGCCGGTCGGGCTGTTTCTCGACTGGCTGGCGGACGCGAAGGCGACCGAACCGAACGATCCCAACGCCATGACCCTGGCCACGGTGGACGCCGCCGGCCGGCCCGATGCGCGGGTGCTCCTGCTCAAGGACGTCGACGCGCGCGGCTTCACCTTCTACTCCAACCGCGAGAGCGCCAAGGGCCTCGATCTGGCCGCCCATCCCTCGGCGGCCCTGCTGTTCCACTGGAAGTCGCTGCGGCGGCAGGTGCGGGTGCGCGGCCCGGTCGAGCCGGTCAGCGCCGCCGAGGCCGACGCCTATTTCGCCAGCCGGGCGCGCGAGAGCCGCATCGGGGCCTGGGTCTCGGAACAGTCGCGGCCGCTCGACAGTCGCGAGACGCTCGAGCGCGCCGTGGCCCGCGAGACCGCCCGGTTCGCCGACGGCGACGTGCCGCGGCCCGAGCGCTGGACCGGCTGGCGGGTCGTTGCGGACAGCGTCGAATTCTGGCGCGACCGGCCGTTCCGCCTGCACGACCGGCTGCGCTTCGACCGGGCCGGGACCGGCTGGGCGAAGACGCGGCTGTGGCCCTGACCGGTCAGGCTCCGTAGCGGGCGAGAAAGGTCTCGACCGCCGCCCCGGCCACCTCGGCGGGCGATCGCCGCGCCCGCACCTCCTCGCCGGTGACCAGCGGCACCAGGAAGACCGGGTGTTCGATCATGCCCATCAGCTGGCCGGCGGCCCAGGAGGGCCGCTCGAGCGGTTTCAGCGCCCCGGACCCGGACAGCCGCTCCAGCGCGGCGATCAGGGCGCCGCCGAACTCCGTGCGGCCCTTGTCGAAGAAGCGCAGGGCCACGGCCTCCATGCGCGGTCGTTCGGCGATCACCAGCCTGAAGACAGAGCGGACGAAGGGCTCGCCCATGAAGCCGGCGTAGGCTTCCGCGAAACTGGTCAGGGTGGCGCGGGCGTCGCCCTCGACCGCCCGGACGCCGTCCATCCGGCGGGCGAAATCCTCGGCCGCGTCGTCGATCACCGCCGAGAACAGGGCCGCCTTGCCGCTGAACAGGATGTAGAGGGTGGCGGTCGACACCCCGGCTTCACGGGCGATCGGCTCCATCCGGGTGGCGGCGTAGCCCTCGCTGATGAAATGCTCGCGCGCGCGCCGGACGATGAGTCGGCGCTTGGCCTCGGAAATGTCGTGCGGAAGGTCGGCCGGGCCGTGCATGGGATCGCCTGGGTGAGGGCCGAGCAGAGCCCGGCCCGGTGATCCGGTCAAGGGCGCCGGCCGGCGGTCCGGGGCCGGCCCGCCAGGAGGCCCGCCAGCAGCGGGTGGGCCAGCACCGGGGCGGCCAGCCGGACCACCGCCTGCGGGTCCTCCAGCCGCACGGCGGCGGTGGCGTCGGCGACGATGAAGTCGGCGTTGACCCGCGACGGCTCGGTCAGCCGCTCATGTCCGGGGCGGACGGTGGAGAGGTATTGGCGGATCACCGAATCGGCGGTGCGGCCCCGCTCGGCCTGGTCGCGCAGCAGCCGGCGGATGAAGCGGATGTCCGCGGGCGTGTCGACGAACACGCGGATGTCGAACAGCTCGACCAGGCCGGGCGTGCACAGCACATGGGCGCCCTCGACGATCACCACCTCGGCCGCCGGCACCGGTTCGCCGCCCGGTTCGCGGCCGTGGCGGATGAAGGAATAGACCGGCGCGACGATATCCCGCCCGGCCTTCAGGGCGGCGAGGTCGCGGATCATCAGCTCGTGGTCGCGCGCCGCCACGTCGTCGAAGTCGAAGCGGGCGGGGTCGAACCCGGGCAGGCTGGCGGCGTCGCGGTAATAGGAATCCTCGCGCACCAGCACGGCCGAGCCGGCGGGCAGGGCGGCGACCAGGGTCTCGGCCAGGGTGCTCTTGCCGGAGCCGGAGCCGCCGGTGATGGCGACGAGGATGGACATCGGGGTGTTCTAGAGCGAAATCGGTTTGGACGCGATCGCGTCCAAACCCGGATCTTCGTTCCAGCATCATGCTGGAGCCTGATTCACGGCATCGGCGGAATCGCGAAGCGAGTCCTCCTCAACCGACCAGGCTCCAGGGGCCGACGCCGGAAATCGCCAGCGCCGGCCGCCGAGGCTGACCTTGCGTCACGTTGCCTGTTGCGGATCGAGCCGGTAGCGTGCCGGCCAAGCGCCCCGGTCAGCGGGCGCGTGCGAGGGATGCCGATGCTGGGATTGATGCAGGACTGGCCGCTGACGGTCGACAAGATCATCGACCATGCGAGCAATTGGCACGGCCGCAGGGAGGTCGTCACCCGCTCGGTCGAGGGGCCGATCGTCCGCACCACCTATGCCGAGATCCACGCCCGGGCCAAGCGGGTCTCCAGCGTGCTCAGGGGCTGGGACGTCCAGCTCGGCGACCGCGTCGCCACCCTGGCCTGGAACAGCGGCCGCCACATCGAGGCCTGGTACGGCATCATGGGCATCGGCGCGGTCTGCCACACCCTCAACCCGCGGCTGTTCCCGGAACAGCTGGCCTACATCATCAACCACGCCGAAGACAAAATCATCTTCGTCGACCTGACCTTCATCCCCCTGCTCGAGGCGGTGCTGCCGCACTGCCCCTCGGTCGAGCGGGTCGTGGTCATGACCGACGAACTGCACATGCCGGCCACCGGCCTGCCGGGCGCGGAATGCTACGAGGCGCTGCTGTCGACCGCCTCGGAGGACGTCCGGTGGGGCGGGTTCGACGAACGGACCGCCTGCGGCCTGTGCTACACCTCGGGCACCACGGGCAATCCCAAGGGGGTGCTGTATTCGCACCGCTCCAACTTCCTCCACACCCTGCTCGGCCTGCAGACGACGGTGCTCGGGGCGACGCCGAGCGAGGTCATCCTGCCGGTGGTGCCGATGTTCCACGCCAACGCCTGGGGCATCGCCTTCGGGGGGCCGGCGGCGGGATCGAAACTGGTCATGCCGGGCGCGCGCATGGACGGGGCGGCCATCTACGAGCTGATCGAGAGCGAGGGCGTGACCTTTTCGGCGGCGGTGCCGACCGTCTGGCAGGGGCTGCTGACCCATCTCCGCGAGAACGACCTGAAGATCCCGAGCGTCAAGCGCGTGCTGATCGGCGGCTCGGCCGTGCCCGAGAGCCTGATCCGCGCCTTCCAGGAAGAATTCGGCGTCGAGGTGCTGCAGGGCTGGGGCATGACCGAGACCTCGCCGATCGGCACCCTGTCCAACCTGCCGCCGGAGCTGAAGGCCCTGCCCTATGACGAGCAGATGAAGTGGCGGGTCAAGCAGGGCCAGCCGCCGCTCGGGGTCGAACTGAAGCTGAAGAACTACGCCGGCCAGGAGATGCCCCACGACGGGCACACCTACGGCCGCCTGATGGTCCGGGGGGCGACCGTGGCCGGGGCCTATTTCAAGGGCGAGGGCGGCGACATCCTCGACCACGAGGGTTTCTTCGACACCGGCGACGTCGCCACGGTCGACGAGCAGGGCTTCATGCAGATCACCGACCGCGCCAAGGACGTCATCAAGTCCGGCGGCGAGTGGATCAGCTCGATCGAGATCGAGAACATCGCCGTCGGCCACCCCAAGGTCGAACTGGCCGCGGTGATCGGCGCGCCCCATCCCAAATGGGACGAGCGCCCGGTGCTGATCGTCAAGCTCAAGCCCGGCGAGAGCGAGAACAAGCAGGAGCATCTCGACTTCCTGCAGGGCAAGATCGCCAAATGGTGGATGCCGGACGACGTCGTCTTCGTCGACGACATTCCGCTCGGCGCCACCGGCAAGATCGACAAGAAGCTGGTGCGCGAGCGGATGAAGGACTACCGCCTGCCGACGGCGGGCTGAGCCGATGGCGCGGCGCGGCGGCCGGGGCGAGGGGGGCCATCTGCTGGCGGCCCTGGCCTGTCTGGCCCCGCTGACCGTGCTGGTCGCCGCCCTGGGCGCGCGCACCGGCCTGTGGAGCTACGCCGTCGGCCATGACCTGCTGACCCTGCGCGTCGGCCTGGCCCTGGCGGGGCTCGGCGGAGGCGCGGCCCTGGCCCTGCTGGTCGCCGCCCTGCGCCGCCGCGCGCCGCTGTGGCTGGCCCTGGCCGCCCTGGCCGTAGCGGCCGGGACCGCCGGCGTCTACGCTTGGCAGATGTCGCGCGGCCTGTCGGCCCCGCCGGACGACATCAGCACCGACATGGCCGAAATCCCCGGCTTCGGCGCCCTCGAGGCCCGGCGCGGGGCGGCGCGGCCCGACCGCACCGGCGGCGTCGAGTCCTGCCCCGGCGCGGTTCCGGCCATGACCCAGGTGGCCCCCGCCTCGGCCGTCTGGGCGCTGCAGGAGTCCGGCTTCACCCTGCAGGGGAACGTCACCGTCGCCCGCGCGGCCGGAACCCGGCGCGGCTTCTGGTTCGGGACCGTCCATGACGCCGTCATCCGCATCCGCCCCGGCCGCACCGACGTCCGGGTCGCCGCGCGCGACGGCCGGCCGCACGGCGGCGAGGCCTGCCGGCTGGCCGCCCGGATCAGCGAGCGCCTGCGCGGCCTCGACTAGAGCTAGCGCAGCCGCCAGAGGGCGTCGAGGCCGGGGTCCGGGGCGGCGGCGACCCGGCCGGCCCGCTCCAGGGCGATCAGATGGGCCCAGACCGACAGGCCCGCCGCCGGCCACAGGCGCGGGTCGACGGCGGCGTAGAGGGCCGGGACCAGGCCGGGGATGCGGTGCGGCCCCGCGGCCAGCCGGGCCAGGATCTGCGCCTCCCGCTCGAGCCGGTGCGCCCGATAGGCCTCGAGAAACGGGCCCGGCTCGGTGATCGGCGCGCCGTGGGTCGGCCAGATGGTCGAGAAGCCGCGGGCGATGACCGCCTCGAGACTGGCCATATAGGCCGCCATGTCGCCGTCCGGCGGGGCCACCACCGTCGTCGACCAGCCCATCACATGGTCGCCGCTGAACAGGGCGTTCTCCTCGCGCAGGACGAAGGCCATGTGGTTCGAGGCGTGCCCGGGGGTGGCCATGGCCTCGAGGGTCCAGCCGTCGCCCGCCAGGGTCTCGCCGCCGGTCAGCACCCGGTCCGGGGCGAAGCTCTCGTCGTCGTCCTCCTCGGAGGCCGTCGAGGCGTGGACCCCCCGCGCCGGCGGGCGGGCGGCCAGCACCGGCGCGCCGACGGCCGCCGCGAACGGCCGGGCGAGGGGGGAATGGTCGCGGTGGGTGTGGGTGACCAGCACATGGCTGACGGTCTGGCCCTCGACCGCCGCCAGCAGCGCCGCCAGGTGGGCGTCGTCCGCCGGCCCGGGGTCGATGACCGCCGCCCCGGCCCCCGGCTCCGGGCGCCCGACGATGTAGGTGCCCGTCCCGGTGTAGGTGAACGGTCCCGGATTGGCCGCGACGACCCGCCGGATCAGCGGCGACACCCGCTCGACCCGGCCGTGGACCACGTCCGGCCGGCGCACGAAGGGGATCACCGGCGCGCCCCCCGGCCGGGGCCCGGTCCTTGCGTCAACCCTTCGCAAACCTTCCGCGGAGTGCCCGACATGGCCGTTTCCATCGCCCTGGCTGTTTCAAATCGGCTCCAGGTCATCGCCACCGCCTTCCTCTGTCTCATGGCGGCGCACCTCGTCCTCGCCTCCTGCACGCCCGAGCCGGCCCCCTATGCGGCCCGCGTCGGCGTGGTCCGGTAAGGGGTCTATAGCGAAACGCGGCCGAGGTCGCGGCCCGCCGGATGCGGCCTGTCGCACGGCGGCCGCGAAAACCATTGCGGGGGCTCGGGCGTTGCGGCATCGAAACCCCGTCGTCGCCCTCGCCCCGGAGCCGCCATGATCGCCAGCCTCGCCCTCGCCGCCGTCCTGATCGTCCAGACGCCGCCCGCCTCCGGCCAGGACGGCCCCGTCGCCACCGCCGCCCCGGCCTCCGGCGAGACCGCCGAGGCCCTGCGCATCCGCGAGGCCGTCGCCTACGCCAACCCCCTGCCGCGCGGCGCGCCGGACCAGGACTATCCGCTGGTGGCCTGGTGCGAGGCGCTGGTGAACGGCCATGTGGCGCTGGGCGAGAGCCTGACCGACGCCGATCCGCTGGACCGCGACATCATCCGCCTCGGCCGGCTCGAGGCCGCCGACTTCCGGGCCGCGCTCGACTCGGCCCGGCCGCGCCAGTCGGCCGCCAGCCGCGCCGCCGCCGAGGCCGCCGCCGCCGAGGCCACGGCCAGATGGGCCCCGCTGGCCGGCCAGGACGAGGCGGTGCGCAGCCAGGCCTTCGGCCTGTTCTTCGGCCTGCCCGGACGCTGCGAGCACGCCGCGCGGCGCCTGCGCGACAACATCGACGCCCCGCCGGCCACGCCGCGTCAGGTCGGGCTGGAGTAGGCGGCGCTACTGGCGCCGCACCCGCACCGCCGCGCTGTCGCCGACGGTCAGGAGGAAGCTGCCGAAGGCGGCCCTGCGGATCCGCACCGGCTCGCCGGCCCGGTTGCGGAAGCGCACCGGGCCGGCCTCGACCTGGCGCCAGACGCCGCCGTCGGCGAGGCGGAAGATCCAGCGGTCGTCGAGGGTCCGGGCGGCGCCGCTCAGGGTCGTCTCGATCGAATCGAGCTCGCTCCCGCCGTCGGGTCCGAACAGCCGGGGCAGGCTCGGCAGCGAGAAGCCGAACATCTGCCGCCGGGTCTCGGCGACCTGGGCGCGGTCCAGGACCACCACCTCGCCCTGGCGTTCGGCCGAATCGAGCGCCCCGACGGCGGCGTCATAGCAGGCCAGCCGGGCCGGTCCGTCGGTCAGGGCGCGGCAGGCGGTGACCCGCTCCAGCGCCTCGGGCCGGGTCTGGGGCGGACCGGCCTGGGGCGTCGGCGCCTGGACCGAAAGCGCCGCCGCCGCGGCCAGGGCGGAAATCATCGACATCAGCTGTCCCTCGAGAATTGCGCCGTCCGGCGGTCCCGATTCACTCGGCCAAGACCCGCCCCGGGTCAACCGGCGCCGCGGCCGGGGCTGTGACCGGATCGTGGCCCAAATACGACAGTCTCGCTTCGAAGAGGGCCAGACCCCTGTAATTTCTCTGGCGAAACCGGCGCCGGGATGCGTAACCTTTGGCCAACTGCGGTCAGGATTCTGTCCGTGGGGCATAGAGCCATATCACAGTTCAAGCCGCGGCGACCCGATTTCGGGCGCCGTGAACAATCGGGGAGACGACCTTGAGAACCCAGAAAATCCGCAATCGGCTGCTGTCGACGACGATGATCGGCGGCTTCGCCGCCCTTGCCTTCGCCGCGCCGGCCATGGCGCAGGAGCCCGAGGCGACGGACGTCGGCGAGGTCGTCATCACCGGCTCGCGCATCCCGCAGACCAACCTGGTGACCACCAGCCCGGTCACCCAGGTGACCGGCGAGGACATCGACAGCGCCGGCGTGACCCGGGTCGAGGACCTGGTCACCGAATTGCCGCAGGCCTTCGCCGCGCAGAACTCGGCGATCTCCAACGGCGCCTCGGGCACGGCCACGGTGTCGCTGCGCAACCTCGGCTCGGCCCGCACCCTGGTGCTGATCGACGGCCGCCGCATGCCCTACGGCTCGCCGACCAGCATCGCCGCCGACCTCAACCAGATCCCCGGCCAGCTGGTCGAGCGGGTCGAGGTGCTGACCGGCGGCGCCTCGGCCGTCTACGGTTCGGACGCCATCGCCGGCGTCGTCAACTTCATCATGCGCCGCGATTTCGAAGGTCTGCAGATCGACGCCCAGTACGGCTTCTATCAGCACAACAACGACTATGACGGCGTCGGCAACATCCGCCAGGAAATCGCCCGGCGCGGGGCCACCAACCCGTCGCAGTTCAAGCTGCCGGCCGACAATGTCAACGACGGCTTCAGCCGCGAGGTGACCGCGGTTCTCGGCGTCGGCACCGACGACGGCCGCGGCAAC
>NZ_CALMZS010000149.1 GCF_937870815.1 uncultured Brevundimonas sp.
ATCACCGTGAGGAAGGCCAGCACGTCCTCGATCAGCGACACCACCGGATTGCCCAGCCCGCCCGTGGTCGCCGTCGAGCCGACCCGGACCCCGGTCTGGGCCGCGTTGAAGGCCAGCGCCGCCGGCGCCCCGACGATCAGCCCGGCGACGGCGGCCGCCGCCGGGTCGACGTTCCAGAACACGCTGCCCGCGGCGATGGCCCCGGCGACCGGCCGGGTGACATAGCCGATGGCGTTCAGTCCGTGATCGATGGCCGGGACCTTGTCCCCGAGGAATTCGGCCACGGTGGCGGTCGCCAGCGCCGCTATGGCGGGCCAGGAAACCAGCCAGTCCATCTGATCGATCAGGCGGACGCTGAACATCTCGAACCGCGCCGCCAGCGCCAGCATCAGCAGCGGCAGGAAGGTGCGCAATCCCGTGGCCGACGCCAGCCCCAACCCCAGCAGGGCCGGCAAGACCCAGGTCTGCAACGGCCCTGCGGCGGCGCTGACGGAAGACAGGTCGAGGTCTGGCATCGCGGCGTTCCTTGTCGTCGAACATCACAATGCACGGGAACGCCTGCGCGCTCCATCGGCGTCAGGCGGCGCTCACCGGCTGGCGAAGGATCGTGCGCAGTTTCGCCGGCGCTGTCTTTCGGGGGTCGCCCAGATAGATTTCGTGATGCCTGCCGACGGGGACCAACCCTTGCCCGGGCAGGAATTCGTCATGCAGCCGCGCCAGGATCGGCCCCTCGTCATCGTAGGAACCGACATACAGGACCTGCACGCAGCGGCCCTCCTCGAGGCGCTCGGAGCGCAGACGCGACAGGGCGGGCGTCGGGTTTCTGGCCGCGATTTTTCCGACGGCGGCTTTGAACTGGTCCGGGGAAATCCAGTCCGGCTGCAGCATCATCATCGTCCAACGCCATTTCGCCTTGGCGCGCTGCCGGAAGGCCGTCATGTCGTCGGCCACCAAAGGCCTTCGAGCGGCGGCATGACATAGTCCCGACCGGCGGCCTTGCTGGCGAACTTCAGCGCATAGGCGACGCCATAGAGCGCCTCCACGGCCTCCGCATAGGCGGGCGCCGTATTGGGATCGCCTTCGCCGTCGACCATCAGATAGGTCAGCGGCGGCGTCTCGACGAAGGAAAAGCGATCCTTCGGAGCCGTGTAGAGGTTCTTGTGGACCTGTTTGAGATCAACCTTGCCCATCTCCGGCCTCCGGGACCTCAGGCCGTCAGATCCTCGAATTCGCGATGGCGCTTCAGCCAGGCCGCGGCATAGCTGCACCGGGGGGCCAGCTTCAGCCCCTCGGTCCGGGCATGCTCGGCCAGGGCCTGCATGAAGGCTCCGGCCGC
>NZ_CALMZS010000150.1 GCF_937870815.1 uncultured Brevundimonas sp.
TCTCGCCGGCCGCCGAGACCTTCGGCATCCATCCCGGCATGCGGATGGGCGAGGCGCTCGCGCGCTGCCCGCGGCTGGCGCTCGTCCCGCCCGATCCGGTCGGCGTCGCCGACGCCTGGGAGGGCGTGCTCGTCCGCCTGGAGTCGATCGGCGCGGCCGTCGAGGCGCCCGAGCCCGGGCAGGCGTGCTTCGACGCCCGCGGCCTGCGGCGCCTGCACGGCGGCCACCTGGATGGCGTGCTGCGCGAGACCCGCCGGGCGCTGGATCGCCCGGCGCGGCTCGGCGCCGGGCCCACGCGGTTCGCCGCGCTGGCCGCGGCGTCGGTGGCGCGGGCGCGGCGTCCGCGCGTCGTCGACGCGGCGGGCGTGCGCGCGTTCCTGGGCGAGCAGCCGGTCACGCTGCTGCGCCACCGGGCGCAGACCGCCGCGCTGCCCGAGCAGCTCGTGCGCCTGGGCGTCGAGACGCTCGGCGACCTCGCCGCGTTGCCGCGCGATTCGCTGGCCGACCGCTTCGGCGCGAGGCTGTCGCTCAGTCTCGGCCCCGTCCTCGCCGGCGTCGGCCTCGCCCTGCTCGCCTGGCCGGCGCCCGGCGCCGGCTACGTCGACGGGCCGCTGGCGGGGATGACGGTCCTGGCCGTCGGCATGACCCTCGCCGTCGGCCCGCTTACCGCCGCCGTCATGGGCGCCGTGCCGGAGGGGCACACAGGCGTCGCCTCGGGGATCAACAACGCGGTCGCCCGCATCGCCGCCCTGCTGGCCATCGCCCTGCTCGGCGTCATCCTGTCTGCGGTGTTCGTGTCGGGCGTCGACAGCCCGGACGCCCGCGGCTTGCTGGGCGAGGTGATGGGCGGGGCCGATCTCGAGCCCGCCGCCCGCGACGCCTTCCACGCCGCCTTCCGCGTGGTGGTCCTGACCTGCGCGGGTCTGGCCGTCCTGTCCGGCGTTATCGGCGGACTGACGGCGCCCGGCCGTCACAAGGCGGAGTAGAGCGCTCTCTGCAACCGCACCGCCCGCGGGTCGCCGATCAGGTGCGCCGACTGGCGGGTCATCACATAGGCGGCCGACAGCCTCGCCTCCGGATCGGCCCAGGCGCAGCTGCCGCCCCAGCCCGAGTGGCCCACGGCCGCCGGGTTCGGGCCGAACACGCCGAGGCGCTCGTTGCGCATCACGCCCGCGGCCCAGCTGATGTCGAACGGCACGACGCGGTCGACGCCCGCGATCCGTTCCCGCCGCATCTGCTCCAGGGTTCCGGCGGACAGGACGGATCGCCCTGCGAACCCGCCCGTCGCCGCGACCGTCATCAGCCGCGCCAGATCGAGCGCCGTGCCGTGCAGATTGGCCGACGGGATCTCCATCATCCGCCACTCCGCCGAGCCCCGCCCGCCCGGCGCCGAGCCCTTGTCGAGGAAGGCCGAGCGCTTGACCGCGTCGATGGTCCCCAGGTCCGGCGCGGCGGTCGGCTTGCGCATCTGGGCCACGCGGCCGTGCTCCGCCTCGGGCAGGCCGATCCACAGGTCCAGCCCGGCGAATTCCTCGCGCAGCGCGGTCCCCATGGTTCGCCCGTCGACGAGCCGGAACAGCTCGCCGGCCAGATAGCCGATGGTGATCGGATGATAGCCGCTGGCCGTGCCGGGCTTCCACATCGGGGCCTGGGCGCACAGCCGCTCCAGCACCGTGGTCGGGTCGAACCAGATGCTCGGGTCGACGTCGTCGTCGAAGCCCGGCAGGCCCGCCTGGTGGCTCATCAGCTGGCCGACCGTGACCGCCGCCTTGCCGGCCTGCCCGAAGGCGGGCCAGTAGCGGGCCACCGGCTGTTCATAGTCCAGCAGGCCCCGTTCGACGCACAGGGCGATCAGCGTCGCCATCACCGCCTTGCCGGTCGAGAACACCGGGACCAGGGTGTCGGCCCTGAACCGCCGCGTCCGGGCCGTGTCGGCCCAGCCGGCCCGCAGGTCGACGACCGTCTCGCCGTCGATGCAGACGCTGAAGCCGGCGGCCAGTTCGTTCAACCCCTCCGGGGCGTCGGTGAAATTGGCCGCGAAGGCGTCCTTGACGGCGGAAAAGCGCGGCGGGCAGACGCCGTCGATGTCGGGCAGGTCGGTCATGACCCTGTCCTAACGCCGCGGGCCAGCCAGTCCAGCACTCCTTCCGCCGCGACCACGCCGGAGGCCATCGACGCCTGCAGCAGATAGCCGCCGGTGGGCGCCTCCCAGTCCAGCATCTCGCCGGCGACGAACACCCCCGGCGCCGCCTT
Organism: uncultured Brevundimonas sp.; assembly: GCF_937870815.1. GTDB lineage: Bacteria > Pseudomonadota > Alphaproteobacteria > Caulobacterales > Caulobacteraceae > Brevundimonas. The sequence goes on from NZ_CALMZS010000150.1 coordinate 2,254, forward strand.
CAGCATCAGCCGGTCGTCCACCGCCTCGAACCGCACGCCGCCGGCCGAGGAGATGGCGCGCTCCAGGCCCTGCACCCCCGTCAGGGTCAGCCGCACCGCCTTGATCCGCCGCGCCAGCTTGTCCGCGCCCCGGGGCAGGTCGCCCGGGATCTCGCGCAGCAGGCCGGCGCCGGCCGGGGACAGGCCGGCGGCCTTGCGCAGCCAGTTGGCGGCGCTGTCCTTGCCGCGCGGCCGGGCCAGCCGCCCCGCCAGGGCCTCGACGCTCAGGTCCGGGCGCAGGTCGACGGCCAGGGTCGCCGAGCCGTCCCGCCCGATCGCATCGCGCAGCGGCGCCGAAAGCGCATAGACGGCCCCGCCCTCCAGGCCGTAGCGGGTCACCATCGCCTCGCCGCGCACCGTGGTCTCGCCGAAGGTCAGGGCCACGGGCTTCAGCGGCTGCCCGGCGAAGCGTCCCGCGAACACCTCGGACCAGTTCACGTCGAAGCCGACGTTGGACGGCCGGAACGGCGCGACGTCGACGCCCTGCGCCTCCAGCCGTTCCCGCCAGCCGCCGTCCGAACCGAGCCGCGGCCAGCTCGCCCCGCCGAGCGCCAGCACCACCGCGTCCGGCCGCTCGATCCGCTCGCCGTCGGGGGTCGCGAACACCCAGCCGCCGTCGCGGCGGCCGATCCAGCGCGACCGCGTCCGCACCTCGACGCCCAGCTCCGCCAGCCGCCCCAGCCAGGCCCGCAGCAGCGGCGAGGCCTTCATGGTCCGCGGGAACACCCGCCCCGAGGAACCGGTGAACACCGGCTGCCCCAGCCCCTCGGCCCAGCCGATCAGATGGGTCGGCGAGAACCGCTCCAGCCATCCCGCCACCGTCCCCGACGCCTCGCCGTAACGGCCGGTGAAGGCCTCCAGCGGTTCCGAATGGGTCAGGTTCAGCCCGCCTCGCCCCGCCATCAGGAATTTCCGCGCCACGGACGGCATCGCCTCGTGGACGGTCGCCGCCACCCCCGCCCGCGCCAGCCGTTCGGCCGCGGCCAGGCCGGCCGGTCCGGCCCCGATCACATGCACGGCGGGGGAGGTCTGCGTCATCGCCGACCCATACCCCCATCCGTCCCGCGGGTCTCCATGGACCGGAACGTCCGGGTACGGCATACGCTTTCGTTCCATGAGCGTCGCCTTCACCCGCGAGGAAGACCTGGAGGCCACGGCCGCCGACCTTCCCGACCGCCCGATCTCGCCCCACCCGAACCTCGTCACCCTCGAGGGGCTGGCGAAGATCGAGGCCGCCCTGGCCGAGGCGCGGGCGGCCTATAAC
>NZ_CALMZS010000151.1 GCF_937870815.1 uncultured Brevundimonas sp.
GTGCTCCTTGTGATGAACCAGCTTTCGTCGGGCCCAGCGAGCAGAAGGCGCGTCAACTCAAGCGACGATTGCTCTAGAACCGGTAGGCCAGTCCCACATTCGCCAGGATCGGCTTGATGTCCAGGGTCGCCCGCACCGGCGCGCCCCCCAGCGATCCGGACGCGTCCGTCGAAAAGGGAACGTAGCGGACGTCGGCGTTCAGCATCCAGGCCGGATTGAGGTCGTAGCGAACGCCGGCCTGGACCGCCGGGGCCCAGCTGTCCTCGATGTCGAAACCGGTCAGCGCCTTGTCGCTCTTGTTCAGGAAGACGATTCGTCCGACGCCCAGCCCGAGATAGGGATGGACCGGGCCGAGGCCGTTGAAATGGTACTGGGCCGACAGGATCACTGGACCGAAGTCGACCTCGGCCAGGGTTCCGAGGGGCGCGATGGAGCCGGCGGCGTCGATTTCCGCGGTCGGCGGCACCCCCAGAAACAGATTCCCCGCGATGTTGGGCGTGAAGAAATATCCGACATCGACGGTCACCGAGCTCACATCGTCGATGCTGACCTCGGCGCCGGGGACGGGCCCGCCGCCCAGGGTGAGGTCCGCCGCCTCCTCGTCCACGAAGACCTGGGTCGCATTCACGCTGACGGCCCACCGCCGGAAATCGCCCGCATCCTGGGCCGAAGCGGCCTGGGCCGAGACCATGCTGAAGGCGGCGACCGCCGCGGCGAATTGCGAAAGCCCTATGGATATGGATTTGCCATTCTGACTCATGGAACTGTCCTCCCTGGTGGGCCGTCCCTGTTGGCGGGATCGGCCCTTGTTGATGGTTTGCGGTGACTTCAGGCGTCGGCCGCGCGCCTGTCCCGCGCGGCTCCGGTTCCGTCTCTTTTCGGCGGCGGGCTCACGGGGCGGCTCCCGGAAGCGTCGGAGGCCAGTCTCGTCTTGCCGAGAATGAGTTCCGCGGCCCGTTCCGCGATCATCATCGTCGGGGCGTTGGTGTTGCCGGCCACCAGGGTGGGCATGATGGAGGCGTCCACGACCCGCAGGCCCTGCACCCCGCGCACGCGGAGCGCCGGATCGACGACCGAGCCCGCGTCACGCCCCATCCGGCAGGTTCCCACGGGATGGTAGATCGTCTCGGCCCGCCGCCGGATGTCCGCCACGATGTCCGCGTCGGTCTGGACCGCCGCCCCCGGAACCAGTTCGGTCCTGGAATAGGCCGCCATCGAGGGCGCCGACAGGATTCGCCGCCCCAGCTTCACCGCCGCGACCATGGTCTGGATGTCTTCCGGGGCGGACAGGTAGCGCGGGTCGATCAGCGGGTCGTCGAGCGGATCGGAGCTTTTCAGCCCGATCCTTCCCCGGCTCCTGGGCAGCAGATCGCAGACGTGCAGGGTGTAGCCGTATCCGAACGCGAGTTCCCGGCCATGGTCCTTCAACAGGGTCGGCAGGAAGTGGAACTGGATGTTCGGCCGCGGCCGGTCGGGCGAACTTTTCATGAAGCCGCCGGATTCCGCCACATTGCTCGTCAGGAAGCCCCGGCCCAGGAAGGCGTATGAAAGAATCCCCGCCAGGGCCCGCGGAATGAACGACAAGGCGACGCCGATCGGCGTGCGGTCCCTGGATTCATGCATGATCGTGATGTCGAGGTGATCCTGCAGATTTTTTCCGACCTCGGGATTGTCGACGACCACCGGAATGCCGTGGGCTTTCAACTCGGCGGCGTCGCCGATGCCCGACAGCAACAGCAGATGGGGCGAATTGACCGCCCCGCCCGACAGGATGACCTCCCCGCCGTTGGTGCGCACATCGGCCAGCCTGCCCCCGGCCGAATAGGTCACCCCGACCGCCCTGCGGCCCTCCAGGATGACCCGGGTCGCCCGCGCGCCCGTAAGGATGGTCAGGTTCGGGCGGCCCTTGGCCCTGGAAAGAAAGGCGCGCGCGGAGCTCCAGCGCCGGCCCCGGCGCTGCGTAACCTGATAACGGCCGACGCCGGCCTGGGTTTTTCCATTGAAGTCCGCGATGTGCGGGAGCTGGATCTCCTGTCCGGCTTCGACGAAGGCCCCGCTCAGGGGGTTGAAGGTTCGCAGGTCGCTGACGTGAAGCTCGCCGTCGCCGCCATGAAACTCGTCGTTCCCGAACCTTTCATTGGCCTCCATCCGCTTGAACAGCGGAAGCACATTCTCGTACGACCAGATCGGGTCGGCCGCCTCGGCCCAGCCATCGTAGTCATCCCGATGGCCGCGGATATACACCATGGCGTTGATCGAACTGGACCCGCCGAGCGTCTTGCCTCGCGGCCAGAACAGCCGGCGATTGTCGAGCGCGGCCTGGGGTTCGGTGTCAAAGGCCCAGTTGAGCGTCTTGCTCTTCGAAAGAAGGGCGATGCCGATGGGCATGTGGATCAACGCGCTGCGATCCGGCGGACCCGCCTCGAGCAGGCAGACGCGGGTCTTCGGATCTGCCGACAGACGTTCGGCCAGCAGGCATCCGGCGGATCCCGCTCCCACAATGATATAGTCAAACATGACCTTCCCCCCTCTGATGCATTGGTTTCCTTTATCCGAGAATACGGACGGTCAGCTCTATGAGTTGTTTTACCCGTGCCGTGTAGGGCGGGAAGAGAAGTTCCAATATCGAAAACTTGTCTTTCAATATTGATCGCTCGTGAGAAAAGGCCTTGAAACCGTAGAATCCATGAGCCGATCCGATTCCACTGTTGTTTACACCACCAAACGGCAGGTTTGGGTGTAGGAAATGGACAACGTTGTGGTTGACACAGACGCCGCCTGAACTGGTTCCGTCGATGATACGGTCCTGGACGGCGTTGTCGTTGCCGTAGATGTAGATGGCGAGGGGTTTTGGGCCAGCGTTGATCGCATCTACGACGTCGTCGATATCGCCATATTCTATGATGGGAAGGACCGGACCGAATATCTCCTCCTCGGAAATCGCCATCTGAGGCGTGATTCCGCTGATGATGGTCGGCGAGAAGTAGTTCTGGCCTGGATCTCGAACCCCGCCTTCCAGGACGACGGCGCCGCGCGATGTCGCATCGTCGGTCAGGGCGCTCAGACGTTCGAAATGCCGCCGATTGACGATCCGGCAGTAGTCCGGACCGTTCTTCTGCTGGCTGGCCGTCTGCCCGTAGACCCGCCTGATCTCGCGGCGAAGCGCGTCGACCAGGGCCGGGGCCCGGTCGCGAGCGACATAGACATGATCCGGAGCGATGCAGGTCTGGCCATTGTTCGCGAACTTGCCCCAGACGATCTTGCGGGCCGCGTGCGCGATATTCGCCGTCGAATCGACGATGGTCGGAGACTTGCCCCCCAGTTCGAGCGTCACGGACGCCAGATGTTTCGCCGCGGCCGCCATGACGATCTTGCCGACCTGGGGGCTGCCGGTGAAGAAGATGTGATCGAAGGGCAGATCCAGCAGCGCCTGTGAAACCTGGGCGTCGCCTTCGCAGACGGCGACGAGATCGCTGGGAAAGGTCTCCTCGACGATGTCCCCGATCAGGGCCGACGTCGCCGGCGTCAGTTCGGAGGGCTTGATGATGGCGGTGTTTCCGGCCGCCAGGGCCGAGACCAGGGGTCCGAAACTGAGATTGACCGGATAGTTCCAGGGGGAAATTATCAGGCAGACGCCCTTGGCCTGGTAGCGGACCTCGGCGGCGGTGCCGAACATCCCCAGCGAGGCGTGAACCCGGTGCGGCCTCAGCCAGGATCGGAGGTGGCGCCGGGCATGGGATATTTCCTGATAGACCGGAAAGAGTTCGGTCAGACGCACTTCGGATTCGGGCTTCCGGAAATCCGCGTGGAGGGCGTCGATGATGTCGCGTTCCCGACGTTTCATCGTCGCCTTCAGTCGCGACAGCATGGCCAGCCGCGCCTTCAGCGTGAATTTCGCCCGGTTCTCGACGGCCGCCCGGCGCTGGGATGCGAACAGGGACTCGACCGACCCTTCGACGCCAGGATGAACCGGCGCCGGGCCGGTGACTGCACGAACGCTCATTCGGCCCTCCCCAAGGAATTCGCCTGGTCGCCAGGCCGGAAGGCGATCCTCCGCCCCGATAGATTATCCATAAGGTTCATATGCTTCCTTGGTCGCGCCGCAGTCCGGGCAATACCAGTCGGCGGGGACATCCGCCCAACGGGTGCCGGGCGCCACGCCCGTGTCGGGGTCGCCGAAGGCCTCGTCATAGATGTGGCCGCAGGTCACGCAGTGCCATTTCGCGAACGGCGCCTCTCCGGCCGCCGGCGCCGCCGCCGCCGCCCGGCCGCCGGCGTCATCGGACCCCAGCAGAACGAAGTCGGGCTTGTCGCGCACCGCACAGTCCGGGCAGGCCCAGTCGTCGGGAATTTTCGACCAGGGCGTATTCGGCGGGAAGCCCTCGTGGGCCTCGCCCCTGGCCTCGTCATAGACGTATCTGCAATCGGGGCACTGGTATCTCGCCATGGAGTCCTGATTCCTTCACCTGCTCATTGGTTGTGTGTTGTTCGCGCGAGGCCCCGCCGGCGACCGACCGCATTCCCGGTCGCCGGCATCGGTGTCCCCCCCGGCGAGACCCCGCCCGGGGCCTTCCGGTATTCCGCGGATTTCAGGGTGGGGTGGCCCTTACGCCCGGACCCGTTCGCGCGGGGTCGCGCCGAATTTCCGGAGGATCCGTCTCCGGCTCGCGCCGTCGATCTGGATCTTGCCGAGGTCGCCGTCGGCCCACTCCACCACGCGGCGGTCCATGACGGATCGGAACAGGGGCGGGATCATCGCTATGAAGAACATGCCGGGATAGCCGGTCGGCAACTCGGGCAGGCCAGGGAAATCCCGGAGCGACTGGTATCTGCGGGTCGGATGGGCGTGGTGATCGGAATGCCTTTGGAGATGGAACAGGATCAGATTCGAGGCGATGTGATTGCTGTTCCAGGAATGTCGGGGCTGGGCGCGCTCATAGCGCCCGTCCGCCGTCTTCTCGCGCAGCAGACCATAGTGTTCGATATAGTTGGCGCTGGTCAGCTGCCACCAGCCGAAGGCCATCTGAATGGGCAGGAACACCAGGAGCTTCGGATCGGGTCCGAACACCAGCACCAGGGATGTGTAGAGCGCGATGGTGATCAGCAGGGGCTGGATGATTTCGTTCTCGAGGCTCCAGACGCTCTTGCCGGCCCGGCCCAGCCGCACCTTTTCCAACTCCCACGCGCGGCTGAAGGCGCCGGGGATTTCGCGCAGCGAGAACTTGTAGATGTTCTCGCCCATCCGGGATGTGGCGGGATCCTCGGGCGTCGCCACGTCGCGATGGTGACCCTTGTTGTGCTCGATGAAGAAATGGCCATAGCCGACCACGGCCAGAACGATCTTGGCCATCCAGCGCTCGAAGGCGGCCTTCTTGTGGCCCAGTTCATGACCGGTGTTCAGCGCCAGGCCGTTGACGATGCCCAGGGACAGGGCGAGCACCACGATCTCCCACCAGGCCATCGGCTGGGTCGCCACCCACCACACCGAGACGATGAGCGAGGCATAGTGCACGGGCACGGTGAGATAGGTCAGAATCCGGTAGTACCGATCCGCCTCAAGCCGCGCCATGGCCGCATCCGGGGGATTGTTGGGGTCGTTGCCGAACAGCACGTCCAGGAGCGGGATCACCCCGTACCAGATGATCATGGTCAGGGCGTAGAAGACGCTCCAGCCCGTCAGGTTGACGAGATAGAGGCCGATCATCGGCGCCGCCGGCCAGACGACCGACAGCATCCACAAATACCGCTTTCGATCGATGTATCGAGCAGAACCCAGATCCGGGGTCGAAATTTGCGCCATGCTGGTCATTGTCGCCTCTTTTCCTCCATTACGGACGCGCTGTGCCGCGTTCTATATAATTTCCGACCATTCGCGACCGGAACTGTTGCATTGTTTTTTCATATCGCCCCCTCAATGGCTCGTCCTGCAACCCTACTAAAGTGTGGTTCTTTTCCGGGCCGGGGGTCTTATCTGAAAGGGATCGCCAACCGGCCCGGGTTCGGATTGTCCATACGACGGTCGTCTGTCTTCGAGAGGGGCTTCCATGAGCCGGCCGGACGCACATGTTCTGATCCTGGGAGCGGGCCATGCGGGGGGAACGGCGGCCGCCCTGCTGCGCCAGTACGGCCATGCGGGACCCATCACCCTCGTGGGCGAGGAGCCCGTCGCCCCGTATCAGCGTCCGCCCCTTTCCAAGGCCTGGCTCACGGACGGACCCGAGGCCGTTTCGCTCGACCTGAAGCCTCCGGGCTTTTATGCCGGACATGACATCGACTTCCGTTGCGGCGTCCGCGCGGAAGCCTTGGCGCGCGAATCCAGGGCGGCGACGCTTTCGACCGGCGAGGTGCTGACCTACGACGTCCTCATCATCGCCACGGGCGCGCGGGCCATCAAATTACCGGTCGCGGGGGCGGATTTGCGGGGCCTGGTCGAGCTGCGCACGGTCGCCGACGCGAGACGGCTCAGGGCGGCCATCGGCCCCGGTCTGAGGCTGGCCGTGATCGGCGGCGGCTATATCGGTCTGGAAGTCGCGGCGTCGGCGCGCGCGCTCGGCGCGGAGGTGGTGGTGATCGAACGCGAGCCGCGGCTGCTCGCCCGGGTCGCCGGCCCGGAGCTTTCCACCTTCTTCCTCGACTACCACGGCAAAAGGGGCGTCGGCTTCGAACTGGGGGCGACCGTGGCCGGCTTCGAGGGGCGGGACGGACGCGTCGCCGGCGTCAGGCTCGACGACGGCCGCACGATCGCCTGCGACGCCGCCCTGATCGGCGTCGGCGCCACGCCCAATGAGGAGATTGCGCGGGACGCCGGCCTGGACACCGCCCGCGGCGTCACCGTCGACCTGGAAGCCCGCACCGCGGACCCGGCGGTCTTCGCCATCGGCGACGTGGCCCGCCGGCCGATGCCCATCTATGATCGCATGTTCCGCATGGAGAGCGTGCCCAATGCGATCGAACAGGCCAGACAGGCCGCCAGCGCCATCGTCGGCCGCGCCCCCCCGCCGGGCGAGGCGCCATGGCAGTGGTCGGACCAGTACGATCTGAAGCTGCAGATCGCCGGCTATGCCTTCGACGTCGATCGCGTCCTTCTTCGCGGCGATCCCGCCACCGCCCGATTCGCCATATTCCACCTGAAGGGCGACCGGATTCAATCCGTCGAGGCGATCAACTCGCCGCAGGAATTCGTGATCGGCAGGCAGCTGATCGCCAGTCGACGGGCCGTCGATGTTGAAAAGCTCGCGGACCCGACGACAACCATGAAGGAGTTAGCCGCCTGATACGGCCGGGCGGGGCGCCGGAACCGCGCCTTCCGCAAAGGTTCGGGTTTTCCGGATCGCCCGGATGTTCCAACGACTGCCAAGGAGGAAACGACCATGAAGACCGGGTTGATTCTCGGCGCCGGCGGTCTGGCCGGTCCGCTCGCCTCCCCGGCCACGGCCGGCGACAACGTCGGCGAGGCCGGTGATCATGGCGCGGCCTTTTCGGGGAGGCGGAGGCGGACCGGCGTCCGCCGGGACCGGAGGCGCCGGCATGGATGACGGCGAGCGGGCCCATCCGTCCGTGACCGGGGCGCGGCCCCCGGCCGGCGGCCCTCGTCCCCGCCAGCGCGTGTCGACGGCGGCTTCGGTCGAGGACAGGCTGGCGCCTCTCGTCTCGGGATGTCTCGCGCGCCCTCGCCTTTTCGCCGCCGGACACGAGACGACGCGTTGCCGTCTGCTGCGCGCCCCGCCGGGCTACGGCAAGAGCGTGGCCATGGCCCAGCGCTGGCTGGACCATCGTCGCGGCCGCGGGCCGGCGGCCTGGGTTTCCATCCGGGATTGCCGCGGCGACCTGCGGACCGTCGCGGAACGGCTCGGCGCGCAACTTTCCCCGTGCGCCGCCGCCGGCCAGGCTGCGCCGCCCGTCCGGGTCCGGGACCGGCCCTCCAGCCTGGATGAACTCGCCGATCGGCTCTGGGAGACCAGGGACCCGTCCGGACCGGGGGTCCTCATCTGTTTCGACGACATCGAATTCGATCCGCGGTCCATGGACCCGATCGAGGACTTCATGCTGGCCGCGCCGGCCGAAACCCGGTTCGTCGCCGCGACCGCGGCGGACGCCGGCTTCGCGCGGATGAAGGCCCGCCATGAGATCCAGGAACTGAGGGCCGGGGCGCTGGCCTTCACCCTGGACGAGGCCAAGGCGATCGCCAACGCCGGGCCGGCCGCTCGTCTCACGGAATCCGAGGCTGACGCCCTGTGGAGGCGGACGCAGGGTTGGCCGGCGATATTCCAGCTTCTGGTTCAGGCGGCGGCGGACAGCCGATCTGCTTCGGACCGGTTGGTGATCGATCGGATCACGGGACGGGATTCCGATCTCTGTAAGTATTTCAGCGGAGATTTTTTGAAATCTCTTGACGGCGACCTTCTGGAATTCTGCATCGACGCCTCGATTCTGGGAGATGTCTCGGCGGAATATTTCAACTATGTGTTCGACAGAACCGATGCCGCCGCCTGCATCGAAAAACTTTCCGTCGGACGGATGCTGTTACAGCCCGTGGACCGGACGCAGAGCGCATACAGGTTCCATCCTTTGCTCCGTGAGTTTCTCGAACACAGATTTTCCATCCAGCACGGCGACGCGATTTCGAAGCTCCTGGCCCGCGCCGCCGGGTGGCAGAGACAAAACCGCAACAGCCGCGAGAGCATCAGCATGTCCCTGCGCGCGGGCGAGACCGACTCCGCCGCCGAGGTGGCGTCCGAGAACATGATGGATATCGCCCTGCGGCAGGGCGAGATCGATCAGATCCAATCCTGGCAAGGCAGTTTCTCCGCCGCGGTCGTGGCCGGGACCCCGACAATCGCCCTCGGCCTGGCCTGGGCCCAGATCTTCAGCCACGATCACAAGCGGGCGACCGGCCTGTTGGCCGATTTGCGCGCCGTCGATCTCGCCGCCTTCGATCGGCACACGGCCCGGCAGATGGAATGCTGGCGCGATCTGATCGCCGCCATCGGCGAGGCGACCAGTGACGATTTCATCGAAAGCCGGCGCCAATGCGAAGCCTGGCTCGAATCCTACCGCGATGCGGATCTGGTCTGCAAAGGCGCCATCCTCACCTGCCTTTGCTTCATCGCCACCAGCGAACACCGGTTCGATGATCAAAGAGCCCTGTGGATCGAGGCTTCGTCGGTCAACAACATCTCCCATCACCGCTATGCCCTGGGCTGGCTCCACAGCGCGACGATTTTCGCGGCGCTTTCCCGGGGCGACATGTATGCGGCCGCCGATCTGCTCGCACAGGCCCGCGACGACGACAACGCCCGGATCGACTCCACGCCGTTTTCGGCCAGCCTTCTGAATACGCTGGAATTCGAACTCGGATACGAGACCGGCCGCCCGGACGGCATCGAAACGCGCGTCGATGAAATCCTCGATTTCGCCCGCCGGCACGGCGTGGTCGACTTTACCTTCTCCGCCTATCGCACCGCCGCGGCGATCGCCCGGCGCAACGGCGATCTGAACGCCGCCATGGCGCTGCTCCAGGACATGCGGGCGACGGCGGCGGAATTCGGCTTCGCGCGACTCGACGCGCTCGCGCGGCTGGAACTCGCCGATCTGTTGGCCGCCGCGAATCCGGAGGGGGCGACCGCCCTTCTGCCCGGCCGCAACGACCCCGTCTTTCTCTCGTCCCACGGTCCCTATCTCCGGGCGCGGCGATCGCTGACGGAGGCTCGCATCGCGGTGCGGCAGGAAAGATTCCACCTCGCCGGCCGTCTGGCCAACGCCGCCTTGGGCCACGCGCGACGGTCCGGACTGGGCCGGCTGGAGATTTCCGCCCTGCTCTGCGGCGCGGCGGCTTACGCGGCGACGGAGAGGGAGGTCGTCGCCGGCCAACGCGCGACGGACGCCGTCCAGATCGCCTCCCGGCTGGGGTGTCGTCGCACGCTGCTCGATGAGCGACGGGCTCTCGAGGCCCTGGGGCCGATCGCGGCGCCCCTGCTCGATCTCATCCCGGACGAGGGAGAACTTGGCCGAGCGGAAACCCGGCCGGGCGACCGCCGCCCTCGCTTGCCCGGAGGCCCGGACCTTGTCGTTCTTACGAGAAAAGAACTGACGATATTACAGAAAATAAGAGAAGGTTGCTCAAATCGGGAGATTTCACTCACGCATCGCATAAGCGAAGACACTGTCAAATGGCATGTGAGAAACATATTCATGAAACTCAATGTCAAAAACAGAGTACAGGCTATTCTGAAGGCCGAACAGACAGGCGTGTTATATTAGACGGCGCGGACAAAGCACCTGATCCGTGGTCGGATGGTTGCGACGAGGGATGAAGCCCCCGGGCTTCCGCGAAGCCTGACCGGCGTCCGGCTAGAGCCAGGACTTCTGGTGGAAGTCCGCCGGGTCGCGGCGCCGCACGATGCGGTCGATGTCCTCGAACGCCTCGTTCTCGGTCAGGTCGCCGGCCCGGGCGCGCCGGATGACGAGTTCGACGTCGCTGAGGTCGTCGCCCCCGCTCCGTTCGGGAGCCGCGCCCTTGCGGGTGACCGGGTCTGCAGTGCCCATGACAGTCTCCTTTCCCGTTCAACGCCGCGTTCGCCGACGGGTTCACGCCGGACTCAGCCGGCGGAGTAGGAGGTCTTGGTCCGGGTGAAGAATTCGACCGCGGCGAAGCCCTGTTCGCGCGGGCCGTAGCTGGACGCCTTGGCCCCGCCGAAGGGCACGTGATAGTCGACCCCGGCGGTGGGCAGGTTGACCATGGTCATCCCCGCCATCGCCCGCCGCTGGAAGTCGCGGGCGTGTTTCAGGGAGCTGGTGACGAGGCCGGCGGACAGGCCGAACTCGACCCCGTTGGCGATCTCCAGCGCCGCCTCGTAGTCCCTGACCCGGATGGTCGAGGCGACCGGGCCGAAGACCTCCTCGTTGTTGATGCGGCTGCCGGCGTCGGTGTCGGCGATCAGGGTCGGCTGCACGTACCAGCCCGGCGTCTCGAGCTGCAGCCGGCCGCCGCCGGCGACGACGCGGCCGCCCTCGGCGCGGGCGATGTCGATGTAGCGGTAGGAGGTCTCGCGCTGATCCTCGCTGACGGCCGGGCCGATCTGGGTGTCGGGGTCGAGGGCCGGGCCGACGCGCAGGGCGGCGACCCTCTCGGCCAGGGCCGCGACGAAGCGGTCATGGACGCCGTCCTGGACGATCAGCCGGCTGGAGGCGGTGCAGCGCTGGCCGGTGGCGTAGTAGCAGCCGTCCAGCGCGATCATCACCGCCCGGTCGAGATCGGCGTCGTCGAGCACGATCAGCGGATTCTTGCCGCCCATCTCCAGCTGCACCCGCGCCTGGCGCCGGACCGCCCCCGCGGCCACGCCGGCGCCGACGCCCTGGGAGCCGGTGAAGGAGATCCCGGCCACGTCGGGGTGGTCGACGAGGGCCTGGCCGACGCCGCCGCGCCCGATCACCAGGTTGAGCACCCCGTTCGGCAGGCCGGCCTCGTGCAGGACGGCGACCAGGGCCTCGGCCGTGGCCGGCGTCGGCCCGGCCGGCTTGATCACCACCGTATTGCCGAAGGCCAGGGCCGGGGCCGCCTTCCACGCCGGAATGGCGATGGGGAAGTTCCACGGCGTGATCAGGCCGAACACGCCGACGGCCTGTCGATAGGTCTGGATCTCCACCCCGGGCCGCACCGAGGCCAGGTTGCGGCCGTGGACCCGCAGCGCCTCCCCGGCGAAATATTTGAGGATGCGGCCGGCGCGGACGGTCTCGCCGATCCCCTCGGCCAGGGTCTTGCCCTCTTCGCGCGACAACAGCCGGCCCAGCGCCTCGCGGCGCTCCATGACCAGGGTTCCGGCCCGGTCGAGGATGTCCGAGCGAACCTCCGGCGAGGCCTCCGACCAGGCCGGGAAGGCCGCCTTGGCCGCGCCGACGGCGGCGTCCGCCTCGTCCGCCCCGCCGTCGGGGATGCGGGCCACCAGGTCGCGCGTGTCGGACGGGTTCAGGCTCTCCGACGGCCGGTCGGCCGCCACCCTCTCGCCGCCGATCCAGTGGGACAGTTCGATGGTCTCGGTCATGGCCGCTCCTCCCGCTCGGGCCCGCTCCAGATAGCGGGGGCGCGACGGGAATGCACGAGCCGCGCGAGCGGCCGGACCTCAGATGTAGGGAATGGCCCCGTAGGTCCCATAGTGGTCGAACAGCCGCGTCCGCCAGGCGTCGCCGGCCCCGAGCGATTCCAGCGGGCGGCGCCGCCTCGAGCGCCGCCTTGTCGAGCGGCGCCACACAGCCGTTCCGCCCGACGTCGAATTCGAGCATCGACCACGGCGCCGGATGGACGCGCTCGCCGACGCCGAGAAAGCCGCCGAACGACATCACCGCACAGATCACCTGGCCCGAGACCCCGCCAGCCGCCTCGGCCTGGATCAGAATAACCTATCGAGGCTCCACAGCCAGTGCTGGTTGTGGAGGCTGCTCGGCTCGGTGACGTGGCTCAGGGTGGCGGCGGCGCGTCAGAGGGGCGGCGGCCGCGGCGCTTCGGCGGCCTCGACCGGGGCGGTCGCGGCCGGGCCGCCGCCGGATTC
>NZ_CALMZS010000152.1 GCF_937870815.1 uncultured Brevundimonas sp.
GGAGCGTGGCGCAGCCTGGTAGCGCACTTGACTGGGGGTCAAGGGGTCGCAGGTTCGAATCCTGTCGCTCCGACCATCTTCCTCGATGAAGACGGTGGGTCAGGGGGTCGCCTTCGGGCGGCCCCTCGGCAATTGCGGCCGCCGCTCAGCGGCGCGGCCGTTCGGCCCACCGGAACAGCGGGTAGAGCGGCACGCCCCAGCCGAGGCCGGCGACGGCGTAGACCAGCAGATCGACCAGCGGGCCGGGCGGCAGGGCGCCGCGCAGGGCGAGGGCCCCCCAGATCCAGCCGGCGAGGAAGACCAGGACGCCCAGCATGGCGATGAAACGGCGGGTGCGGGGGCCCATGTCAGCGCTTGTTGCGAAACAGGAAGAAGGCGGCCAGGGCGAGGGTGGCGGCGGCCATCGACCAGCCCACCCAGGTCCAGCCGTCCATGGTCGAGACGGCGAACACGCGCACCGCCAGGAACCAGCCCGCGACCGCGGCCACCCCGGCCACGAGGGAGGTGGCGAACAGGCCGCGGCGCCCGGTCAGCTGGTCGGCCGCCCAGGCCAGGGCGAAGGCGCCCAGGACGGCGATGACGATATCGGCGTATTGCACCCGCGTTCTCCTGACTGCGGCGCAGCGGCGCCGAAAACCGACTCGATCTCGCCTTCGTGGGCGGGCATACCCCTCGACGGCGCACCGGACCAGCGGCGCGCCGCCGAATGTAGCGATCGGGACAGCGGGCGTCGAATGAAGCGTTTCATCGGGGGCGATCAGAGCAGGGCCGTGGCCATCTGGCTGTTCGTCACGGCGGCGCTGGTGTTCGCGATGGTGGTGGTCGGCGGGATCACCCGCCTGACCGGATCGGGCCTGTCGATCACCGAGTGGAAGCCGATCATGGGCGCCCTGCCGCCGATGACCGCCGCCGACTGGGCCGAGGCCTTCGAGAAATACCGCGCCATCCCGCAGTACCAGCAGGTCAACGCCGGCATGACCCTGGCCGAGTTCCAGGGGATCTTCTGGTGGGAGTGGTTCCACCGGCTGCTGGGGCGGCTGATCGGGGCGGTGTTCGCCGCGCCGTTCGTGATCTTCCTGGTGTTGCGCGAAATGCCGCGGCGGCTGATCCCCCGCTGCGCGGCGCTGCTGGGGCTGGGCGCCCTGCAGGGGCTGATCGGCTGGTGGATGGTGTCCAGCGGCCTCAGCGAACGGGTCGACGTGGCCCCGGAGCGGCTGGCGGTCCACCTCGGCCTGGCCCTGCTGATCTTCGCCGGACTGATCTGGACCGGGCTGGAGGCGTGGAACGGGGCGGAGCGTTCGCGCCATCCTGTGGGCTGGAGCCGGGGCGCGGCGATCCTGCTGGGCGCGGTCTTCGTGCAATGCCTGCTGGGCGGTCTGGTGGCCGGGGCGAAGGCCGGCCTGGTCTATACGGACTGGCCGATGATGAACGGCGACTGGCTGGCGCCGGTGGCGTGGGGGCAGGGGCCGCTGGCCTTTCTGCACGACCAGGCGCTGGTGCAGTTCAATCACCGGATCGCGGCCTACGGCCTGCTGATCGGCGGGACCCTCTATGCGGTGCAGGCGTGGCGCTGGCGGCTGGCCGAGGGGCTGGGCGCGGCGGCCTTCGCCCTGGCGGCGGCGCTGTGGCTTCAGGCGGCCCTGGGCGTGGTCACCCTGGTCCACGCCGTGCCGCTGTGGCTGGGCGCCCTGCATCAGGCGGGGGCGGCGCTGGTGCTGGCGACGGCGACGGCGAACCTGTGGCTGGTCCGCCGCTCGCAGCCGCGCCTGTTCATGTCCGGACCGAGGTCCAGGGGCCTCTGATCGCGAAGGTGACGCCCGGGTACTGGATGTTGACGAACAGCACCTCGGCGTCGGGCGAGAACACCGCGCCGGCGAACTCGCTGTTGCCGGTGAAGACGTTGCGGCCGATCGTATAGACCTTGCCGTCCGGGGTGACGCCGCGGAGGTGGTTGGGGATGTCGCTCGAATAGTTGTCCTCGCAGACGATCAGGTGGCCCCAGGGCGCGACCATGATGTTGTCGCCCATGTTCATGGTCCGCTCGTCGGCGCTTTCCAGGAACAGCTGGAGACGGCCGGGCCGGCGCGCCTCGCCCCGCCGCCCCTCGTCGCGCGAGGGGACGTAGCGCAGGATCTGGCCCCGGCGCAGCGGGCCGCCCGAGGTGGCGGTCATGTAGAGTTCGCCGTCGCCCCAGAAGATTCCCTCGCCGCGGGCCACCAAGGCCGCGCCGGCGGCGTGGCCGCGCCGGCGCAGGTCGCCGTCCGGAGATTCGACGTCCTCCATGTCGATCCAGATCACCTCGCGCCAGTCGCCGACGGCCCATTCACGGGCCTCCTGATTGCTGGTGTCGGCCCCGGGCCTGTCGCGGAAGGCCATGGCCTGCAGCCGTCCGCCCTCGGCCAGCCGGCCCGGCGTGGTCGGGAGGAAGCGGTAGAACAGGCCGTCGTTCTGGTCCTCGGTCAGGTAGAGGACGCCGGTGCGGGGGTCGACGCAGACCGCCTCGTGGGCGAAGCGGCCCATGGCCTTGAGCGGGACCGGCTCGACGAGGCCGGTGGCGGTCGAGGGCACCTCGAAGACGAAGCCGTGGGATTGGGTCACGTCGGCGTCGGCGGGGGTCTCCTCGGTCTCCTCGCAGGTCAGCCAGCTGCCCCAGGGGGTGTGGCCGCCGGCGCAATTGGTCGAGGTCCCGGCCAGCGACAGGTGCTGGCTGACGGTGCGGCGGGTCTCGAGGTCGTAGACCAGGGTGGTGGTTCCGCCGGGCAGGGGACGGCCGTCCCGGTAGGTGTCGTAGGCCCGCGACGGGTCGAGCAGGCCGATGCGCTCCTGATGGAAGCCGCCCGGGCCGAGGTTGCGGTGCAGGCCGCTGGAGCCCTTGAGCTCATGGTTGCGGACCAGGGCGACCTTGCCGCCGCCGAGGTCGAAACAGCCCATGCCGTCCAGCTGGCCGGGGACGAACAGGCCGTCGTCCATGGTGTCGCCGCTCTGGGAGACGACCTGGTAGGTGAAGCCCGCGGGCAGGTCGAGCAGGCGGTTCGGATCGGGGATCAGCGGCCCATAGCCGGGCACCTCGTTGACGTAGGTCTCCCCGGCCGCGGCCTGGGCCTGGACGTTGCGGGCGAGGCCGGCGAAGGCGAGGGCGGCGGCCGAGCCGGTGAGAAGGTCGCGACGCTGCAGACGCATGGGGAGACTCCGGGAAGGGGCAGGGAGGTTATGGCGGCGCGGGCGGCGGCGGTCATCATGGTTCTGTGACGACGGCGCAGCCGGAAGCGCCGCTTCCTGCGAAGCGGTCGGGGAGGGCGCGGGGCGACCGGGCCTCGCCCGGTTGCGGATGAGTTTACCGTTTCGACGAGACAGGCTGCCCC
>NZ_CALMZS010000153.1 GCF_937870815.1 uncultured Brevundimonas sp.
ACAGTCTGCCTGAACAGATCGCCTTCGGCGCCGCTGGGTCCCCCGGTCTCGCTGCGCTCGCCGGAGGATGACGAAAGTGGAATTGCTGCGCTGCAAATCCGCCGCCGGCCATCACATTTTCGACAGCCAACATTCTGTATTTTCAGCACAACGTCCCGGCGCCAGCGTCATGAACCCGCCTGAGGAGACGGCGGGCGCATAATGCCGGGGTTTCCGTGCCACGATCTTTGACAACCGAATCCCGAACCGCCGCCAGAGGCGCTTTCGCCGGCCGACGATGTAGACTCTGCCGACTCTGCCGACTCTGCCATACTCGATTTCGGCGCCGACTCTGCCGACCCTGCCGACTCCGCCACACCAAATTTTCTGATCCGCCCGGGTGAATCGTCCGCCGTTCCCAAAGCATCTTGCTATTAGTCTACCTCCTAATTATCTTCCTCCCTATGAACGCCCTGTTCAAGGCCCTGTCCCACCCCGTGCGCCGCCGCATCATCGAGATGCTGCGCAAGGGGCCGATGGCGTCCGGCGACATCGCCGCCGCCTTCGACATGAGCTGGCCGACCATCACCGGCCACCTCAATGTGCTGAAGCAGGCCGGCCTGGTCTCGCCCGAGCGCGCCGGGGCCTCGATCCGCTACCGGCTGGAGATTTCGGCTGTCGAGGAGGCCCTCGCCTTCCTGCTGCGGATGACCGGCGCCGGCCGCCACGACCCCGAAGAGGAGACCCGTCGATGACCGCCCTCGACCGCGCCACCCTCGGCCTCAGCCTGCTGATCGTCGCCGCCGGCGCCGCGATCTTTCTCGCCGGGCCGCTGGAGCTGATGCCCTATCATTTCGGGCCCGACGGCCAGGCTGACGCCTGGGCCGGACGCGAGGCCATCGGCGGCGGCGTCGTGGGGCTCGGCCTGCTGACCGGCGTCCTGGCCGGCGGCATGGGCGCGGCCGCCCGCCGGGCGCAGGACCGCGCCCGGGCGCGCGCGCTGCGCTTCGGCCAGCTGGCGATCCTGCTGACCTTCCTGTGCCTGGGCCTGTTTTTCGGGGCGGCCAGCCTCAGCGGCCTGACCTCGCTGGGCTCGGCCGTCCCCATGGCCGGCCTGTCCGTCCTGTTCCTGCTGGTCGGCGCCGTGCTCGGCCGCGTCGGACCGAACCCGATCGCCGGCGTGCGCACGCCGTGGAGCTACAAGAGCCGGCTGGCCTGGGACCGCTCCAACCGTCTGGCCGGGCGGCTGCTCTTCGTCATCGGCCTCGCCGGCCTCGCCGCCGCGCCCCTCGCCCCCCAGCCCCTCGGCTATCAACTCCTGATCGGCGCCGTGCTGATCGCCGCCCTCTGGGCCGTCGTCGAAAGCTGGCGCGTCTGGCGCACCGACCCGGACCGGCAACCCTTCTGAGCCGCGCCCCGGCGGCGGCTAGAGCAATCGTCGCTTGAGTTGACGCGCCTTCTGCTCGCTGGGCCCGACGAAAGCTGGTTCATCACAAGGAGCAC
>NZ_CALMZS010000154.1 GCF_937870815.1 uncultured Brevundimonas sp.
TTCTCCTGGTCGAAGCCGAGGCCGACGAGGATCTCGGCGGCGCGGGCCGGGGCGGCGTCGGCGTCGATCTCGATCAGCCGGGTCCAGATCTCGCCCATCTCCTCGGGCGCGGCGGTCTCCAGCCGGGTCAGCAGGTCGTGGCGTTCGACATCGGCCTCGAGGATGGTGTCGAGCACGCTGACCGGGGTGGCCGGATGCTCCTGGTCGACCGAGGCGATGCGGGCGGTCTTCGGCAGGCTGATCTCGTCGCCCCCTGCCGCCAGTTCGCCGAGGATCAGCTTGAACAGGGTCGACTTGCCGACGCCGTTGCGGCCGACCAGTCCGACCTTGGCGCCGGGCGGCAGGCTGACGGAGGCGTCCTCGAGGAATTTGCGGCCCCAGGCGCTGAAGGTCAGGTCGGTGATCTGGAGCATGGAGAGGCATTGACTTTCGGACTGGTCATATCAAGATGACCAGTCATGACGTATGACCATTTGAGCGGCGAGGTCGTCATAACGGCGACGGAGTTCAAGGCCAAGTGCCTGGAACTGCTGGATCGCGTGAACTCAGGCGCCTTGAGCAAGGTGCGCATCACCAAACGCGGCAAAGAGGTTGCGGTTCTGGAACCGCCTCTGGGTCGCGGCAATGATCGTGGCTTCATTGGCTGGCAGGAAGGCAGTGCCGTGCTGCCCGAGGATCTCGACATCGACGGCCCCATCTACGATGCAGAGGTTCACGGAGCGTGTGATCCCGCGAGAGGCTTGCGGTGACCCTCCGCTCGCGACGCGCCGTCGGGCAAGGGCTCCGGCCGCTCGCGGCTCGCTCCTCGCAACGCGGAACCGCCGTGTTGCTCGACACCAATGTCGTCATTCGGGCGCAACTCAACCGGGACCTGACCGTCGAGGGCCGGGCGGCCATCGAGGCCGCTCAGGACAACGGCGGCATCCTGGTGTCCGTGGTCTCCGCCTGGGAAATCGGCCTGCTGGCCCGCAATCGGGATAGCCGGACAGGTCGCCTGTTTGAACCAGACGTGGAGACATGGGTCGCCAACGCCATGAGAGCGCCGGGGGTTCGCCCCGTGCTCATGAGTCACGATATCGCGCTGGCCGCATGGCGGTTACCGGAACCCATCCACAGCGATCCCGCGGATCGTCTGCTGATCGCCGTCGCGCGGGCTTTGGATGTGCCGCTGTTGACCCGTGACCGCGCCATCCTCGACTATGCGGCGCTGGGCCATGTGCGGGCGATAGCCTGCTGATCGGGCCGGGTTGGAAACCGGGGAGGGCGCGTCTATAAGCCCGCCACCCTCAATCTCCCAACAAGAAGTCGCTCCCATGACCGAACGCACCTTCTCGATCATCAAGCCCGACGCCACGCGCCGCAACCTGACCGGCGCCATCAATGCCGTGATCGAGGGCGCGGGCCTGCGCATCGTCGCCCAGCGCCGGGTCAGGCTGACCGAGGCCCAGGCCAGGAAATTCTACGAGGTCCACGCCGAACGCCCGTTCTACGGCGAGCTGGTCGGCCAGATGACCGCCGAGCCGGTCGTGGTCCAGGTGCTGGAGGGCGACAACGCCGTGGCCAAATACCGGGAAGTCATGGGCGCCACCAATCCGAAGGACGCCGCCGACGGCACGATCCGCAAGCTGTTCGCCCTGTCGATCGGCGAGAACTCGGTGCACGGCTCGGACTCGCTCGAGAACGCGAGGATCGAGATCGCCCAGTTCTTCACCGACGACCAGATCGTTGGCTGAGCCGGGTTCACCCCGTTGTCGCTTGAACGGCGGCCGGTTCTCCTGACGGGGGACCGGCCGTTTCGTCTTCCGGACCGTTCGACCGGTCGAGGACCCGTTTGCGCGCCGCCTCGAAGGTCCGCACGAAGTGGACGCGCTTCAACACCGGTCCGGGAACGGTCTGCAGCAGGGTGCGCAGGACGCCGTGTCCGGCCCCGACGATCAGCACCTCTTCGCCCTCGTCCAGAAGCCGTCTCAGCAGGTCGCCCAGTGCGAAGGCGCCCGTGGGGTCGAGCAGCGGCACGGCTTCGAGGCGCAGGATATAGGCCCGCTTGCGCGCGCCGATCCGGTCCAATGCGTCCTTGACCACGACCGCGCTGCCGAAGAACAGCGGGCCCCGGAAGGTCAGGACGCCGATGTCGGCCGGCAGGCCCTGGTTGGGGGTGTAGCGGCCGCTCCGCTCGGACTGGAGGTCGTCCTCGTCGCCCTCGATGATCGGCGTGCCGCCCTCGATCGAGGCCAGCCTCGCCATCCGGTGCATGAAGACAAAGGCGGCCAGCACCATGCCGACCTCGATGGCGACGGTCAGGTCGACCAGCACGGTCAGGCCGAAGGTGGCCAGCAGGACGGCGCGGTCGCCGTGCGAGGTGCGCAGGATCAGGCGGAAGCGGCGCGCCTCGGCCATGTTCAGCGCCACCACCACGAGGATGGCCGCCAGCGCCGCCATGGGGACCAGCTTCATCACCGGCGACAACAGCAGCATGAAGAGCAGCAGGAACACCGCGTGCAGCATGCCGGCCACCGGCGAGCGCGCGCCGGAGCGGATGTTGGTCGCGGTGCGGGCGATGGCTCCGGTGGCCGGCAGGCCGCCGACCGCGGCCGAGGCGACATTGGCCACGCCCTGGGCCACCAGTTCGACGTTCGAGCGATGGCGACGACCGGTCATCTGGTCGCCGACGACGGCCGAGAGCAGGGATTCCACCCCCGCCAGCAAAGCGATGGTCAGGGCGCTGGGCAGCAGGGCGACGGCGTTGTCCCAGCGCCAGAAGTCGAGGCTGGGCGTCGGAAGGCGGGCGTTCATCTCGCCGAAACGCGAACCGATGGTCTCGACCGGCCACTGGGTCAGGGCGACGACGCCGGCGGCCAGGACCGTGATCACCAGGAAGCCGGGCGCGCGCGGGACGTAGCGGCGCAGCAGCAGGATTCCGGCGACGCAGACGGCCGACAGCCCGAAGGCCGGAAGGCTGACGGTGTCGCGCACAGCCCACAGGGCCTGCAGTTTGGGCATCAGTTCGGCGGGGACGGCGGCGGCCTCGAGGCCGAGAATGTCCTTGATCTGGCTGGCCATGATGATGACGGCGATGCCGCTGGTGAAGCCGGTGGTGACGGGATCGGGAATGTATTTGATCAGGGTCCCGACCCGGGCCAGTCCCGCGACGATCAGGATGCCTCCGGCCATCAGTGTGGCCATCAGCAGGCCGTCGTAGCCGTATTTCGAGATCACTCCGTAGACGATGACCACGAAGGCCCCGGTCGGACCGCCGATCTGGAACCGGCTGCCGCCGAGAGCCGAAATCAGGAAGCCGGCGACGACGGCCGTGATCAGACCGACCTCGGGCGTCGCGCCCGAGGCGATGGCCAGGGCCATGGCCAGGGGGAGGGCCACCACCGCCACGGTCAGGCCGGCGAAGGTGTCGGCCCGGAAATCCGTCAGGCCATAGCCCTGGCGCAGGACGGTGACCGTCTTGGGCAGGAACAGCTTCCAGTCGTTTCCCATGGCCGCTATTTTCCGCCGATCAGCCGGACGCCGCGGCCGACGCCCTGGCTGGGGGCGCCTTCCACGATGAGTTCGACGCCGGCGCCGGAGATCGCCGTCATGACCTTCTCAAGACTGTCGACCACCGCCCGGACCGAGCCCTCGCAGGCCTCCATCCGCTGGATGGTCTGCGGGGAGAGCCCGGACAGGCGGGCCAGCTCGCGCTGATCGATTCCCAGCAGGGCCCGGGCGGCGCGGATCTGGGGGCCAGTGATCATCTGAACCTCTTTATTGGAAGATTATATATCACCATAGGTGAGTAAAGTCTCAACACCTTGACCTCGGACGGCGCCGGTTCGGAAGGGCGTCCGGCGGGCGTGGTCACGACGCCGTGTCTCCCGCGGGGACCGAAAACGGTTCAGGCGTCCGGCGTCCGCAGCGAGCGGCAGAAGTCGGCCAGGGCCTGCGGATACAGCCGGTGTTCGGCCGCCAGCACCCTCTGCGCCAGGCTGGCCGGGGTGTCGCCGGCCAGCACCGGCGCCGTCGCCTGGGCCAGCAGCGGGCCTTCATCCACGCCCTCCGTGACCAGATGCACGGAACAGCCCGCCTCGGCGTCGCCCGCCGCCAGGGCCCGGGCGTGGGTGTCCAGCCCCGGGTATTTCGGCAGCAGGCTGGGATGGATGTTGAGCATGCGCCCGCGCCGGCGCCGGACCAGCCAGGACGTCAGCAGCCGCATGTAGCCGGCCAGCGCGACCACCTCGATCCCGTGCTCCGCCAGAACCGCCTCGACGGCCCGCTCGTGGGCCTCGCGATCCTTGCCGAACGGGCGGTGGTCGACGACGGCGACGGGGACGCCCTTCGCCCGCGCCACCGCCAGCCCGCCCGCCTCCGGTCGGTTCGACAGCACCAGCGCGACCTCGAAGGGACAGTCGGCCGCGCGCGCCGCGTCGACCAGAGCGGCCATGTTCGAGCCGGAGCCTGAAATCAGGACGGCGACGCGGACGCGCCCGGAACCCGGGTCCGGCATCAGCGCGCGGGCGGGGCCGGATCGCCGACCGGGACGAACGAGCCGGGCGGGCCCGGGAACACCACCGGGCTTTCATAGCCGTCCTCCGACACGGCCGAGACGCCGAAGAACCAGTCGTCGATGACCACCCCCGGCAGGACCAGTTCGGTGGCCTGTCCGGCCCAGCGGCTGTGGGTCCACTGCGGCGCCGTGGTCGAGCGCCACCAGACGCGATAGCCGGCCGCGCCGGGGACGGCCTGCCACCTGACCGTGGTGTCGGGCCGGACCGCGCCTTCGATGGTCACGCCGAGCGGCGTCGCCGGGGCGTTGCCCAGGGCGGCCATGGCGACGACGTTCAACCGCGCCACCTGGCCCAGATAGTCGAAATCGATGCCGTCGAGGGTGTCGCCGTAGCGGACGCCGTTCTCGACCCGCAGGTCCTGGTGCTGGCGGTCGTAATGTTCGGCGCCCTCGGAAATGCGCACCGCCGGGAAGCCGTGGCGCAGCATTTCGACCTGGTCCCCGCCGCGGCCGTAGCGGTCGGTCCGGTAGATCAGGTCGACGTCGAAATTGGTCAGGTAGCGGTCGGCGACGGCGTCGATGAAGCGGGCCAGGTTGCGCGACGACGAGTCGACCTCGCCCCCGTTGTAGCGCCGCCGCTCGGCCTGGGCCGCGGTTTCGACCGTCTTGGTGCCTTCCGAGAAGACCCGCACCCGGGTGGTGTCGCGCACCCCCGACTGGCCTTCGGAGTTGCCGACGATGTCGTTGTTCAGATTGGCCTCGACCCGCCAGCCCTGGGCCTGGGCGTAGTCGGCCAGGATC
>NZ_CALMZS010000155.1 GCF_937870815.1 uncultured Brevundimonas sp.
GACGCCGCCATCCGCCAGCTGGGCGGGGCCTCGATCATCGCCAACGCCGGCGACATGCAGCTGGGCCGCGGCGAGCCGGTCGAGGACACCGCCCGGGTGCTGTCGCGCATGGTCGACGCGGTGATGATCCGGGCCAACGACCACGAGGACGTCGAACGCTTCGCCCGGGTCGCCACGGTGCCGGTGATCAACGGCCTGACCGACCGGTCGCACCCGTGCCAGATCCTCGCCGACATCATGACCATCGAGGAGGCCCGGGGCCCGATCGCCGGCAAGACCGTCGCCTGGGTCGGCGACGGCAACAACGTCTGCCACAGCTTCATGCATGCGGCGCCGAAGCTGGGCTTTCACCTCAACGTCGCCTGCCCGCCCGACTACCATCCGGACCTGCACGACCTGGCCAGGGGCGGAAACCACGTCACCCTGACCGGCGACCCGCGCGAGGCCGTCGCCGGCGCCGACGTCGTCGTCACCGACACCTGGGTGTCGATGGGCGACCAGGACTATGAGGCCCGGCTCGAGGCCTTCGAGGGCTATGGCGTCGACGAGGCCCTGATGGACGCCGCGGCATCCGACGCCGTCTTCCTCCACTGCCTGCCCGCCCACCGCGGCGAGGAGGTCACCGACGCCGTCCTCGACGGCCCGAAGTCGCTGGTCTGGGACGAGGCCGAGAACCGCATCCACGCCCAGAAGGCGGTGCTGGCCTGGTGTTTCGCCGGCTGAGCCGGTCAGGCCGCGGGCCGCTGCGGCATTCCGAGCAGGGCGGCGACATGGACGATCAGCAGGAAGGCCGCCGCCGCCGCCAGGACCATCACCAGCCGCCACGGGACCATGCGGACGCCGCGATGCGGCTGCGACGGCCGGGCCCCGCGCCAGCCGGCGAAGAGGGTCAGGGCGATCGCGGCGCCCAGCAGGGCGAGGGTGACGGTCAGGCTCATCCGCGCCAACTGGCCCGCCGGCGGCCCGCGCGCAAGCCGCCGGAGTCCTTTCCCGCCCGTTAATCTTCACGAGGCGTTAACGGATGCGGCCGGAGACTCTCCGTCGGTGTACGGGCTTTCCACAGGAAGATGGGCCAGCCCCTACATCTTGGGGTTAACCGCACGTTTACACCCCTGATCTGGATGGGTAGCGTTCGAGTCGAAGGTCGGGAGACGAATCAGTGAGCGCAGCCGCGCCGTGGAGCGTAAAGGGGATCGAACCCCGGGCGCGCGAGATCGCCAAGGACCTCGCCCGTCGCTCCGGCATGACCCTGGGCGAGTGGCTCAACACCATGATCATGGAAGACGGCGACGACGAGGAGGGCGTGGTGCCCCTGTCGCGCCGCCCCCACGCCGCCGACAGCTATGAGCGCCGCTCGCGCAGCCGCCGGGTCGACGACGCCTATGGCGCGGGCGAGGAGCCGTGGCAGCGGCTCAGCGCCTCGATCGACGCCATCGCCGGTCGTCTCGAGGCCGCCGAGCGCCGCTCGACGGTGGCCATCCAGGGGGTCGACCAGGCGGTCTCCGGCCTGGTCCGCCGCCTCGACGGCCAGGACGAGGCGGCCCGCTCCTGGGGGCGGCGCATCGACGACATCGCCGAGGAGCTGCGCGAGGGCCATCGTCGCCTGCGCAAATTCGAGCAGGAGGTCGGTCCGCAGACGACCGAGACCTTCGGCAAGGTCGAGACCACGCTCGGGGCCCTCGCCGGCCGGCTCTACGACATCGAGGAGCGCCAGCGCGGCAGCGTCAACGAACTGCGCCAGCGCATGGATGTGGTCGAGAAGATCGCCGGCCCCGGCGTCGGCGCCGATCTGCTGGCCCAGGTCGGCCAGAGGCTCGACCAGGCCCAGGGGCGGACCACCGAGGCCCTGCGCGGCCTCGAACGCTCGTTCGCCGAACTGGACCGGCGGCTGCGCGTCGCCGAGGCCCGCGTCGAGCCGGAGGGAGCCCGCGAGGCCGCCCGCTTCGAAAAGCTGGCCGAGACCCTGAGCCGCCAGGTCGAGGCCAACCGGGCCGAGATGATGCGCCGGATGGACTCGGCCGAGACCGAGGGCCGGATGGACCGCATCGAGCGGGCCGTCCTCGCCATCGGCGACCAGGTCAAGGCGTCCGAGGAGCGTTCGGCCCGGGCGGTCGAGGCCATGGGCCGCGAGGTGCTGCGCATCGCCCAGAACCTCAACGGCCGCGTCGGCAGGATCGAGGCCGAGGCCCCGGTCCGCCTCGAGAAGCTGGGCGAGACCCTGACCCGCAAGGTCGAGGCCGACATGGGCCGTTTCGCCCAGGGCCTGGAGCAGCGCCTGGTCGCCGCCGACGACCGCCACGCCCTGGCGCTCGAGAAGCTGGGCGGCGAGATCACCCGCATCTCCGACCGGCTCAGCGAGCGGATCGCCCAGTCCGAGCGCCGCTCCCAGCAGGCGCTGGAGGACATCGCCCGGCGCCTGGCGGACAGTTCGAACAAGATCGAGCAGCACTATGACCGCGCCTCGGGCGAACTGGCCGAGCGCATGCGCCTGTCCGAGGAGCGCACCGCCGCCCTGATCGCCGAGGCGCGCGAGAACATCGGCCGCCGCGCCGACTCCGTCCCGCCCGCCGGCGGGGCCCGGCCCGACTGGCGCGCCGCCGCCTTCCCGGATGCGGCCTTTCCCGACGCCCTGTTCGACAACGGCTTCGACGATCCGGTCTTCGCCGAGCAGCAGGCCTGGTCGGCCGGTCTCGCCCCGCCCGAGTCCGGGCCGGACGACGGCGCCGGCGAGGCGGCCCCGACCGCCGGCGCCGCGCCCTCCGCACCGTTCGGAAGCCTCGCGGCGGACCCCCCGCGGGCCGGGGAGGCCCAGCCGGCGCCGGCCGCCGCCTCCGGCCCCGCCGCCCCGGCTCAGCCCTCGTTCGGCCAGGGCTTCGGCGGCGCGGACGTGTCCGACGCCCTGGCGGCCACGGCCCCGGCGACCCTCGACGGCGGCCACGAGGATTTCGCCGGCGAGACCGATTTCGTCGACCCGCGCGCCCTTCGCGCCGCGGCCGCCCAGGGCCGGGCCTCCTCCACGCGCCAGGCCATAGACGCCGCCCGCGCGGCCATGACTCCGCCGGAGGAAGCGCCGGCCCGGTCCGGATTCGGACTCAAGCGCGGCGGCAGGTCCAGGCTCCAGGAGCGGCTCGACAAACAGGCGGCCCGGGGCGGAGACACGATCCGCAAGGCGTTCGGCGCCTCGGCCGTGGCGGTGCTCCTGACCGCCGGGGGCGCGGCGGCCTTCGGCGAGCTGACCGGCGCGGGCTTCCGCCTGCCGGGGCTGGAGGGATCGGGTGCGGACGGCGACGGCCCGGCCGTCGCGGCGCTCGCCGCCGTTCCCGCCGCGCCCTCGCCGGAGGACCGGGCGCGCGGCGCCGAGCTGTACCGCCAGGCGATCGAGGGTCTCGACGCCGGCGAGGCGGCGGGGATCGAGACCCTGAAGCAGGCCGCCGGCCTGGGCCATGCGCCGGCCCAGCTGCACCTCGCCAGCCTCTATGAGGAGGGCGCGGAAGGGCTGGCCGCCAGCCCGGCCGAGGCGCGGGCCTGGGTCCGGCGCGCGGCCGAGGCCGGCGACGCTCGCGCCATGCACAACTACGGCATGTACCTGTTCGAGGGCGTCGGCGGCCCGCCCGACCGGGCCGAGGCCCTCCACTGGCTGCGCCGGGCGGCGCAGGGCGGGCTGGTCGACAGCCAGTTCAACGTGGCCAAGCTGTACGAGACGGGCGAGGACGGCATCGAGGCGGATCTGGCGGAAGCCTACAAATGGTACCTGATCGCCGCGCGCGCCGGGGACGGCGACGCCCGGGAGGCCGCCGACCGGCTCCGGACCGGCCTGCCGGCGGCGGAGCGCGGCAGGGCCCGGGCCGCCGCGGACGCCTTCCAGGTCGAGCCGCTGGCCTGACCCGGTGGTCCGGCCCGGCCATTTCCGCGCATACGGTGGCGGTGGCCGCGGCGTGCGTATAGGACAGATTCACCGTCGCCTTACCGGCGCCTAGCCTCAGTTCCAGCCGAAGGCGCGTCCTTTGGATATCTATCTGCCGATCGCCGAGGTTTCGGTGAACTGGCCGCTCCTGGTCCTGCTGGGCGCGACGGTCGGATTCGTGTCCGGACTGTTCGGCATCGGCGGCGGCTTCCTGATGGCCCCGGTCCTGATCTTTCTCGGCATTCCTCCGTCGGTCGCGGTGGCCAGCCAGGCCAGCCACGTGGTCGCCTCCTCGACCTCGGGCGTGATCAGCTACACCCGCCAGAAGGCGGTCGACTACCGTATCGGCGGGGTCATGGCCGCGGGCGGGGTGCTGGGCGCCCTGGCCGGGGTCGAGCTGTTCCGGTACCTGCGCCTGCTCGGCCAGGCCGACCTGGCCGTGGCCCTGTCCTACCTGCTGTTCCTCGGCGTCATCGGCGCCCTGATGCTCTACGAGAGCCTCGGACAGATCCTTCGCCGCATCCGCGGCGAGGTCACGCCGCACAAGGAGCGGCGCCGGCCGCTGTGGCTGTACGGCCTGCCCCTGCGCATGCGCTTCCCCCGCTCCGGCCTCTACATCAGCGCCATACCGCCCTTCGCCCTGGGCGCCTTCGCCGGGGTGCTGTCGGCGATCATGGGGGTGGGCGGCGGCTTCATCCTCGTGCCCGCCATGCTCTACGTCCTGCGCATGAAGGCCGGCGTGGTGGTCGGCACCAGCCTGTTCCAGATCATCGTCACCACGGCCATGACCACCATCCTCCAGGCCGGCCGGAACCAGACCGTCGACATCGTGCTGTCGACCATCCTGCTGCTCGGCGGCGTCGTCGGCGCCCAGTATGGCGCGCGCTGGTCCGGCCGCTTCCGGGCCGAGGAGCTGCGCGCCGTGCTCGGGCTCATCGTGCTGCTGGTCGGCATCCACATGGGCCTCGAGCTGTTCGTGCGGCCGTCCGAACTGTTCGGCTTCGCCCCGGGGGCGGCCGAATGATCCAGGCCCTGCCGCCGCCGCCGCCGGCCGTCGAGGCCCCGGCCCCCGAACGCTCCGCCGCCACCCAGCGCCGGCTGCGGGTGGCCGCCGCCCTCACCGACGCCCGGGTCAGCGTCGACTCCAGCTTCCGCGGCGCCTCGATCGTGCTTTACGGAGCTGTCTTCAACCCGGGCGACGAGCCCGCCGACGTCGTGGTCGTGGTGCGCGGCCCCGACGCGCCCGTGCGTCTGGTCAGGAAGACGCGCAGCATGGGCGTCTGGCTCAACAGCCGGCCCGTGGTGTTCGAGGGCGCACCGGGCTTCTACATGACGGCCTCGACGCGGCCCCTGGCCGACATCGCCGATTTCGGCCAGCTGCGGCGCCTCGGGGTCGGGGTCGACCACCTGCGCATCAATGCGCCCGAGGAGAGCCGGACCGTCACCCGCTACGGCGTCCGCGACGTCGTCGTCAGCCGCCTCGGCGAGGACTATCTCGAATGGCGGCGCGCGGTGATCCGCCTGCGCGAGGCGGCGGCCCTGTACAACACCGATCCCGAGGGCGTCCGCTTCGTCGATCGCGGCCTGTTCCGCGCCGAGATCGAACTCCCCGCCGTGGCCCCGACCGGCCAGTATTTCGCCGAGGTCTGGCTGTTCCAGGACGGCGACCCGGTCTCGGTGTCCAACCTCACCCTGACCGTCGAGAAGGTCGGCGTCGAGCGCCAGATCTTCGAGTTCGCGCACAATCGTCCGTGGACCTACGGCGTCCTCAGCGTGGTGCTGGCGGCCCTCACCGGCTGGGGCGCGAGCCGGATCTTCCGGCGCGAGTGAGCCGGGCGGCCGCCGGTCAGATGGCCGCGAATTCGCTGAGGGCGTCCAGCACGGCGCGGTTCTGGTCTTCCGTGCCGATGGTGATGCGCAGGGCTTCGGGCAGGCCGTAGCCGCCCACCGGGCGGACGATGACGCCCCTGGAGTTCAGATAGGCGTTGGCCCGCTGCGCCTGGTCCGGGTCCCTGAAGCGGATCAGCACGAAATTGCCGGCGCTGGGCAGCACCTCGAAGCCGAAGCCGCGGATGGCCTGGGTCATGCGCGGCCGCCAGCTGTGGACCAGGTCGCGCGAGGCCTGCTGGTGCGCCTCGTCGCCGAGGGCGGCGACGGCGGCCTCGATGCCGGGCACGGAGACGTTGAACGGCAGGCGGATGCGGTCGACCGCCTCGGCCACCTTCAGCGGCGCATAGCCGAAGCCGATGCGCAGGCCGCCGAGGCCGTGAATCTTGGAGAAGGTGCGGGTGACGACGACGTTGGCGCTGTCGCGGGCCAGGCCGAAGCTGGTCTCCCAGTCGGGCTCGGTGACGTATTCGGCATAGGCCTCGTCGACGACCAGCAGGATGTCCGGCCGCAGCCCCGCGTGCAGCCGGCGGATCTCGTCGCCGGTATTGTAGCTGCCGGTCGGGTTCGACGGGCTGGAGACATAGACGATCCGGGTGCGCTCATCGACCTCGGCCAGCAGGGCCTCCGGCGTGGCCTTGAACGCCGGCTCGGGGGCCAGCCTGACCGAGGCCTGGTTGGCGAGGGCGCTGATGCGATAGGCCAGAAAGCCGTACTGGCCGGTGACGATGTTGTCGCCCGGGGTCAGGTAGCACTGGTTCAGCAGGGCGAAGACCTCGTCCGAGCCGTTGCCGAAGATCAGCCGCTCGGGCTCCAGGCCGTGATGGTCCGCGACCGCGGTGCGCAGCTTCGTCGCCCGGCCGTCCGGATAGACGTGGATGTTGCGAACCGCCGCCTCATAGGCCTCGCGCGCCTTCTGGCCCGCGCCCAGCATGTTCTCGTTCGACGACAGCTTCATCGGCTCGGCCACGCCCTCGATGCGCGACTTGCCGCCGACATAGGCGGCGATCTCGAGGATGCCGGGCTTGGGCGCGGGCGCGTCGGTCATGGCGGGGGCTCGATCTCAGAAAACGGGGGCGGCGCCGATCACGCCGCTCAGGTCGCCGGGCGCGCCGTTCAGCCGCGCGTCGTCGGCCTGCACATAGCCCGCCAGCATGAAAAGCTTCAACCCGCCCGCGGCGATCAGCGGATCGGCGGCGAGGCCCGCTTCGCCGAGACGGCGGACGATGCGGGCCTCCGCCAGGGGACTGTCGGTGACCCAGAAGGTGCGGTCGCCGCCGGTCGGCCCCGGTCCGGCGGCCTGGACCAGCAGGGCGCGGGGCAGGCCGGGGCCGTGGTCCGGCAGGGCGCCGACCACCCGCAGCCGGGGCTCGGCCAGCAGCCGGCCCCACCAGGCCGAGGCCGGCGCCAGGTCCAGCAGCGCCCGTCCGGCCTTGCGGGCGGCGGCCAGGGCGGCTTCGGGGGTCGCGGCCATGCGCGCGGTCAGGCCGAACCGGTCCGAGCCCAGCACCTGGCTGGCCGGGCCCCAGACGGTCAGCGCCGCGCCGGTCGCGGAGTCGAGCCGGCCCAGAACGCAGCGGGCGGCGGCCGCTTCCGCCGGTGCGAGGCCGGCCAGGGCGCGGCGGAGGGCGATGGCCTCGATCTCGGGCGTCGGATGCGGCCCGGCGGCGAGGCGCGCCCGCACCGCCTCGGCCACGGCGCGGTCCAGCGCCTGCCGCTCGGGGTCGGGCTCGGGCGTCGCCGGCATCAGAACAGCTTCGGCGCCGGCGCCAGGGCGAAGGGACCCAGCCAGGTGCGGCCGTCCCGGAACAGCAGCACCAGGTCGACGGGCCGGTCGTCGTCCACGCCGGCCGCCGCCGCGGCCCCGGCGGCCCCGGCCCGGTCGACGGCGCCCGAGCGCGCCCCGGCCAGTCCGGCGATGGCCTCGCCCGGGCGTTCGGCGGTCAGGGTCAGCCGGCCCTCCAGCCGCCCGTCGCCGCGGGCCCGGAGCGCGTCGCTGGCCAGCCGGGCGCTGCTCTCGCCCGCCTGCAGCCGCCCCTTGACGGCCGTGAACCGGCCGCCGGCCGCCGTCCAGCTGGCGAACACGCCGGCGCGGTCGACGCCGCGCAACCGGCTGGCCTGCTCGATCGTGGCCTCGACCTCGGCCGACAGCCGCCCCTGCCGCGTGGCCCCTTCCACGGGTCCGCCGGCGCGCCCGCGGCCTTCGGTCAGGCGGAACAGCACATCCATCTCGTCGGTCGCGGCCTGGCCGTCGGTCAGGTGCGGCCGGGTGTAGAGTTCGATCCGCTCGGCCGCCGCCAGCGGGAACGGCTCGGCCCCGGCCACCGGCGTGAAGGTCGACCGCACCAGCTCGATGCGCAGATCCGGGAAGCGGTCGCGCAGATGGCTGACGCTCAGACGCAGGGCCTCGCCCTCGATCGCCACCTGGCCCTTTCCGGCCCGCGTCAGGATCAGGCCGTCCGGCGCCAGCAGGACCCAGTGGCCGGGGTTCCAGGCGCTGGCCTCCGCCACCAGTTCGGGCGCGGCCACGCCGTGTCCCGACGGCGCCATGACGTCGGCGGCCGGGAAGGCGACGCGGACGCGGAACGGCCAGCCGGTCACCGAGACCGGCTCGTGCTTGACCTGCCAGCCCGCCCGGCGCAGGCCCTCGGCCTGGACCGCCAGCCGGGTCTCGACGCGATCGGCCAGATAGAACCACCAGCCGGTCCAGACGGCCAGCGACAGGCCGACGATCGCGAACGGTCCGATCAGGCCGCGGCGGGAATGGCGGGGAGGCGTCTGGCTCATGGCCGCTCCTTATCAGATGACAGGAACGCGCCAACCAGGTCGACGGCTTCGGCCAGGCCCATCCGCCGCACCTCGGTCCCCGGCGGCAGGCTGGCGAACAGCCGGGTCGGGGCGGCGGCGTCCAGCATGACGAAGACCCCCTTGTCGTCGGCGCGGCGGATCAGCCGGCCGAAGGCCTGGGCCATCCTCGCCCGCGCCAGGGCGTCGTCGAAATTGCGCCCGCCCGCCCCCTCGCCGCCGAACCGCGCCCGCCGGGCCCTGTGCAGCAGGTCCGGGCGCGGCCACGGCACCCGGTCGAAGGCGAGGATGCGCAGGCTCCGCCCCGGCACGTCGACCCCGTCCCGCACCGCATCGGTGCCCAGCAGGCAGGAGTCCTGCTCGGCGCGGAACACATCGACCAGGGCCCCGACCTCAAGCGGATCGACGTGCTGGGCGTAGAGCGGCAGGCCGTGTTTGGCCAGGTCCGGGCCCAGCCGTTCATAGACCGCCTTCAGCCGCCGGATGGCGGTGAACAGCCCCAGGCCGCCGCCGCCCGCCGCGAGGAAGAGTTCCCGCATGGCCGCCGCCGTCTGGCGCGCATCGTCCTTGACCAGATCGTTGACGACGATGACCCGGCTGTTGGCCGCATAATCGAACGGACTTTCCACCTTCAGCGTCCGCGCCGGCTCGATCAGCCGCGCCGCGCCGGTGCGCAGCCGCGCCATGTCGAACGGATCATCCGAGTTCGGATCGGACAGGGTGGCGCTGGTCACCAGCACCCCGTGCGCCGGCATGATCACCGCCGCCTCCAGCGGCACGGTCGGATCGATCCAGTGGCGGCGCAGGGCCACGTCCATGATTCGCCCGAAGGCCGCCTCGGCCGACAGCCAGTCGAGGAAGTCGGGGTCCGGCTCGTCCGACGAAACCTCCAGCGCCGCCAGCATCGAGCGCCAGCC
>NZ_CALMZS010000156.1 GCF_937870815.1 uncultured Brevundimonas sp.
TTCGCCAGCGGCCCGGTCAGCTCGCGGGTCAGGGCCTGGGCCGGCAGGCTGGCCAGGGCCGCCACCGCGCCCGAGGTGGCCGACGGATCGGTGGCGTCGGCCTCGACCAGAATCCGCGCCGCGTCGCCGCGCACCACCCGCCGGGTGAAGTCGGCCGGGATGATCACCGCGAACTGCACCTCGCCCCGCTCCAGCGCCCGGTCCAGCTCGCCCTGGCTGCGCGCCTGCAGGGTGATGTCGAAATAGCCGCTGTTGTTCATCGCCGTCAGGATCGAGCGCGAGAAGCCGCCGTTGTCCTGCACCAGCACCGCCGTCGGCAGGTGCCGCGGATCGTCATTGATGGCGTAGCCGAACAGCAGCAGCTGGATAATTGGCAACAGCAGGATCATCGCATAGGTCAGCCGGTCGCGCGTCAGCTGGATGAACTCCTTGGCCATGATGGCCCAAGTGCGGCTCGGGGACAGCATCTCAGGCCGCCTCGTCCCGGCCGGCCTCGAGGTCGTGGATCAGCTGGATGAACACGTCCTCCAGCGTCGGCCGCGTCTCCGTCCAGCGCAGCGCTGGTTTGCGGAACGGCTTGATGGCCGCCTCCAGCGCGGACCGGTCGCGCCCCGAGACGTGCAGTGTGGTCCCGAACGGCGCCGCCATCTCCACGCCGGGCCGATCTCGCAGCTCGCCCGCCAGCCGGTCCGCTCCCGGCCCTTCCCCGTGGAAGGTGATCAGCCCCGAGGCGGCGATGACCTCGTCCGCCGTGCCGCGCGCCAGGGTCCGGCCGCCGGCGATATAGGCGATCTCGTGACAGCGTTCGGCCTCGTCCATGTAGTGGGTCGAGACCAGCACGGTCATGCCCCCTGCCGCCAGGGCGTGGATCTCGTCCCAGAAGGTGCGGCGCGCCTCGGGATCGACCCCCGCCGTCGGCTCGTCCAGCAGCAGCAGGTCGGGCCCGTGCAGGGTCGCCGCCGCCAGCGCCAGCCGCTGCTTCCACCCGCCCGATAGATTCCCCGCCAGCTGCGCCCGCCGCTCGACCAGCCCCAGCCGCTCCAGCGTCGCCTCGACCCGCTCGCGCCGCCGCTCCAGCTCGTGCACCCGGGCCATGAAGGTCAGGTTCTGCTCGATCGACAGGTCTTCATAGAGCGAGAATTTCTGCGTCATATAGCCGACCCGGCGCTTGATCAGCCGCGACTGGGTCATGACGTCGTGGCCCAGCACCGTGCCCGCGCCGCTGTCCGGCGTCAGCAGGCCGCACAGCATCCGCAGGGTCGTGGTCTTGCCCGCGCCATTGGGGCCGAGGAAGCCGCAGATCCGCCCGCGCTGGACCGTGATGCCGAAATCCTTGACCGCGTGCAGGGCCCCGAACGACTTGTTCAGGCCCCGCACGTCGATGACCGCCGAGCCCTCCCCCTCGACGGGGGAGGGTTGGGAGGGGGTGGGTATAGGATGGTTGTCATGGAGCTCCGAGGGGCTCCGGCCGTCCTTCGACACCGCCTCTCGCGTCCCGTCCTGTGACAGCCTGCCTCCACCCCTACCCCCAACCCCTTCCCCGTCGAGGGGAAGGGGAGTCGGTCGCCGGGTCACCGCCCCGCCTCCAGTGGCGTCACATCCACCGGCAGCCCCGGGTTCAGCGTCGCCGCGTTGGCCGGCAGGGCCTCGACGCGATAGACCAGCCGGTCGCGGCTGCCCTTGCTGTACAGGATCGGCGGGGTGAACTCCGGCCGGGCGCTGACCCAGGTGATCCGGGCGCTGCCCCGCGCCGCGCAGCCGTCGCAGCTGAAGCTGACCGTGCGGCCGGGGCGATAGAGCGCCATCTCGGCCTCGGGCACGAAGAAGACCAGCTTGACCTCATGGTCCGGCAGCAGGGCCAGGATCGGCGCATTGGCCGCCGCCCATTCGCCGGGGCGATAGAAGATCTCCTCCACCCGCGCCGCCCCGGGCGCGACCGGGGCCAGTTGGCCCAGCCGCGCATTGGCCTCGCTGAGCCCGCCCCCGGCCTGCAGCGTCTGCTGTTCGGCCTGGCGCAACGCGTCCTCGCGCGCGCCCAGGGTCGCCACCTCGCGCCGCCGCCGCACCGCCGCCGTCCGGGCCCGGGCCGCGTCGCGCGCCGCCCGCACCTGATCCAGCCGCGCTGGAGCATAGATGCCCTGCCGCACCAGCGGCGCGATGCGCGCATAGTCGGCCTCGGCCACGCGCTCGGCCGCCAGCGCCGCCTGCAGTTCGGCGTCGAACACCGACAGCTCCTCGGCCCGCTGGCCCTTCCGCAGGTCCTCGGCCCGCGCCTCGGCCGCGCCGACGGCCGCCGCCGCGCCCTCGGCCTGGGCCCGCTGGATGCCGGGATCGATCAGGAAGGTGCGGCCGCCCGCCGCCACCCTCTGCCCCTCGCGCACGTACAGGGCCGCCACCGAGCCGGAGACCGGCGCCGCCAGATAGACCCGCTCGCCCTCGATATAGCCGGTCAGGGTCCGCGCCTCGCCGCCGCGCAGGAACAGCAGCCAGACCAGGGCGCCGACCACGGCGATCGCGCCCAGCGCCAGCGCCGCGCGCGAACCGCGTTTGGGCAGCGTCATGGCCTCATCCCCGTCAGGACCGTGTCCAGATGCTGGTCGGCCAGCTTGACCACATCGATCGGCCCGGCCCCGATCGGTTCGAACGTTTCGCGCCAGACCATCGACAGAAGCATCGGCCCCATGATGCCGAAGGTGAACAGGCGCGGATCGCCCGGCCGCACCTCGCCGCGCGCCTGGGCCGCCGCGATCAGGCCGCTCATCAGCCGCAGGCCCGGCTCGACCACCGTCTCATGCCAGACGGTCGCCAGTTCGGGATGGTTGCGGCTCTCGGCGATGACCAGCTTGACCACGCCGCTGATGCGTTGGTCCGTCACCACGGTGCGGGCCAGCAGGCCCAGCGCCATCCGAGCGGCGGTCTCGAACGGGATCTCCGCCGAGGCTGCCGCCGTCGCCCGCGCGATGTTCGGCGAGATGGCGTCGGTCACCACGGCCCGGAACAGGTCGGCCTTGGTCTCGAAATACAGATACAGCGCGCCCTTCGACACGCCCGCCCGCTTCGCCACCTCCTCCAGCCGCGCCGCCTGGAAGCCGCGCTCGGCGAACACCTCCAGCGCCGCCGCGAGGATTTCGGCCGGGCGATCGGCCGGCCGGCGACGGAATTTGGGTTCGCCCAAGGGGAGCACTTCAACACCTCTAATAACTGACCAGTCAGTTATTAGGTTGGCGCATCGCCCCTGTAAAGCGCGGCGCTCCGCCACGCCGGCGTAGCGGACGCTGGACCCCGCCGCCCCGGTTTCCTAAGGGATGCGGATGACCTCCCCGCTCGACGCCACCCCCGATCCGCTGCTGACGCTGGAACCGCACCGCCAGGCCACCGTGCGCGAGGTGTTCGGCATCGATTCGGACATGACCGTGCCGCTGTTCACCGAGCGCGACAGCCATGTGCCGGACATCGACGACGCCTACCGCTTCGACCCGCAGACGACGCTGGCCATCTGCGCCGGCTTCGCCTTCGACCGCCGCGTCATGGTCCAGGGCTATCACGGCACCGGCAAGTCGACCCACATCGAGCAGGTCGCCGCCCGCCTCAACTGGCCGATGGTCCGGGTCAATCTCGACGCCCACGTCAGCCGCATCGATCTGGTCGGCAAGGACGCCATCGTCCTCAAGGACGGCAAACAGGTCACCGAATTCCGCGAGGGCATGCTGCCCTGGGCCATCCAGCGCCCCATCGCCCTCGTCTTCGACGAATACGACGCCGGCCGCCCCGACGTGATGTTCGTCATCCAGCGCGTGCTCGAGGCCCAGGGCCGGCTGACCCTGCTCGACCAGAACCGCGTCATCCGCCCGAACAGATTCTTCCGCCTGTTCGCCACCACCAACACCATCGGCCTCGGCGACACCTCGGGCCTCTACCACGGCACCCAGCAGATCAATCAGGGCCAGATGGACCGCTGGAACATCGTCACCACGCTCAACTACCTCGACCACGACGTCGAGGCCGAGATCGTCGCCGCCAAGGTGCCGGAGTGGTCCGACGCCGACGGCCGGCGCAAGATCGCCGCCATGGTCCGCGTCGCCGACATGACCCGCAACGCCTTCATGAACGGCGACATCTCCACCGTGATGAGCCCCAGGACCGTGATCACCTGGGCCCAGAACGCCATCATCTTCGCGGGCGACGTGGGGCTGGCGTTCCGGCTGACGTTTTTGAACAAATGCGACGAACTGGAGCGGCCGACCATCGCGGAATTCTACCAGCGGGCGTTCGGGGAGGACCTGCCCGAGGCGGCGACGCGGGTGAAGGTGGGGTGATGAGGGAAGAAGCCTTCAAGGCGCATCTGGCTGCGCAGGGCCTCGCCCCCGGGACCTTGGCGACGCGTAGCTCGGCGTTGCGCCGCATCGAGCGAGCGGAAGATATCGACCTCGACGCCGAGTACGAACGCGACGGCATGGAGTCGCTCTTTGCAAAATACGCCTATTCGATTGCTGACCACCGGGCGGGTCTCCCAAACCCCACGAAGATCGACATCGAGCCGGAGAACCTTCGAAAGTATTTGGCCTTCTACAGGAGCGCCCTCAACTCCTATCGGGGGTTCGCTTCAGGCGGGCTTCAGGGCGAGTTTGAGCCGATTGCTACGGAGGCGGAAGCCGAAGCAATCGACGCTGTCGTGGAGACCGCAAGCAAGTCATTTGCCTTGGAACGAGACCTCCAGAACGCAATCAGGACCGACATCGCCCAGCTGGAATCCGGATTGGAGATCGTCGATGGTGGCCGCGAGGCGCGTGTCGAGGCGGGGCTGATCGACGTGCTGGCGAAAGACGGTCGTGGGGTCTGGACCATCATCGAGTTGAAGGCGGATGTCGCGAGGCCTGCGGTGATAGCGCAGACCCTTGCTTACATGGCATCTGTCGCCGAGGAACGTGGAGGCAGCGTTCGAGGCATAATCGTTGCAGCCGATTTCGACCAGCGGGTCGAACTGGCCGCACGTGCGGTTCCAAACCTCCAACTCAAGCGTTATCGCTACCGTTTCGAATTTGATTGACCGAGTTTGTGACTACGCCGCCCTCGGCGTGATCATCTCCAGCGCCGGCCCCATCTTCCGCCGCTGCTCCAGCAGGTCGTGGTCGATCTGCAGTCCGAGAAAGAACCCCGCGCTCAGCCCCCAGTAGCGCGTCAGGCGCAGGTCCGTGTCGGCGGTCACCGCCCGCTTGCCCAGAACGATCTCGTTGATCCGGCGCGGGGGCACGCCGATGGCGTTGGCCAAGGCGGTCTGGCTCATGCCCAGAGGCTTGAGAAAATCCTCCATCAGGACGTCGCCCGGCGTCGGGTTCTTCAGCCAGTCGTCGGGATGGCCGATGCTGGCGAAGCGGTCAGTGGTAATCGCAGATTTCGACATCCTCGCATCCTCCTTCGGTCCAGCGGAAGCAGATCCGCCACTGCTGATTGATCCGGATCGAATGCTGACCCTTACGATGCTTGGTCAGAGCCTCCAGGCCGTTTCCCGGCGGAACACGCAGGTCCTCGAGCACCACACTCCGGTTCAACTGGCGCAGTTTGCGCAACGCCACGTCCTGAATATCTCCGGGCAGGCGACGAGACCGCTCGCCGGCCCAGACCTTCTCCGTTTCGCGATCACGGAAGCTTCGGATCATCGGGCGTGATATAACGCATAACGTTATGAGTGTCTATTCGAGAGTTTCTCAAAGCGTGGTATTGAAGCCCGCCAGCTCGCGGGTTCGCCCGTTGAGCCTCAAGACCGGGTTCGCCCGGCCAGCCCCGCCAGGGCCATCACAAGCCGGGCGGGGTTGCTTGTTTTAGGCGTCCCGTCTCTGGTCCGCCGCTTCCCGCTTGTCCGCCTGCCGCTGGCGTTTCCAGAAGGCGCGCTTGGTCCGGCGGAGGTGTTTCCACCACTCCGTCGCCGCGACCAGCTGTCCCTTCTTCGCGGTGGCCATGGGGTCAGTGTAGCACGCGCGGCCCATGCCGTTGAGCGTTCGGCGCTTGTCATCCCGGCCGAACCCCGGCGAAAGCCGGGGGGAGAGCCGGGACGGATCGAGCACCGACCCGTCCCTTCCGGAAATCGCGCCGCGATTGTCCGGGAGACGGGCGGCCCTCGCACCTGGCCTGACCTGTCTCCCGGATAGCGGCTGTCGCCGCTTCCGGGATGACAAGGGGGAGCGATTTGTCGCCCGTAAATATGACCCGGGCAACACGATCCGCGCGCCGCTGTCGCAGCCCCGGAACCGCCGCCGCGGCCATGCGCTAACCCCGCATCCCGCCCCTCCCCGCAGCATAGGAGATTCCCATGACCGACCAGCGTATCGAAGGCGCCGCCACCCAGGCCGAGGGCCAGATTCAGAACGGCCTCGGCCGCCTGACCGGTGACACCAAGCTTCAGCTCGAAGGCAAGGTGAACGAGGTCAAGGGCCGGGCGCGCGACGCCTATGGCCGGGTCATCGACGGGCTGGACGGCATCGTCGCCAAGGCCCCG
>NZ_CALMZS010000157.1 GCF_937870815.1 uncultured Brevundimonas sp.
AACGGCGCCTTCAAGGCCCTGACCGGCGACAACGCCCTCAAGGCCGAGGTCGGCGACACCGCGCGGATCTATTTCGGCGTCGGCGGTCCGAACAAGATCTCCAGCTTCCACGTGATCGGCGAGATCTTCGACCATGTCTATCGGGACGCGTCGCTGACCAGCCCGCCGATCACCGACGTGCAGACCGTTCTGGTGCCCCCCGGCGGGGCCACGGTGGTGGATCTGAAGTTCGAGGTCCCGGGCAGCTACATCATGGTCGACCACGCCCTGAGCCGCGTCGACCGCGGCGCCGCCGGCGTCATCGAGGTCACCGGACCGCAGAATCCCGATGTCTTCCGGGGCTCTCCGGAGGCCCACAACCACATGGAACACTAGTCGCCAGTCTGGTGTGCGACTGCGGCCGTCGGGGATGGCTCCGGCGGCCGCTTTTTTGAACGGGAGAAGTTTCATGTCGATGATCAGGTCGGCCGCGCTGGCCCTCATGGCCGCCGCCGCCGTTCCGGCCGCGGCCGCGGCCCAGGCGACCGACGCCGACGGCCGCATTCTCTTCGAGACCCGGCTGCGCAGCGAGACCGTCGATCAGGCGGGCTTTCTGGACAAGGCCCACGCCCTGACCCTGAGGACGCGGCTGGGCTGGCGTTCGCCGACCGCCCGCGGCCTGCAGCTGCTGGTCGAGGGCGAGGGGGTCGCCGTGCTCGACGACCGCTATTCCGCCCCGGTCGATCCCGTCCCCGGCCGCCCGGCCGTGGCCGACGGCGAGACGGTCGAGCTGAACCGGGCGCAGGTGCGCTGGACGGGCCTGCCCGACACGGAGATCACTGTCGGGCGGCAGCGGCTGATCGTCGGCAACAGCCGGTTCGTCGGCAATTCCGGCTGGCGCCAGAACGAGCAGACCTTCGACGCGGTCCGGCTGTCGACCACGGCGCTCAAACCCGTGGCCCTGACCTGGGTCTTCGCCGACCGGGTCCAGCGACCGCTCGGCCACGAGCACCCCCAGGGCGTCTGGCGCGGCGACATCCATCTGCTGCAGCTCGAGACGGAGACGCCCGTCGGCCGGCTGAGCGGCTTCGGCCTCGGCGTCGATCTGGACAACGCCGCCGCCTTTTCGTCGACCACCATCGGCGCGGGGCTGGCCGGTTCGCGCCTCCTGTCCGGCGACCTGTCGCTGACCTGGAGCGGGGAGTATGCGACGCAGACCGACGCCGGCGCCAATCCGTCCGACTTCTCCCTGGACTTCCAGGCAGCGGCCGTCGGGCTTCAGTCGCCGCGCTGGTCGGTCGGCGCGGGCTATGAGCGGTTCGACGGCGACGGCGTCTCGGGCTTCCAGACGCCATTGGGAAGCGGCCACGGTTTCCTCGGCTGGTCGGACGTCATCACCACGACGCCGGCGTTCGGGGTCCGCGACCTGTTCCTGCGCGGCCATGTCGGCGTCCCCGCCTGGGGCCGCACCCTCCGCCTGGCCGCCGAGGCGCATGCCTTCCACGACGCGGACGGGGACCGTGAACTGGGCCGGGAGCTCGATCTGTCGGCGGCCCTGCCGATCGACGCTCACTGGTCGGCGGAGCTGAAGGCGGCGCATTTCGACGGCGACCATCCCGCCTTCGGCGACGCCGACAAGGTCTGGCTGAGCCTCGAATACCGCTACTGAAGGGAGGGGACGCCTGCGTCCTCATTGTGCATATCTTGTCATCCCGGACACCGCGGAGCGGTGATCCGGGACGCTCCGTCGCCACGCCTGATCCTCCCGGAAGCTGCGCCGCAGCTATCCGGGAGACAGGTCAGGCCCAGCGCGGCCCTCACCCGTCTCCCGGACAATCGCGCCGCGATTTCCGGGAGTCCGCGAACCGGTGCGCCTTCCGTCCCGGACAGCCGCAGCGCGGCTTCCGGGATGACAAGGTCTGTGGCCCCGGGGCGAGAGCGATGCCCGGCCGGTCAGCCTAGCCGCATTTCGAATAGCCGCATTCGAAACAGGTGTCGCAGCCTTCCTTGCGCACCATGCCCGGCGTTCCGCAGCGCGGACAGCAGGCTCTTGAAGCCGCCGCGGCGGCCGGCGCCGGAAAGGCGCCGCCTTCGGGGAGATCGAGGTCCGCGCGCGCGGCCGCGTCCCGGGCCAGGTGGCGCTCGATCACCCCGCCGATCGCCGCCAGCAGGGAGGGCACGTAGCGGCCGTTCAGCCAGCCGCCGCCCCGGGGGTCGAACACCGCCTTCAGTTCCTCCGCCACGAAGGAGACGTCGCCGCCGCGCCGGAACACCGCCGAAATCATCCGCGTCAGGCCCAGGGTCCAGGCGTAGTGCTCCATATTCTTGGAGTTGACGAAGATCTCGAACGGTCGCGGTCCGTTCGGCCCCCCGACGTCGTTGAGGGTGACATAGACGGCGTGCGGGCTGTCGGGCCATTTGATCTTGTAGGTCGAGCCGGTCAGGGCCTCGGGCCGCGGGCTCAGATGGATTTCGGCCGGCGGCGTCGGAACCGGCTCGGCGGCCGGCGCGGCCGAGAGCACCGAGCCGGTCACCGCGTTGGGGCGGTAGGTGGTCAGGCCCTTGCAGCCCATCCGCCAGCCCTCGACGTAGACGTCGGCGAATTCATCGAAGGCGATGTCCTCGGGACAGTTGACGGTCTTGGAGATCGAGCTGTCGACCATCTCCTGCGCCGCCGCCTGCATGCGCAGGTGCTGGGCGGGGGTCAGGGTCTGGGCGGTGACGAAGGAATCGGCCGGCGGCGGAGCCTCTCCGTTCAGCCGCTTCCAGACCGTCAGGGCGTAGTCCTCGACCGCCTCCTCGCGCTTCGTCCCGTCGGGCTGCAGCACCTTGCGGGTGTAGGCGAAGGCGAACACCGGCTCGACCCCGGACGAGACGTTGCCGGCCATCAGCGAGGTCGTCCCGGTCGGGGCGATCGAGGTCAGGCAGCCGTTGCGCAAGCCATGCCGCGCGATCAGGGCCCGCGTCTCCTCGTCGAGTTCGAGCAGGTTCGGCCGGTCCAGAACCGACGGATCGTACAGCGGGTAGGGGCCCTTCTCGGCGGCCAGCTCGGCCGAGGCGCGATAGGCCTCGCGCTTGATGAGGCCGAGCCAGCGGCGGGTGGTTTCGGCCGCCTTCTCGCCGCCATAGGGAATGCCGCAGAACACCAGGGCGTCGGCCAGGCCGGTCACGCCGAGCCCGAGCCGCCGCTTGGCCCGCGCCTCCTCGGCCTGGGCCTCCAGGGGGAAGCGCGACACGTCGATGACGTTGTCGAGGAAGCGGACCGCCGTGCGGGTCAGCGCGGCCAGCCGCGTCTCGTCGAGGCTCGCGTCGGGACCGAACGGATCGTTCACCAGCCGCGCCAGGTTGATCGACCCCAGCAGGCAGGCCCCGTACGGGGGCAGCATCTGTTCGCCGCAGGGGTTGCTGGCCGAGATGGTCTCGATGGCGGCGAGGTTGTTGCGCGAATTGACGCGGTCGATGAAGATGACCCCCGGCTCGGCCACGTCGTAGGTGGCCTGCATCAGCCGGGCCCAGAGGTCACGCGCCGGCACCGTGCGCCAGGTCTGGCCGCCGAACACCAGCGGCCAGTCCGAGTCGCTCTCGA
Organism: uncultured Brevundimonas sp.; assembly: GCF_937870815.1. Taxonomy (GTDB): domain Bacteria; phylum Pseudomonadota; class Alphaproteobacteria; order Caulobacterales; family Caulobacteraceae; genus Brevundimonas. The sequence continues at coordinate 3,566 of NZ_CALMZS010000157.1, forward strand.
GGGCCTGCATGAAGGCGTCGGGGACCAGCACCGAGACGTTGAAATTGCGCAGCCGCGCCGGGTCGCGCTTGGCGTCGATGAAGGCCTCGATATCGGGGTGGTCGATGCGCAGGCAGCCCATCATCGCGCCGCGGCGCTGGCCCGCCGACAGGATGGTGCGGCACATCGCATCCCAGACGTCCATGAAGCTGAGCGGGCCCGAGGCGTCGGCCCCGACCCCCTTCACCGGAGCGCCGGAGGGGCGGATGGTCGAGAAGTCCATGCCCACGCCGCCGCCCTGCTGCATGGTCACGGCCGCCTCGCGCACGGCCTCGAAGATGCCGTTCAGGTCATCCGGCACCGTGCCCATGACGAAGCAGTTGAACAGCGTCACCGCGCGACCGGTCCCGGCCCCGGCCATGATCCGGCCGGCCGGCAGGAACTGGAAGTCGGCCAGGGCTTCGGCGAACCGCTCGCGCCATTGACGGCGGGCCTTGGGCGGCTCGGCCTCGGCGATGGCGGCGGCCACCCGGGTCCAGGTCTGTTCGACCGAATCGTCGCCCGCGCCCTCGGCCGGAGTGAAGCGGTATTTGCTGGACCAGATGTCGGCCGCGAGCGGGTTGTCGAACGCCATGGGAGTCTCCTTAATCCCCCGAGGCTCGCCGATTCTCCGCGGCCCGAATTTGTCCAAGCGCAACGACGCGGCCGAAGAATCGGGCCGATCGGGACGGGTCACGGAGAAATGGGTCGATGCGGCCGCGACCCGAACGCCCTGATCTGATTCCCGCTGCGTCCTGGACGCCGCCTCTCCGCGGCGCATCCGGGAATCTACGGAGGGCCGGGTTTGTGCGACCACAATGTTCCGACGGCGGGGAAGACTAGAAGGGAGCCATGTCGCGAACGTCTCGCACATTCTCCTTGAAGGACATGGTCATGCTCCGGAAACTACTTCCCATTGTCTGCGCGGGCGCCGCGCTGCTCGCCGCCGGACAGGCCGCGGCGGCCGAACACACGGTGCAGATGCTCAACCGTGGTCCCGGCGGGGCCATGGTGTTCTCGCCTGCGGTCGTCCAGGCCCGCCCCGGCGACACCATCCGCTTCGTGCCCACGGATCCCGGCCACAACGCCGAGACCATCGCCGGGATGATCCCGGCCGGCGCCACGGTCCAGCGGGGCCCCATGGGCCGCGAATTCGTTCTGCGGGTGACCCAGCCCGGCGTCTATGGGGTGAAGTGCGCGCCCCACTACACCATGGGCATGGTGGGCCTGATCCAGGTGGGCGACTCCGGGTCCAACCTCGAGGCCGTGCGGACCGCCCTGGGGCGTACGCCGCCGCTGGCGCGCCGGCGCTTCACCGAGATGCTGACCCGCCTTCGCTGACCGGGCGCCGGGGAGGCGCAGGTGAGGGCCGGTCTTCGGGCCGGCCCTCATCGAGTCCGCCGTCCCGGGCGCGGCTGACGGATCAGCCGACGCCATGTTCGGCGAGCTGGCTCAGCGCGCGCGGGTCGCGGACGATGATCCGGCGCCGGGCGCTGCCGGTGACGCCTCGGTGATCCAGGGCGGCGAGGGTCCGGCTGACGGTATGCAGGGTGGAGCCGGCCATTTCGGCGAGATCCTGCCGGGTGATCGGAAAGTCGATCTCGATGCCGTCGTCCGTGGGCCGGCCGGCCCGCTCCATCAGGCGCAGCAGCGTGCGCGCGATCCGTTGCTCGACGCGTTCTCCGGTCAACTCGCCCATTCGGCTCTGCAGGTCCATCAGTCGCGCGCCCGCGGCGGCGGTCGAGCGCAGTCCGATCTCCGGATGCTGCCGGATCAGCTGGCGGAGCGCCGGGATGGTCCACCAGATCTCGACGCTGTCGACGACGGCGATGGCGTCGGCGGGAAAGGCCTGATTCATCAGGGCGGCGACGGTGCCGTACATCTCTCCCGGGCCGATGAAGCGGAGCACCGACTGCCCGCCGTCGATCCGGGCCTGGACGATCTTGACCCGACCTTCCAGCAGGCTGTGGCCGCTGACGCCGGGATCGCCCTGGGCGAAGACCCGCGTTCCGGCCGGCAGCCGCCGGACCGATCCGGCCGCGACCACCGCCTCCAGCGCCTCGCGCGCCAGGCCTGCGAACATTTCGGAGCGTCTGAGGATGTCCGGGTCGAAGGAAACGGGCATGGGCCGGGGCTTTGCGCCGACGGCGGTGACGGCCATCGCAGCAGAGCGGGTCCGATGCGCCGCGTCGACTCCGGTAAACCCCCTAGGGAGCACTCCCGAATATCGGCGGGCAGGGGACCGGCCCTAGTTTGGGGGCCCAAGTTCACCGGATTCCTTCATGCCCGCTCTCCGCATCTGCGAAATCACGGACCGGCCAGTCTCCACGCCCCGCGCGGAAACGCCGGACTGTCACCTGTGCGACGTCTTCGCGAACGCATCGCCGGCGCCGCGCTCGCCGTTCGCCCCGGGCGAGCCGCTGGTCCGCCAGGGAGATCCGGTGCAACTGGTCTACCGCGTGCTCAAGGGGGCGGCGGTCAGCTATCGACTGCTCAGCGACGGGCGTCGCCAGGTCACCGGCTTCCATCTGCCCGGCGACTTCGTCGGCCTGGAGGCCGGAATAGAACACGCCACCACGGCTGAAGCGCTCGGCTCCGTCCACGCCTCGGCGATCGCCCGGTCGGAGCTGGCCGAGCGCGCCGCCACGGACATCGGCCTGGCCCGGGCCCTGTGGCAGATCACCGTCCGCGCCGTGCAGCGCAGCGAGCACCACGCCCTCATCCTGGCCCGGCAGGGCGCCACCGAGCGTGTCGTCGCCTTCCTGCTCGACTTCGCCGAGCGCCTCGATTTCCCCGAGGTCATCGACCTGCCGATGACCCGTCAGGACATCGCCGACCATGTCGGCCTGACCATCCACACCGTCTCCAGGACCCTGTCGCAACTGCAGGCGGCCGGCCTGATCGAGGCGCGCTCGACCCGCCATGTGCGCCTGCGGCAGCGTGAGCGGCTGGAAGGCATCTGCGCGTGACCGTGTTCCCCGTCAGCCCGCAGGCGCGTCCGGCCGTCATCCTCGTGGATGACGATCCTGCCGTCACGCACGCCGTCCAGTTCTCCTTCGACCTCGAGGGGCTGGACGTCCGCAGCTTCCGGGACGGCGAAAGCCTGCTCGGGTCCGCGGACCTTCCGCACAAGGGCTGCCTGGTTCTCGACTACCACCTGCCCGGCGTCGACGGGCTCGGCCTGCTTGAGCAGCTGCGGGCGGACGGCGTGCGGATGCCGGCCGTCCTCATCACCACCAATCCGCGGCCGCATCTGAGGGCGCGGGCGGCGGCGGCGGGCGTTCCGATCATCGAGAAGCCCCTGCTCACGGACGCCCTGCTGACGGCGGTCCGGAGCGCCCTGGCGCAGGGCGGCTAGAGCCTGATCGGTTGAGGCGGAATCGCTTCGCGATTCCGCCGATGCCGTGAATCAGGCTCCAGCCGGCCGCGGCCCGCCTCGCGGCGACCGTGGCGGCGCCTTCAGCAGCATCACTCCACTGACGGCGACTCCGGCCGCGGCCAGCAGGCTCGCCGCCGGGACGGCGCACAGCAGGCAGTGGCCGGCGACCGGTCCGCAGAGCGCGGCGGCGAGGGCCATGTGGTCGGCGGCCGCGACCGCACCGGCCGCCGCCGCCGCCGCCAGCGCGGCCCCGGACGCGACCAGACAGAGGCCGAGCGTGGGTGAATTGTCGTTGCGCTGCATGCCAACCTCCGAAAGTCGATCGGGCCACGGATTTCCTGCGTCGGCTTTGCTTTGGCGCAAAGCGGCGGGCGCCGAGTCCGGGCACCGAGGGGCCTCTGTCACCGGGGCCCGCCGAATGCCGACCAATGTCCTCAAGGATGCCGACACGCCAGGCGACGTCGTCGCCCTCTATCTGTTCGTGGGCGTGGGGGCGGTCGTCGCGCTGCTGGCGACGGCCTTCACCGACGACGCGGCCTTCCGGTTCCACGGCTATGTGCTGATGGCCGCCTCGGTCGTGGCGCTGGCGGCGATGACCATCGGCGTCGCCCACGGCCGCTTCCGCTCGGACCCCGCCCGGTACGAGGACGGGGTGATCCGCGCCGGCGTCATCGCCACCATGTTCTGGGGCGTCGTCGGCATGGCGGTCGGCGTCCTGATCGCCGCCCAGCTGTCGTGGCCCGAAATCTTCTACTTCCCCGAGCACGGCTGGCTCAATTTCGGCCGGCTGCGGCCGCTGCACACCTCGGGGGTGATCTTCGCCTTCGGCGGCAACGCCCTGATCGCGACGTCCTTCTGGGTCGTGCAGCGCACCTGCAAGGCGCGGCTGGCGGGCGGCGTGTGGCCGTGGTTCGTGTTCTGGGGCTACCAGCTGTTCATCGTGCTGGCGGCCACCGGCTATGTCGCCGGCATCACCCAGTCGCGCGAATACGCCGAGCCCGAATGGTACGTGGACATCTGGCTGACCATCGTCTGGGTCGCCTATCTGCTGGTCTTCCTGGGCACGCTGTGGAAGCGCAGGGAGCCGCACATCTATGTGGCCAACTGGTTCTACCTGGCCTTCATCGTCACCGTCGCCCTGCTGCACCTGGTCAACAACGCGGCCGTGCCGGTCGGCCTGCTGGAGGCGCGCAGCTATTCGGCCTTCGGCGGCGTCCAGGACGCCCTGGTCCAGTGGTGGTACGGCCACAACGCCGTCGGCTTCTTCCTGACCGCCGGCTTCCTGGCGATGATGTACTATTTCGTGCCCAAGCGGGTGGAGCGGCCGGTCTACTCCTACCGCCTGTCGATCGTGCACTTCTGGTCGCTGATCTTCATCTACATCTGGGCGGGGCCGCACCACCTGCACTACACGGCCCTGCCGCAGTGGGCGCAGACCCTGGGCATGACCTTCTCGATCATGCTGTGGATGCCGTCCTGGGGCGGGATGATCAACGGCCTGATGACCCTGTCCGGCGCCTGGGACAAGCTGCGCACCGATCCGGTGGTGCGGATGATGGTCGTGGCCATCGCCTTCTACGGCATGTCGACCTTCGAGGGGCCGCTGATGTCCATCCGGACCGTCAACGCCCTGTCGCACTACACCGACTGGACCATCGGCCACGTCCACTCGGGCGCGCTTGGCTGGGTCGGCTTCATCAGCTTCGGCGCCATCTACTGCATGGTGCCGTGGCTGTGGAAGAAGGAGCGGCTCTACTCCAACGCCCTGGTCGAGTGGCATTTCTGGATCGCGACCACCGGCATCGTCCTCTACATCACCGCGATGTGGGTCTCGGGCATCATGGAGGGCCTGATGTGGCGCGAATACACGCCGGACGGCTTCCTCGCCAACAGCTTCATCGAAACCGTCTCCGCCAAGCATATCCAGAACGTCATCCGCACCGTCGGCGGCCTGATGTTCCTGAGCGGCACGCTCATCATGTCCTACAACCTGTGGCGAACGATCCGCATGCCGTCCTCGCGCCCCGCCGCGAGCGCGCCGGCGACCCTGATCGAGCCCCATCAACAGCCGGTCGGGTGAGGATCAGCCCATGTGGAAACAGCATCACAGGTTCGAGCGCCACTCGCTCTGGCTGGTCATCGGCATCACCATCGTCGTCTCGATCGGCGGCATCGTCGAAATCGCGCCCCTGTTCTGGGTCGAGAGCACCATCGAGGAGGTCGAGGGGGTCCGGCCGTACACCCCGCTCGAACTGGCCGGCCGGGACATCTACATCGGCGAGGGCTGCTACAGCTGCCACTCGCAGATGGTCCGCCCCCTGCGCGACGAGGTCGAACGCTACGGCCACTACAGCCTCGCCGCCGAGAGCATGTACGACCACCCCTTCCAGTGGGGCTCGAAGCGGACCGGTCCCGACCTGGCCCGGGTCGGCGGCAAATATTCGAACGAGTGGCATCGCGAGCACCTGGACGACCCCCGCGCGGTCGTGCCCGAGTCCAACATGCCGCCCTACCGGTTCCTGGCCGACCAGGATCTGGACCGCCACGCCATCCGCCGCAAGCTGCAGGCGATGGCGGCGGTCGGGGTGCCCTACACCGCCGACCAGATCGACAATGCCGAGGCCGATCTCCTGGCCCAGGTCGATCCCTACGCCAGCGAGACCTCGGACCTGCGGCGCCGCTACGGGCCGAGGGTGGCCCAGGGCGATTTCGACGGCGATCCCGCGCGTCTGACCAGGATGGACGCCCTGATCGCCTATCTCCAGCAACTCGGCACGATGGTCGATTTCCGCACCTATCAGGCCGAAGACCCGGACAACATGAGATGAGCGCGCTCGACTACGAAACCGTGGCGCGGTTCGCCCAGCAGGGCGGCACCCTCTACTTCGGCGCCGTCTTCATCGCCGGCCTGATCTACGCCCTGTGGCCGAAGCACCGCGAACCCTTCCGCCGGCTCTCCCGACTGCCGCTCGAAAACGACGAGGACGACCATGTCTGAACGCGAGCGCGACGAACACTCGGGCGTCGAGACCACCGGACACGAATGGGACGGCATCAAGGAGCTGGACAATCCGCTGCCGCGCTGGTGGCTGTGGGTGTTCTACGGCTCGATCGTCGTGGCCGTGGTCTATTGGGTGCTGATGCCGGCCTGGCCGGGGCTCAGGGGGTACACGCCGGGGCTGATGAAACAGTCCGACCGCGCGGACGTGGTCGAACAGCTCAACGCCCTGCGGGCGCAGCGCGGGCGGGGAGAGACCCTGCTGACGGCGGCCTCGCTCGAGCAGATCGAGGGGGACCCTGACCTGCAGGCGCACGCCCTCGCCGTCGGCCAGTCGGTGTTCGGCGACAACTGCGCCAGCTGTCACGGCGTCGGCGGCGGCGGGGCCAAGGGGTATCCGAACCTGCGCGATGATGTCTGGCTGTGGGGCGGCTCTCTGGCGGAGATCGAGCACACGATCCGCGTCGGCGTCAGGACCGCCCATCCGGAAACCCGGATGTCGCAGATGCCGGCCTTCGGCCGCGACGGCATGCTGGCGGACGGGCAGATAGCCGATCTGACGGAGTATGTCGTGGCCCTGTCCGGGCGCGAGGCGGACCGCGAGGCGGTGGATCGCGCCGGCCAGCTGTACGCCGACAACTGCGCCGCCTGCCACGCCCCGAACGGCGCCGGCGCCCGCGAACTGGGCGCGCCCGACCTGACCGACCGGGAATGGCTCTACGGACCGGACCGCGACTCCATCCGCGGCCAGATCCACAACGGCCGCAACGGGGTGATGCCGACGTGGGAGGGCCGCTTCTCGCCCGCCGTGATCAAGGCGCTGGCCGTCTATGTCCACGTCAACGCCGGCGGCGGCGAGCCCTCCGGCGCGAGTGCAGCCGCCGCGCCATGACCATCATCATCGACCGGACCCGGGAGCGGCCGGCGGCGGCGGGTCCGGTCTCGGTCGCCGAACGCCAGCGCGAGAAGGGGCGGCCCAGGGGCCTCTACCAGGCGCGCGTGCCGATCTATCCCAAACTGGTCCACGGCCGCTGGCGGTGGATCAAATGGGCGCTGCTGATCGTCATGCTGGCGATCTACTATGTCACCCCCTGGATCCGCTGGGACAGGCCGGGCGCCCTGCCGGACCAGGCCGTGCTGGTCGATTTCGACGGCGGCCGATTCTATTTCTTCATGATCCAGCTGTGGCCGCAGGAGGTGTATTTCATCACCGGCCTGCTGGTCATCTCGGCCCTGGCCCTGTTCCTCGTCACCGCCCTGTTCGGACGGCTGTGGTGCGGCTATGCCTGTCCGCAGACGGTCTGGACCGACCTCTACATCTACATCGAGCGGATGTTCGAGGGCGACCGCAACGCCCGCATGCGGCTCGACGCGGCTCCGATGTCGTTCGACAAGCTGTGGCGCAAAACCGGCAAGCACGCCGTGTGGCTCGGCGTCGCCTTCGGCACCGGCGGGGCCTGGATCTTCTATTTCCACGACGCCCCGACCCTGATCCGCACCTTCTGGGTCGGGGCGGCGCCGATGACCGCCTATGTCTCCTGCGCCGTCCTGACCTTCACCACCTATGTCTTCGCCGGCCATATGCGCGAGCAGGTCTGCACCTATATGTGCCCGTGGCCGCGCATCCAGGGGGCCATGCTGGACGACCAGTCGTTCCAGGTCACCTACCGCTACGACCGCGGCGAGCCGCGCGGCCCGCACAAGAAGACCGAATCCTGGGAAGGCCGCGGCGACTGCATCGACTGCAACCAGTGCGTCGTGGTCTGCCCGATGGGGATCGACATCCGCGACGGGGCGCAGCTCGAATGCATCAACTGCGGCCTGTGCATCGACGCCTGCGACGAGATCATGGACAAGGTCGGGCGGCCGCGCGGCCTGATCGCCTACGACACCGACGCGGCCGTCGCCGCGCGCAGCGTCGGCCAGACGCCGCAACACCGGCTGATCCGGCCCCGCACCCTCTATTACGGCCTCGCCCTGGCGCTGGTCGGCGGACTGATGATCTGGGGCTTCGGCGCCCGCGAGCCGCTGGGGGCGCACGCGATCCGCGACCGCAGCCCGGCCTACGTCCGCCTCCATGACGGCGCGGTCCGCAACGGCTATATGCTGAAGATCGCCAACCACGGCTTCCTGCCCGCCGATGTGGAGATACGCTATCTCGGCGTGCCGGGCGCGATCCTGAGGAGCCCCGGCCGGCCGGCGTCCGAGCCGTTGCGCGTCACCCTCGCCCCCAATCGGGTGACGCCGGTCCGGGTGTTCGTCACCGCGCCGGCGGACCAGCTGGGCGAGGGCGGCCGCGCCGCCGCGTTCGAGATCCGCTCGGGTGAGACGACCCGCACCGTCCGCACAGCCTTCGACTACGGGACCCCCCAGCCATGACCGACCCGGCTCCGCTCGCAAGCTCGCCCCGGGGCGTCAAGGGTTGGCACGTCGGCGTCGCGGTGGTCGCCTTTTTCGCCGTGGTGATCGGCGTCGACGCCGGATTCCTGGTGGCGGCCTACCGGTCGCATCCCGGTCAGGTGGCGGCCCGGCCCTATGAGGCGGGCCTGATCTACAACGCCGAACTGGACCGGCTGAGGGCGCAGGAGTCGCTGGGCTGGCGCGCGGGAGCCGCGGCGCGGCCGGGCGGGATCGAGGTGGTGATGCAGGACCGGGACGCCCGGCCGCTCACCGGCCTGCGCGTGTCCGCGACCCTGCAGCGCCCGGCCACCGAGCGGGGACGGATGGAGCAGGTCCTGCGCGAGACGGGGCCGGGCGTCTATGCGGCGGATCACGTCTTTTCCGGGACCTGGGATGTGCGCATCTCGGCGGCGGGTGAAGCGGGCCCGCGGTTCGTCGCCGAGCGGAGGCTGACGTGGCCGTAACCTTCGACGCCGCCGACGGGCCCGACATGTCCGCCTTCCTGAGGGCGACGGACGACGACCACGCCCGGCTGGATCTTCTGGTGACCGGGGCGCGCTGCGCCGGCTGCATCGCGAAGATCGAGCGCGAGGTGTCGCGCCTGCCCGGCGTCGAGTCGGCGCGGCTCAACCTGTCGAACGGCCGGCTGGCCATCGGCCTGGCCAGGGGCGGCGTCGATCCGGCCCGGATCATCGCGGCCCTCGACAGGCTGGGCTATCCGGCGACACCGTTCGATCCCGGCGCGGCCCTGGCCCAGCGCGACCGCGAGGGACGCCGGCTGATCCTCGCCCTGGCCGTGGCCGGCTTCGGCGCGATGAACGCCATGATGTTTTCGGTGCCGATCTGGGCCGGGCTGTTCGACCAGGAGCTGGGGCCCGCCACCCGCTCCATGATGATGTGGATGTCGGCGGCCGTGGGCGCGCCCTGCGCCATCTTCGCCGGCCTGCCCTTCTTCCAGTCGGCCTGGCGCTCCCTGCGCGCGGGCCGGGCCAATATGGACGTGCCGATCTCGGTCGGGGTGATCCTGACCCTGGCGATCAGCTTCTCCGAGACGATCCTCAACGGCCGGGACGCCTATTTCGACGCCGCGGTGTCGCTGCTGTTCCTGCTGCTGATCGGGCGCTGGCTCGATCATGTGCTGCGGGCCCGGGCGCGCAGCGCCGCGGGGGATCTGCTGGCCCTGCAGGCGCCCTCCGCCAGCGTCATCGACGCCGGGGGCCGGGAGCGCTCGGTCCCGCTCGGCGAGCTCCGCCCCGGCGACCTGATCCGCCTGCGTCCGGGGGATCGTGTTCCGGTGGACGCGACCCTGGTCGAGGGCGAGGCGCTCATCGACAACAGCCTGCTGACCGGCGAGAGCGCGCCGGAGCGGGTCAGGCCGGGCCAGCTGTGCCGCGCGGGGGCGGTCAACACCGCCGGCCTTCTGACCCTGCGCGTCCGCGCCCGTTCGGAGGATTCCACGCTCGCGGCCATAGCGCGGCTGGTCGAGGCGGGGGCCCAGTCGCGCTCGCGCTATGTGCGCCTCGCCGATCGCGCGGCGGCACTCTATGTGCCGGTCGTGCATGCGGCGGCGCTGGCGACCTTCGCCGGCGGCTGGATGCTGGGGCTGGGTCCGAGGGAGGCGCTGATCCGGGCCGTCGCCGTCCTGATCGTCACCTGCCCGTGCGCCCTCGGCCTGGCCGTGCCGGCCGTGCAGGTGGCGGCCTCGGCGCGGCTGTTCCGCCGCGGCGTGCTGGTCAAGTCCGGGGCGGCGCTGGAGCGGCTGGCGGAGATCGACCATGTGGTCTTCGACAAGACCGGCGTGCTGACGGAGGGGCGGCCGGCGCTGGTCGGGGCGTCGCCCGCGGTCGTCGCCATGGCGGCCCCGCTGGCCCGCGCCTCGCGGCACCCGATGGCCCGTGCGATCGCCCGGGCGGCCGGCGACGGGCCCCTGGCGACCGAGGTCGTCGAGCGCCCCGGCCTCGGCGTGGAGGGGTTCATCGAGGGGCGGCGGGCCCGCCTCGGCCGGGCGGACTTCGTCGGCGTCCCGACCCTGTGCTCGGGCGAGACCGACCTCTGGTTCGGCTTCGAGGGCGGGACCAGCGTCCGCCTGCAGGTCTCGGACGTGGTGCGGCCGGACGCCGCGGCCACGGTGGCGGCCCTGGGCGCCCGCGGCCTCACCGTGGAGGTGCTCTCGGGCGATCGGCCCGGTCCCGTCGGCGCCGCCGCGGCCGCCGCCGGCGTCGCCGTCTGGAGGGCGGGCCTGTCGCCGCAGGAGAAGGCCGAGGCGATCGACGCCCTGGCCGCCGCCGGCCGCAAGGTGCTGATGGTCGGGGACGGTCTCAACGACGCCGCCGCCCTGGCCCGGGCCCATGCCGCCGTGGCCCCGGGCTCGGCCCTCGAGGCCAGCCAGAACGCCGCCGACCTGGTGCTCACCCGGGAGGCGCTGATGGCCGTGGTCGAGGCGATCGACGTGGCCCGCTCGGCGCGGCGCCGGGCCCTGGAGAATTTCGGCTTCGCGGCCCTCTACAACCTCGTCGCCGCGCCGGCCGCGATGCTGGGCTTCGTCAATCCGTTCGTGGCCGCCCTGGCCATGTCCGGTTCGTCGCTGGTGGTGACCGTCAACGCGCTTCGCGTCAGGGGGCGGCGATGAACATCATCTTCCTGCTGGCGCCGTTCTCGGTGTTTCTGGGGCTGGCCGCCGTCGGCGCCTTCGTCTGGAGCCTGCGCGCCGGCCAGTATGACGACATGGAGGGGTCCGCGGCCCGGATCCTGATCGAGGATGACGACGCGGACGGCCCGCGACCGTCCTGACGCCCGGGGGGCGCCGCCCCTCCGGGAGCCGGCGGCGGTGCGGACCTTCCAGCCGTCTCCTGTCTCCGCATCCCCGGTCCTGGCCGATGGGGAGGGATGCCCTACGTCCGCGCGCTGACGAGCCAGGCCTTGGCCGGCATCATGATCCCGTCCGCAGTATGGCGGTCGAGGTAGAGATCGAGCAGGTCGCGCGACAGCCGCTCCGCCGCCTCGGGGACGAGGGCCGCGACCTGCTCACGGAAGGACATGCCCTCGAGCGCGAAGGCCACGGCCTCGGCCGGCGTCGCGCCGGGGCCGCCGAACGGCAGGTCGCCTGTCCAGGCCTGGAATTCGACTTCCGAGAAGCCGCTGGCGGAAAGGATTTCGCCCAGATAGTCGCAGTCCTCGAAGGCGAAAGGGCCGGGCGCGGGCGGCTCCGGGCGGGGCAGATCGACATGGCGGCGCACGATCTCGACCATGGCCGCCATCCAGAGATTGTCGCCGGGAGCGGCCCACACGGCCAGATCAAGGCGGCCGCCGGGGCGGAGCAGGCTGCGCAGATGGGCGAAGGCTGACCGAGGGTCGGGGAAGAACATGCTCCCGAACCGGGAGATCATCCGGTCGAAGGGGGCCGCGTCGGGGCGGACCGTCGCGGCGTCGGCGCAGACGAAGACGGCCTCGACCGCGCCGGCTCCGGCCGCCCGCTCCCGGGCCCTGCGCACCAGGTCCGGCGAGATGTCCAGCCCCACCGCGGCGCCCCCTGGATCCACCGCGCGCGCCGCCGCCAGGGTCGTGGCCCCGCCTCCGCAGCCGACGTCGAGGACCCGCTCGCCCGGCGACAGGGCGGCCCGGGCCAGCAAGGCGACGCCGACCGGGGCGATCATGCCCTCGAACCGGTCGAGATGGGCCAGCCAGCGGGCGCCCGCTGCGCCCGCCCAGTCCTCGCCCGCCCGGTCGTCGCCCGTCTGGACGGGTCGGGGCGGCAGGTCAGGGGCCGTGTCGGACATCCGGGTCTCCTTTCGATGAGGCTGCGGAAACACCTCCGGGCTCAACGGGGGCGGCTCCACCCCCGTTCCGGGCCCGGGACGGCGAATGTCCTCGTCCGCGGCCCGCCGCAGACCCGCGCCCGTCCCGACGGTTGTTCAGCCGCCGGCGCGAACATCGGCCTCGGGCATGACCAGGTCGACCCGCAGGCCCCCGAGCGCCGAGCGCGCGTATTCCAGGCTCCAGCCCTGGGCGCGGGCGCAGGTCTGGGCGATGGACAGTCCGAGGCCGTTGCCGCCGGGACGGGCCCCGGCGGCGCGGAAGAAGCGACGGCCGAGGTGGGCCCGATCGGCGGCATCGACCCCGGGGCCGTCGTCTTCGACGACCAGCCGCGCGGCCGGTCCGTCGGTCTCCAGGCGGAGCAGGACGCGGGTTTCGGCGTAGGCGGCGGCGTTGGACAACAGATTGCCGAGGATGGCCGACAGCGGATGCGGTTGCGCGTGCAGACTCAGGGCGGCGGGCCGATCGATATCGACCCCCGGCCGCTGTCCCGCCCGTTTGACGAGGTCGGGCCAGATGTCGTCGAGGGCGATCCACCGCCGCTCCTCGAGGTTGGAGGCGAGGGCCTCGCTACGCGACATCTCCAGCAATTGGCTGACCAGCCGCGCTGTCCGGTCGACCGAGTCGGTCATCTGGGCCAGGGCGCCGTCGCGCACGGCCTTGTCCCTGGCGCCGGCGGCGATCTGGGCCTGGACGCGCAGGCCGGCCAGGGGCGTCCGCAGTTCATGGGCCGCCGCGGAGATGAATTCGGACTCGCGCCGCCGGGCCGCATCCAGGCGGCCGATGAGTCCGTTGAGGGCGTCGATGAAGGGCCTGAGCTCGTCGGCGGCCCCGGGCGTCGTGACCGGCGTCAGATCGTCCGCGTCGCGCGCGGCGATGGCCTGGGTGACCGACTGGATCGGGGCGAGCCCGCGGCCCACCGAGATCCAGATAAGCGCCGCCATGGCCAGCAGGCCGATGCCCGCGGGCGCGACCAGGCCGGCGATGACGCTCTGCACGAGATGGTCGCGCATGCCGAGGTTGTCGCCGACCAGAACCCGGACGCCGGCCTCGCGGTTCTCGATGGCGTAGACGCGCCAGCGGGCCCCGTCGATGGTGGCCTCGGAGAAGCCCGAGGCGGCGGTGGTCAAACGCCGGCTGGGCGCGCCGTCGGAACGTCCGATCAGCGCGCCGTCGAGCGACCAGATCTGGCAGGACAGCTGGCGTCGGTAGGAGGAGCGGCCGGCGGCCGTCGCCAGCGCCGGAGCCTCGGACGACGTCCGGGCCACGTCGCCGCTGGCCAGCAGCGACGAGACCATGCGCGAGGCCTCGATCAGACGGGCGTCGAGAACGCGCTCGACCTCATGCCGGGTGCGGACATAGACCCAGCTGGCGGCCAGGCTCCAGACGACGGTCGAGACGAGGGCGAGAATGACGAACAGCCTGAGGCGGATGGAGCTCATCGCAGGGCGTATCCCAGGCCGCGCATGGTCCGGATCAGCCCCGGGCCCAGCTTGGCGCGCAGATGGTGGATGTGCACCTCCACGGCGTTGCTGCCGATGTCCTCCTGCCAGCCGTAGAGCCGCTCTTCGAGCTGGCCGCGCGACAGCACCTGGCCCGGCCGCTCGATGAGGGCCTCGAGGATGGCGAATTCGCGGCGGGAGAGGGAAATATCGCGGTCCCCCAGCCAGACCAGCCGCGCCTTTGGATCGAGCATGAGGTCGCCGTGTTTCAAGGGCGCCGTCGCGCGCCCCAGGACCCGTCGGCGGACCGCCCTCAGCCGCGCCGCCAGTTCGTCCAGGTCGAAAGGCTTGCCGAGATAGTCGTCGGCGCCGGCGTCGAGCCCCTCGACGCGATCGGGCGCGGAGTCCCGGGCGGTCAGCAGCAGCACCGCGACCGGCATTTCGCGCCTCCGGACGAAGCGCAGCACCTCCAGCCCGTCGCCGTCCGGCAAACCCAGGTCCAGAACGACGGCGTCGAAACTGGAGCAGTCGAGGGCGGCGAGGGCGTCCTGCACGCCGCCGGCGACATCGACCGTCCAGCCATAGCTGCCCAGGCCGACCTGAAGGCCGTTGGCGAGGATCGGGTCGTCTTCCACGGCGAGGATTCGCATGGGGTCGTGTCGGCCTCCAGACTTAAGGCTGACTTAAGCTGTGACGGCGAATGACGCCGCATGAAAAAGCGTTTCGCCCTGCGTGCCGGTCTCGGGGCGGCCCTCGCCCTGGTGGTGGTCGCCCTGGCCGGCGTCCTGCCCGCCGCGGCGCAGGCCCCCCTGTCCCCGCAGGAGGCCTTCCGGCTTTCGGTCACCCGCACCGGGGCCGGCGACGTGGCCTTCGATTGGCGCATCGCGCCCGGGCACTATCTGTACCGGGGTCATACCGTGGCCACCGTGGCCGACGGCAAGACCGCGCTCGCCCTGGATCTGGCCCCGGGCCGGCAAAAGGACGACCCGGGCTTCGGCGTCGTCGAGATCTGGCGCGACGCCGGACGGGCGACCCTGACGCGGGCGACCCTCGAGGCGGCCGGGGCTCCGGGGGCGGTGAACATCACCTACCAGGGCTGCGTCGAGGATTCGATCTGCTATCCGCCGGTCACCGAGACCGTGACCCTGCCGGTCCTGCCCGAAGCCCGCGCGGCGTCCCCGCTGACCCTGGCCGCCCGGCCCTCTCCGGACGGGGTCGCGGCCAACGCCGGGGCCCTGGCGGTCGCCGCCGCCCAGGCCCCGCCCGTCGAGGCCGCGGGAGAGGCCGTCCCCGTCCCCGTTCCCGTTTCGGCCGGGCCGGTCGAGGTCGAGCTGCAGTCGGGCGGCGGAATGGTGGAATCCCTGTCCGTGAGCGGAGGCGCCGCCTGGGTTCTGCTCGCCTTTTTCGGTTTCGGGATTCTGCTGGCGTTCACCCCGTGCGTCTTCCCGATGTATCCGATCCTGGCCGGCGTGATCGGCCGCGGCCTGGAGGGGCGCGATCCCCGGCGGGGCTTCATCCTGTCGGCGTCCTACGTTCTCGGCCTGGCCACGGCCTTCGCCCTGCTGGGCATGGCGGCGGCCTGGTCCGGCCAGAATCTGCAGATGGCGCTGCAGTCGGTCTGGGCGGTCGGCGCCCTGTCGCTGGTCTTCGTGGTTCTGGCCGCGTCGATGTTCGGCCTGTTCGAACTCCAGCTGCCGTCGGCCTGGACCTCGCGCCTGTCGGTGGACCGAGGCACGGGCCGGCGCTCGGCGCCCTCGGCCGCGGGCATGGGCTTCGTCTCCGCCCTGATCGTCGGGCCCTGCGTCACCGCGCCTCTGGCCGGAGCCCTGCTCTACATCGCCCAGACCGGCGATCTCGCCCTCGGGGCCGGCGCCCTGTTCGCCCTGGGCCTCGGCAAGGGCGTGCCGCTGATCATATTCGGCGCCATGGGCGCACGCCTTCTGCCCAGGGCCGGGCCCTGGATGAACCGCGTCAAGGCCGTCTTCGGCTTCCTGTTCCTGGCCACCGCCTGGTGGCTGGCGGCCCGTATCCTGCCGTCGGCCGCGGTGCTGGTGGCGGGCGCGGCCCTGCTCCTGGCCGTGGCCGCGGCGCTGGGGCTGTTCCAGCGGGATCCGGCCCCCGGCCCCGGCGCGCGCGTGGCGCGGGTGGCGGGTCTGGCGGCGGCGGTCTGGGGCGTGATGCTGCTGGTCGGGGCGGGCGCGGGGGCGACGGATCCGCTGCAGCCGCTCGAGCCGTTCGGCGGGGCCCGGGCGGCGGCGCTCCCGAACTACGCCGAGACCGTGGTGACCGACGAGGCCGGCCTGCGCGAGGCGACGGCCCTGGCGAGCCGGTCCGGACGGCCCTCGCTGGTCTATTTCACGGCGGACTGGTGCGTCAGCTGCAAGGTCATCGAACGCGAGGTCTTCGACGATCCCGAAGTCCGGGCCCGCCTGGGCGAGGTGTCGCTGATCAAGGTCGACGTCACCCGGGCCGACGCCGGGGCGCGTTCGCTGATGGAGGATTTCGCCGTGGTCGGCCCCCCGACGATGATCTTTCTGGACGCTGGAGCCCGCGAGCCGGCCGCCACCCGGATCGTCGGCGAGACCGGCGCCGGGAGCGTGCTCGACGCCCTGAGCCGGATCAGGGCGGGCTGAGGTGGGAGCGATCGTCATCGGCCCGCTGGTGCTGTCAGCCGAGCGGTTCGCCATCATCCTCGGCATGGCGGCCTTCCTGATCGTGGCGGGGGTGCTCGCAAGCCGGGTCAGCGGCCGCTTCAACCCGTGGAGCACGGCGGTGGCGCTCGGCGGCCTGGCCGCGGCGCGCCTGGCCCATGTGATCGGCCACTGGTCGTATTTCGAAGGCGATCCGTTGCGGATCCTCGCCGTCTGGCAGGGCGGTTTCATCTGGCCCTGGGCCTTGGTCGCGGTCGCCCTCGCAAGTCCCCTGATCCTCAGGGAACGCCGCCTGATGGCCTATGGCCTCGTGCCGGTGATCGCGGCGGTGTTCGTCTGGAACGTCGCCTATCAGCTCACCGCCCGGACGGATGCCCGACCGATGCCGGACCTCGCCCTGGCCCGGCTCGACGGCGCCCCGCTCGACCTCGCCCGCGGCGACGGCCGTCCGACGGTGATCAATGTCTGGGCCACCTGGTGCCCGCCGTGTCGCCGCGAGATGCCCGTCCTGGCGGCGGCCGAGGCGGCCCATCCGGACATCCGCTTCCTCTTCGTCAACCAGGGCGAGGGTCAGCAGACCATCGCCCGCTTCCTCGACGCCCAGGGCCTGCGGCTGGACAATGTCCTGCTCGACCCTTCGATGGCCCTGCCGCGGCACTACGGGACGGCCGGCATTCCGGTGACTCTGTTCATCGGCGCCGACGGGGCCCTGCGAAAAACTCACATGGGCGAGATTTCGCCCGAACAGATCGACGCCGAACTGCGGGCCATCGCCCGCTGACGGTCCCCATCATCCCAAGACCAGACTGGAGAACAGCATGCTCGACAAACATCATATCCTCGCCGCCGCCCTGGGGTCCCTGGCGCTCGCCGCCTGCAGTCCGGCCGGGGCCGAGAACGCCGCCGCGGACGCGGCCCCCGCAGCCGGGCAGCAGGACGCCCTCGTCACCAGCGTCGGCTTCGCCGACCTGCTGCGGACGCCGGCCGCGCCGTTCATCGGGGCCGAGAAGGCCGATGTCACCCTGATCGGCTTCATCGACTACAACTGCCCCTACTGCCGCCAGATGAACCCGGAACTCGCCGCCCTGCTCGAGGCGGATCCGAAGGTGCGCATCCTCTACAAGGACTGGCCGATCTTCGGGGCGGGGTCCACGGCGGCGGCCCGGACGGCGCTCGCGGCGGGGTATCAGGGCAAATATGAGGCCGCTCACAACGCCTTCATGCGCTCCACCGACCGCATCGCCGGCGACGCCGAAATTCGCCCGCTGGCCGCGGCGGCCGGCATCGACATGGCCCGGCTGGATCGCGACCTCGAGGCTCACGGGGCCGAGATCGACGCCGTGCTCGAGCGAAACCATCGGGAGGCGGCCGCGTTGGCCCTGCAGGGTACGCCGGCGTTCATCATCAACGGCAACCTCATCCCCGGGGGCATGCCGCTGGCGCAACTCCAGGCGGTGATCGCCCGCATCCGCGCGGGAGAGCCGCTCCGCTGAACGGAGAAAGACCGCCGTGGCCGGCCTGACCCTGCTGCAGCTCAACGACCTGCACGCCTGTCTCGGGCCCATCCCGAACCGGTGGGCGCCGCTCCGATGACGTGGCCATGACATCCTTTGCCTGATCGTCTTCGTCCGACCGGAGAATCCCTGATGCGACATTTCCGCCATGGCGACGCGCAGGTCGCGGCCTTGCACGACGCCAGGACCGGCAGCTGGCAGTATGTGGTCAGCGATCCGGCCACGGGCGCCGCGGCCATCATCGATCCCGTGTGGGATTTCGACGAGAAGGCCGCGGCCACCACCACGCGCAACGCCGACGCCATTCTCGACCATGTCCGGGCCGCCGGCCTCAAGGTCGAGTGGATCCTCGACACCCACCCGCACGCCGACCATTTCTCGGCCGCCCCCTACCTGCGCGAGAGACTCGGGGCCCCGACGGCCATCGGCGAGAAGGTCTGCGGCGTCCAGGCGCTGTGGAAGGACATCTACCGGCTGCCCGACAGCTTCCCGACCGACGGCCGCCAGTGGGACCGGCTGTTCGCCGCGGGCGACACCTTCCGGATCGGCGGACTGGAGGGCCGGGTGATGCTGTCCCCCGGCCACACCCTGGCGTCGATCAGCTATGTCATCGGCGGCTGCGCCTTCGTGCACGACACCCTGATGATGCCCTATGCGGGCACTTCCCGCGCCGACTTTCCGGGCGGCGACGCCCACGTTCTGTACGGCAGCATCCAGGACATCCTGGCCTTGCCGGAGGAGACCGGCGTCTTCGTCGGCCACGACTACGGGCCGGACGGTCGGGAACCTGCCTGCTTCAGCACCGTGGCCGAGCAGCGCCGCGACAACATCCACGTCGGCGGCGGGCGCTCCGAGGCCGAATTCGTCGCCCTCAGGGAGGCGAGGGACGCGACCCTGCCGCTGCCCAACCTGATGCTCTACGCCCTTCAGGTGAACATCCGCGGCGGCGTCCTGCCCGAGGCGGAGGCCGACGGTCGTGTGTTCTT
>NZ_CALMZS010000158.1 GCF_937870815.1 uncultured Brevundimonas sp.
GACGCCTATATCGCCGGACTGCCCAAGGCCGAGCTGCACCTGCATATCGAGGGCAGTCTCGAGCCCGAACTGATGTTCGAGCTGGCGCGGCGCAACAGGGTCTCCATCCCGTTCGACAGCGTCGAGGCGGTGCGGGCGGCCTATGACTTCTCCAACCTGCAGGACTTCCTCGACATCTATTACGCCGGGGCCGAGGTGCTGCGGAGCGAGGCGGATTTCCACGACCTGGCGCTGGCCTATTTCCGGCGGGCGGCGGCGGACGCTGTGCGCCACGCCGAGATCTTCTTCGATCCGCAGACCCACACCGACCGCGGCATTCCGTTCGGGGTCGTGGCCGAGGGGCTGCTGGCGGGCATGAAGCGGGCCGAGCGCGAGCTGGGGGTCAGCTCGAAGCTGATCCTGTGCTTCCTGCGCCATCTGGACGAGCACGCGGCCTTCGACACGCTGCACCAGGCGGAGCCGTGGCTGGACCGGATCGAGGGGGTGGGGCTGGATTCGTCCGAGGTCGGGCATCCGCCGTCGAAATTCCGGCGGGTGTTCGAACGCGCCGGCCAGATGGGGCTGAAGCGGGTGGCCCACGCCGGCGAGGAAGGGCCGCCCGACTATGTGCGCGAGGCGCTGGACCTGCTGCACATCGACCGGATGGACCACGGCAACCGCTCGATGGAGGACGAGGCGCTGATCGAGCGGCTGGCGGCGTCGGGGATGACGCTGACGGTCTGCCCGCTGTCGAACCTGAAGCTGTGCGTGGTCAGGGACCTGAAGGACCACCCCGTGCCCGAAATGCTGCGGCGCGGCCTGCATGTGACGCTGAACTCGGACGATCCGGCCTATTTCGGCGGCTATGTGAACGACAACTACCGCCGGCTGGCCGAGGCGACGGGGCTGACGCGGGAGCAGGTGACGCGGATGGCGCGGAACAGTTTCGAGGGGTCGTTCCTGGGCGAGGCGGACAAGGCGGCGCGGATCGCCGAAGTCGAGGCCTGGGCCGCCCGTTCCGCTTGACTTCGCGCCGGAGTCGGGGCCTAGGTCGCGACGCTCTCGCGGGAGAGATCGGGGCCTTTTCGGAGGCTTCGGAGCCGAAGGCGCAACCGCCCCGGAAACGCTCAGGCAAACGGACCGCGAGGACATACGGACGCTGGAAAGTCGCTCCCCATTCCCGGGATTCATGGGCGCGCCGACGGAGCAAGCCTTGTCATCCCGGACGGTGCGCAGCGCCGAGCCGGGACGGGGCGGAATCTCTCAGGCTTCAGGACAGCGGGGGCGCGAGGACGGCGGAGGCTTCCGCTTCAAAACGCGACCGCGAAAGTCTGACCATGACCGACGAGACCCTGAAGACCACGCCCCTCAACGCCGCGCACCGCGCCCTCGGCGCCCGGATGGTGGCTTTTGGCGGCTACGACATGCCGGTGCAGTACGAGGGGGTTCTGGCCGAGCACCGCTGGACCCGCGAACACGCCGGCCTGTTCGACGTCTCGCACATGGGCCAGTGCAGGATCACCGGCGCGGACGCCGTGGCCCAGTTCGAGCGTTTCGTCCCCGGCGACTATGCGGCCCTGAAGGCCGGGCGGCAGAAATACAGCCTGCTGCTCAATGACGAAGGCGGCATCATGGACGATCTGATGGCCGGGTGTCCCGATCACGACGGCCTCCATGTCGTGGTCAACGCCGGCAACAAGGACGCCGACTTCGCCTTCCTCGAAGCCAACCTGCAGGGCGACGCCAGGCTGACGGTGCTGGCCGACCGCGCCCTGATCGCCATCCAGGGACCGGAGGCGGCCGAGGTCATGGCCGCGCACGAGCCGGTGCTGGCCGAGTTCGGCTTCATGGACTGCGCCCGGCTGATGCTGTTCGGGGTCGACTGCTTCGTCTCGCGCTCGGGCTACACCGGCGAGGACGGCTACGAGATTTCGGTCCCGGCCGACCAGGCCGAACGCGTCTGGAACACCCTGCTGGAAGACGCCCGGGTCAAGCCGATCGGCCTGGGCGCGCGCGACAGCCTGCGGCTGGAGGCCGGCCTGCCGCTGCACGGCCACGACATCGACGCCACCACCAGCCCGGTCGAGGCGGCCCTGACCTTCGCCCTGTCGAAGTCGCGCAAGGAGCGGGCGGACTTCAACGGCGCCGGCCGCATCCTGAGGGAACTGGCCGAGGGACCGTCGCGGGTGCGCGTCGGCCTGTCGGTCAAGGAAGGCGCCCCGGCCCGCGAGGGCGCCGGGATCGCCGACATGGACGGGAGCGTCATCGGCAAGGTGACCTCGGGCGGCCCCTCCCCGACCCTGGGCCGCAACATCGCCATGGGCTATGTCCCGCCGGCCTTCGCCGCTCTGGGCACGGAGCTGAAGGTCATCGTGCGCGGCAAGCCCGCCGCCGCCGAGGTCGTCGCCATGCCCTTCGTCGCCCCACGCTACTATCGCAAACCCAAGACCGCCTGACGGCTACCCGGAGAACTGAGATGCGCTTCACCAAGGATCACGAGTGGGTTCGCCTCGACGGCGACGTCGCCACCGTCGGCATCAGCAAGCACGCCGCCGAGGCCCTCGGCGACGTGGTGTTCGTCGAGACGCCGGAGGCCGGCAAGACCGTCGGCCGGGGCGACAGCTTCGCCGTGGTCGAGAGCGTCAAGGCCGCCTCGGACGTCTACGCCCCGGTCGCGGGCGAGGTGATCGAGGGCAACGCCGCCCTCGCCTCGGCCCCCGAGACCGTCAACGCCGATCCGGAAGGCGAGGGCTGGTTCGCGAAGATCAGGGTGGCGGACGCCTCGCAGGTCGAGGCCCTGATGGATCGGGCGACCTACGACCAGTACCTGACCACGCTCTAGATCTTTCGTGACGCCCGCTCCGATCATCCTCGTCCACGGCTTTATCGGTCCGTTCCACGTGGCTGGTCTGGACGATTCGCTTCATCGTCCGGTTTTGTCTCCGGACTTGGCAGGATATGGACAGGATCGCGCGCCGACTGACGAGATCGGACTGCCCATCCAGACAGCGCGGGTCGTGGCGCTGATCGACGCCACCGAAGGGCCTGTCGATTTGGTCGGGCATTCCGTTGGCGGTGCAATCGCCATGATGGCAGCCGATGCCCGGCCTGACCGGGTCCGGCGAGTTGTTAACATCGAGGGCAATTTCTCGCTGCAGGACGCCTTCTGGTCGGCTGGGGTCGGACGAATGGCGGCCTCCGAGGCGGAGGACATGCTGAATGGTTTTCGCCAGAATCCGGGAGCATGGTTGGCGCGCTCAGGTGTCGAACCGAACGCAGCCAATCTCGCCTGGGCTTGCGATGCGCTGGCGTTCCAGGATGCCGAAACGCTCAGAGCCATGGGAAGATCGGTCACGGAGTTCACCGATCGACCGGAGTATGAAGCCTTGCTGCGACGCGTGTTCGAACGCCTGTCGGTTCATCTTGTCGCCGGCGACCGGTCGCGAGTCGGCTGGCACGCGCCCGACTGGGCTCTTCAAATGGCGTCGACGGTCGATGTCGTCCCCGACGCGGGCCATTTGCTGATGATCGAGCAACCGGCCGCTTTTCAGCGCCTCCTCGAACGGCTTCTCGCCGAAGCGCCTGCTCCTCCTATCCAAGAGATCACCTGATGCGCTACCTGCCCCTGACCCCCGACGACCGCACCGCCATGCTGGCGGCGATCGGGGCCAAATCCATCGACGACCTGTTCGTGGACGTGCCCGAGGCGGCGCGGCGCGAGGGGTTCGTCGATCTGCCGCGGGTGGCGGGCGAGCTGGAGGTCGAGCGGGCGCTCGGCGCCATGGCGGCGAAGAACACGGCGGCGGGTTCCGCCCCCTTCTTCTGCGGGGCGGGGGCCTATCGCCACCATGTGCCGGCCACGGTGGACCATGTGATCCAGCGCTCGGAGTTCCTGACCAGCTACACGCCGTACCAGCCGGAGATCGCCCAGGGCACGCTGCAGTATCTGTACGAGTTCCAGACCCAGGTGGCGAACCTGACCGGCATGCCGGTGGCCAACGCCAGCCTCTACGATGGGTCAACGGCGATGGCCGAGGGGGTGCTGATGGCCACCCGGGTGACGCGCCGCAACAGGGCGGTGATCTCGGGCGGGGTGCATCCGCACTATGTCGCGGCCACCGAGACGGTGGTCCACGCCGTCGGCGTCGAGACCCAGGTGCTGGCCGCCGCCGTCGACGCCGAGGCGGAGGTGATCGGCCAGATCGGCCCGGACACCGCCTGCGTGGTGGTCCAGACCCCGAACGTGTTCGGAACGGCGACCGACGTGACGAAGATCGCGGAAGCGGCCCACGCCGCCGGGGCCCTGCTGATCGTGGTGGTCACCGAGGCCGTGTCGATGGGGCTGCTGAAGTCGCCGGGCGAGATGGGGGCCGACATCGTCGCCGCCGAGGGCCAGTCGATCGGCAACGCCCTGAACTACGGCGGCCCCTATGTCGGCCTGTTCGCCTGCCGCGAAAAACTGGTGCGCCAGATGCCCGGCCGCCTGACCGGCGAGACCGTGGACGCCGACGGAACGCGCGGCTTCGTCCTGACCCTGTCGACCCGCGAACAGCATATCCGCCGCGACAAGGCCACCTCGAACATCTGCACCAACTCGGGCCTGTGCACCCTGGCCTTCACCATCCACATGAGCCTGCTGGGCGAGACGGGGCTGCGCAAGATGGCCCTGCTGAACCACGAGAAGGCGCTGGCGACGCGGGATGCGCTGGCGAGCATTCCGGGTGTCGAGGTGCTGACGCCGCGCTTCTTCAACGAGTTCGCCGTTCGGCTGCCGAAGAACGCCACGCAGGTGGTCGACGCCCTGGCCGCCAGGGGCGTGCTGGCCGGCGTGCCCTACGGCCGCCTCGCCCCCGCCGCCGGCATGGACGACGTCCTGCTCGTCGCGGCGACCGAGACCACCACCGAAGTTCATATCGCCGCCCTCAAGACCGCCCTGGCGGAGGTTCTGTAATGAGCACCATGAACACCGTCGGCCGCCCGACCACGCCGAACCGCGTCGAGACCAGGCCCGCCACCCTGACCGGCGGGCGCGGCCTGTTGCAGGACGAGCACCTGATCTTCGAGAGCGACGGCTGGGGCAAGACCGGGGTCGACCTGCCGGAGCCGAAGGGCGAGGGCGCCGATCTGGGCGATCTGGTGCGGCGCGACCCGATCGGCCTGCCGGGCCTGAGCGAGCCCGAGGCGATGCGCCACTATGTGCGGCTGAGCCAGAAGAACCACGCCATCGACCTGGCCATCTACCCGCTGGGCTCGTGCACGATGAAGCACAACCCGCGCCTCAATGAGAAGATGGCGCGCCTGCCGGGCTTCTCGGACATCCACCCGTTGCAGCCGGTGTCGACGGTGCAGGGCGCGCTGGAGCTGATGGACCAGCTGGCCCACTGGCTGAAGACCCTGACCGGCATGCCGGCGGTGGCGATGAGCCCCAAGGCCGGCGCCCATGGCGAGCTGTGCGGCCTGATGGCCATCCGCGCCGCCCATGAGGCCAGCGGCGAGCACGAGCAGCGCCGCAAGGTGCTGGTGCCGACCTCGGCCCACGGCACCAACCCGGCCACCGCCGCCTTCGTCGGCTATACGGTCGTGGAAGTGGCCCAGACCGACGACGGCCGCGTCGACGTGGCCGATCTGGCGTCCAAGCTGGGCGACGATGTCGCCGCCATCATGGTGACCAATCCCAACACCTGCGGCCTGTTCGAGCGCGACATCCTCGAGATCAGCCGGCTGACGCATGAGGCGGGGGCCTATTTCTACTGCGACGGGGCCAATTTCAACGCCATCGTCGGGCGGGTGCGGCCGGGAGACCTCGGCGTCGACGCCATGCACATCAACCTGCACAAGACCTTCTCGACCCCGCACGGCGGCGGCGGGCCGGGCGCGGGGCCGGTGGTGCTGTCGGAAGCCCTGGCCCCGTTCGCCCCGGCCCCGTGGGTGGTGGCCGGCGAGGACGGCTTCCGGCTGGTCGAGTTCGCCGAGGACGAGGCGGCGCAGGCCTTCGGACGCCTGTGCGCCTTCCAGGGCCAGATGGGCATGTTCGTACGCGCCCTGGCCTATATGATGAGCCATGGCTCCGACGGCCTGCGTCAGGTGGCCGAGGACGCGGTGCTGAACGCCAACTACATCAAGGCCCGGCTGCAGGACCTGATGAGCCCGGCCTTCCCGGAGGGGCCGTGCATGCACGAGGCCCTGTTCGACGACGCCTGGCTGAAGGGGACGGGGGTGACCACGCTCGACTTCGCCAAGGCGATGATCGACGAGGGCTTCCACCCGATGACCATGTATTTCCCGCTGGTCGTCCACGGCGCCATGCTGATCGAGCCGACCGAGACCGAGTCGAAACAGGAGCTGGATCGCTTCATCGCGGCGATGCGGGCGCTGGCGACAGCGGCCAAGGCCGGCGAGGTCGACCGCTTCAAGGGGGCCCCGTTCCACGCGCCCCTGCGCCGCCTCGACGAGACCCGGGCGGCGCGCTCGCCGGTGCTGCGCTGGACGGCCCCGGCCGGCTCGAACGCCGCCGC
>NZ_CALMZS010000159.1 GCF_937870815.1 uncultured Brevundimonas sp.
GCCCTGATCGGCGCGGTCAACATCATCCAGAACAAGGCCGATGTGAACGGCCTGGACGCCGCCGCCCGCGCCGGCGCGGGCAATTTCGACTACCGCATGGTCGAGCTGATGCTGAACGCGCCGCTGGGCGACACGGCGGCGCTGCGCTTCGCCACCCGGATGAAGAGCCGCGACGGCTATGTCGAAAACCGGCTGGGCGGCGAGGACTATAACGGCGTCGAGACCCTGGCCTTCCGGGCGCTGGCGGCGTTTGAACCGACCCCGGCCCTGCGCATCGACCTGATCGGCAACTACCAGACCGACGACGCCTCGGGCGTCAGCTTCAAGTCCAGGGCCTATTCGCCCCAGGACCCGACGACCGGCGCGGTCCTGGGCGGCCGGGATCCCTGGGAGGGCGCGGCGCTGACGCCGGGCACGAACATCGACGGCGGCCGCAGCCTGGGCGTCGATCGCGAGGTCTATGGCCTGACCGGCCTGGTCCGCCTGGACCTCGACGACGCCCTGACCCTGACCTCGACCAGCGCCTGGCGCCGGTTCGACACCGTCGAGGTGTACGATCCGGACGGCGTGTCCCTGCCCCTGCTCACGGGCGTGGCCGACACCGAGGGCGAGCAGTGGAGCCAGGAGTTCCGCCTCAACTGGGACAACGGCGGCGTTCTGTCGGGCTTCGTCGGCGCCGGCTATTTCAGCGAGGAGGGTTCGCAGCGGACGCCGATCGAGGTCGACGAGCGCGTCGCCCTGGCCCAGTTCGCCGGCCTGCTGGACGGGGCGCCGGGCGTGGCCCTGACCAGCCACCTGCCGCTGGCCGCCTATGGCAGTCCCGCCCTGCTCGACCCCATACTGGCCGGCTTCGGCCTGCCCGCCCCGGTCATCCCCGGCATCCGCAACAATCTGAAGCCCGGCCATATCGAGATCGCCACAAGCGGCAGCGAGCTGGAATCCTTCGATCTGTTCGGCGACCTGACCTGGAAGCCCACCGACCGGCTCGAGTTCGCCGCCGGCGTGCGCTACACCCGCGACGAGAAGACCACCGACTTCTCGACCGCCGTGCTCAACGGCCGCTCGATCCTCGGCGGTCTGCTGGGCCTGCAGCAGGTCCAGGCCCAGATCGCCGCCCTGATCGCCCAGGGCACCCCCGCCGCCTTCGCCCAGGCCGCCGCCCTGGGGGCCTTCGCCAACGGCCTGGTGGTCCAGCTGGCCACGCCCGGCGCCGCCAACGCCCCGGCCAGCGCGGCCTTTCCGCTGTTCGGCCTGACCTTCCAGCCGACCGTCGGCAACGGCTCGGTGATCTCGCGCGACCTGGAGGACGAGGGCCTGACCTGGCGGGTGACCGGCCGCTACGCCGTCTCCGAGGACGCCAGCCTCTACGCCACCTACGCCCGCGGACGCCGCCCCAAGGTTCTGGCCCCGCGCGCGCCGTCCAGCCCGTTCGGCGCGCCCAACTTCACCGAGGTCGACGCCGAGGAGGTCGACAGCTATGAGGTCGGCGCCAAGACGGTCCTGATGGACGGAACGCTGCGCCTCGACGGCGCGGTCTATTTCTACGAATACCAGAATTTCCAGACCACGGTTCAGATCGGCACCCAGTTCGTCACCACCAACGCCGGCGAGGCCGAGGCCTACGGTTTCGAGGGCCAGGGCTTCTGGAGTCTGTCGGACGACTTCGACCTGTTCGGCGTCTATGGCTACAACCACTCGCGCTTCAAGGCGGGCCTGTTCGACGGCAACCGCTTCCGCCTGTCGCCCGATCATCGCGCCTCGGTCGGCCTGATCTGGCGCCTGCCGGTCGCGGGCGGCCGCTTCGAGGTCCAGCCGACTTACACCTGGCAGTCCCAGGTCTTCTTCGACGACAACAACGACCGCACCGACCTGCAGACCACCAATTTCGTGCCCGACGCGGCGGTGGACGAGGTCCAGGACAGCTATGGACTGCTCAACCTGCGCATCCGCTACGCTCCCGACGGCGGACACTGGGGCGTCGAACTGTTCGGCGACAATCTGCTGGACGAGGAATACGTCAAGGACGCGGGCAACACCGGCGACTCGCTGGGCCTGCCGACCTTCATCGCCGGCGAGCCGCGGATGTACGGCGTCAATGTCAGCCTGCGCTACTAGGAGGGCGGAGCCATGACCCTGCACCGCCGCGACCTTCTCGGCCTGTTCGGCGCCGGCGCGGCAGGGGCGGCCGTCCCCGCGGCGGCGCAGGACGCGCCGGAGGTTTCCTTCCTCCACGGCGTGGCCTCGGGCGATCCGCGCGCCGACGGAGTCCTGCTCTGGACCCGGGTGACGCCGGCCGATCCGTCCGTCCGGTCCATCGAGGTCGAATGGGCGGTGTGGCAGGACGGCGACGCCGTTGCGCGCGGAGGCCGGACGCACACGGGTCCGGAGCGCGACTTCACGGTCAAGGTGCCGGTCACGGACCTGGAGCCGGGCGTCGAATACCGCTATCTGTTCGCCGTCGGCGCCGCGCGTTCGCCCCAGGGCCGGACCCGCACCCTGCCGGCCGGCCCCACGCCCGACGTGGTCCTGGCCGTGGCCTCGTGCCAGCTTTACGCCGGCGGCCTGTTCAATGCCTGGGACGCCGTCTCCAGACTCGAGCGCGTCGACGCCGTCGTCCATCTGGGGGACTATATCTACGAATACGGGGCTGACCCGGCCGACTACGGCATGGCCATCGGGGGCCGCCTGAACCGGGCGCCCGAACCGGCCCACGAGATCGTCAGCCTGGCCGACTACCGCACCCGTCACGCCCAGTACAAGTCCGACCCCGACCTGCAGGCGGCCCACGCCCGCGCGCCCTTCATCTGCGTCTGGGACGATCACGAGGTCGCCAACGACGCCTGGACGGAAGGGGCCGAAAACCACGCGCCGGCGACCGAGGGCGACTTCGCCGCGCGCAAGGCCGCGGCGCTCAGGGCCTATTTCGAATGGATGCCGATCCGGGAGCCGGAAGCCGGGCTGACCCCGGACGCCATCCAGCGCAGCTTCGACTTCGGCGACCTGGCCAGCCTGCTGATGGTCGAGACCCGGCTGCTGGCCCGGGGCGAGCCGCTGACCTATGCCAAGGACATGCCGGTCGCCGCCGGCGGCCCCGACGTCGCCGCCTTCCAGGCCAGGCGCGGCGACCCCGCCCGCGACCTGCTCGGCGAGACCCAGCGCGACTGGGTTCGCTCCACCCTCCAGGCCTCGCGGGCCTCGGGCAGGCCGTGGCAGGTGATCGGCAACCAGGTGGTCATGGCCCGCGTCCAGGGTCCGGATGTCACCACCATGGCCAATCCGTTGCAGATCGCGGCCCTGATCGCCGGCCTGCCCCAGGCGGTGCGGCCCCGGATCCGCCAGTCGATCGAACTGTTCAAACTGGGCGTGCCCTTCAATCTCGACAGCTGGGACGGCTATCCCGCCGGCCGCGAACGCCTGTACGCCGCCTTCGCCGAGGCGGGGGTCCAGCCCATCGTCCTGGCCGGCGACAGCCACGCCTTCTGGGTCAACGACCTGAGGGCCGCCGACGGCGCCCGCCGCGGCGTCGAGTTCGGGACCAGCGCCATCTCCAGCCCCTCGGTCGGCGACGCCACGCCGGGCCTGCCGCTGGGCGCGGCCCTGATGCGGGCCAATGACGAGGTGGTCTTCTGCGACCAGACGGCCAAGGGCTATGTACTGCTGACCCTGACGCCGGATCAGGCGAAGGCCGAGCTGCACACCGTCTCGACCATTCTCGCCAAGCCCTATGAGGCCGGAGTGCTCAGGACCTTCACCGTCGCCCGCACCTCCGACGGCCTGGGTCCGATCGTCGAAGCCTGATCTCCAACTCCTCCCCTAAGGGGGAGGCGTGGCCGGCTCCTGCCCCACGAAGCGCGCGTCCCGCGCCGCCATCCAGGCCTCGCGCACGCCCTGTCTGGGCATGTCGACGCCGAACACCGCCAGCTGCGCGACCCACACCTCCGACAGCTGGCCCACCGTCTCCGCCCCCCAGCCCGGCGGCTGCCGCCGGGCCCAGTTCAGCGGCGACGCCGCATTGAAGATCAGCAGGAAGGCGGTCGCCACCATCAGCACCCGGCTGGCCCAGCGCCGGTCGCGCGCGGCCACGCCCTCGTCGTCCAGCGGCGGGGCCGGCGGAAAGGCGAACCGGCCCAGGGCCGCCAGCGCGTTCTCCCGCGTCGGCAGATCGTGGGCGTCGGCGCTCTCGATCCAGTCGCTCGGCGGATCGGACGGAGGCGCGGCGGCGACGCTCTCGCCCAGGGGCGGAAACGGCGACTCCGCCGGATGGACCGGGAACGGCTCCAGCGGCGGCGGCGGATCTTCAGGTTCGTCGGTCATCACGGAGTCAACGCCCTAGAACTGGAAATAGATGAACGGGGCCACGCCCTCGGGCCGCACCGCCTCGACCAGCAGGACGGCCGCGCCGACCAGCAGGCCGAGGGTGATCGACGGCGCCGTCTTCAGCCGCTCGGCCATGCCCTCGACGGCGCGCGGCGGCAGCCAGTGCATGGCCAGCCCGCCGGCGATCAGGGTCAGCAGCAGCGGCGTCAGCATGACCGCCGGCCCGGCCCGGCCGAGCCCCTCCAGCACCTGAACGGCCAGGCCGAAGCTCTCGGCCCTGAACAGGATCCAGCCCAGGCAGACGATGTGGAAGGTGACCAGCACCCCGACGAAGGCCGGCACGGTCCGCCTGTCTCCGACGGCGGCGCGGAACAGCCGCTCGACCACCTGCACGCCGCCGTGCAGCGCGCCCCAGGCCAGGAAGGTCAGCGCCGCCCCGTGCCACAACCCGCCCAGCACCATGGTGATGAAGACGTTGACGCAGCTGGCGAACAGCCCCTTCCGGCCGCCGCCCAGCGGCACATAGAGGTAGTCCCGCAGCCAGCTGGACAGGCTGATGTGCCAGCGCCGCCAGAATTGCTGCATCGAGGCCGCCCGGTACGGCTGGTCGAAATTGCGCGGGAAGGAATAGCCCAGCAGGGCCGCCAGCCCGATGGCCATGTCGGAATAGGCCGAGAAGTCGCAGTAGATCTGGACCGCATAGCCATAGACCGCCGCCGCGATGTCCACCGCCCCGTAGGCGGTCGGGTCGAAGAACACCGGATCGACCAGATTCACCGACAGTTCCGAGGCGATCACCGTCTTCTTGAACAGGCCCCAGACGATCAGCAGCA
The DNA here is from genome assembly GCF_937870815.1 of uncultured Brevundimonas sp. Lineage (GTDB taxonomy): Bacteria > Pseudomonadota > Alphaproteobacteria > Caulobacterales > Caulobacteraceae > Brevundimonas. Next base: position 5,151 of record NZ_CALMZS010000159.1, read on the forward strand.
GGCCGTGGGCGGCCATCTCCCGGGTCAGCCGCGGCGTCCGGTCGAACTGCGGCAGCAGGTCCGAGGCGCGCACGATCGGCCCCGCCACCAGGTGCGGGAAGAAGCTCATCAGCAGCATGACGTCCAGCAGGCTCTTGGCCGGCGGCGTCTTGCCGCGCCGCACGTCGACGACGTACGAAATGCCCTGGAAGGTGAAGAACGAAATGCCCACCGGCAGCACGATCTGCAGCAGCGGCAGGTCCCGCTCCCAGCCGAACCGGGCCAGCAGCTCGCCGGCCTCCTCGACGAAGAAGCCGTAGTATTTGAAGAAGCCGAGGATCAGCAGATTGGCCGCGACGCCCAGTCCGACCAGCCAGCCGCCGCCTTTCGCCTCGCCGCGCCGCTCGCGGTCCCGCGCGATCAGCGCCGCCACCGCCCAGTTCAGCACCGCCGATCCGATCAGCAGGCCGACGAAGCGCCAGTCCCACTGGGCGTAGAAGAACCAGCTGGCCAGCAGCAGGAACAGCTTGCGCCGCCCGTTCTCGCGGTCCAGCGACCAGGCGGTGAAATAGACGATCAGGAAGAAGACGCCGAAGGCCAGGGTGGGGAACAGCATCTAGTCCGCGCCCCCCGGCCCGGCCTTCCACGCCTCATAGGCCGCGATCAGGTCGTCCGCGAGGACGCCGCCGATCCAGTCCGCCCCCGCGCCGGTGAAATGCACCCCGTCGCCGTGCATCAGGGGCTCGGCCCTCGACGCCAGCCGGTCCGCCGAACAGTCTCCCCCCATCCGTCCGTGCCAGTCCCAGAACGCCACGCCCAGATCGGCGGCGACCCGGCGCTGCACGTCCCGGACCACCGCCAGCGACGGCGGCGGCGCCCGCCGCCCGTCGGCGGAACAGCCGGCCTCCACCCCGCTGCGCAGCGCGTCCGGCGCGCCGAGGATCAGCAGGGACGGAGCGGGCGTCAGGCGGCGCAGCCGGTCGACCTGGCTTCTCAGCAGCGCCTCGTAGGCCGCCGCGTCCAGCGCGTCCTCGAACCCCTCATTGGTTCCGAAGGCCAGGATGACCAGGTCGGCGGCCCCGGGCGGCGGCCCGCCCGCGACCTCGTCGTCGGGCCATTCCGGCAGGTGGTGCAAGGTCGCCCCGACCCGGCCGGACTCGAAGAACAGGACGCCCGGCCGCCGCTCGCCATGGCCCTCAACCGCCGGACCCGCGGGGGCCGGGGCATGGCCGAAACGCGCCTGCAGTCGCGTACGCACGGCGCCGGTGATGCGCCCGCCCGCCGTGTGGCTGTCTCCGATCTGACGGATGTGCACGACCGGGACCGGCTCGCCCGCCCCGGCCCCCGCCCCCGCCAGCCGGCGGAAAACGGCCGAGAGGGCGTCCGCCTGGCACAGGCCGCCGGGGCAGGCCGACGGCCCGGGAGCCAGCCGCTCCAGCGCGCCATAGGCGACCGACTGCGCGCCGGCCGCGCCCGCCGCGGCCCACAGGCCCGCCGCGATCAGCGCCCCCGCCGGCTTCATCCCCGGGCCGCGGAAACCGCCGCCGACGGCCGGTCCAGGCCGGCGTCGCGCTTCAGCCGCTCCGCCACCGGACCGCTGATGCGCAGATAGCCGGCCATCGACATGTGGATGCCGTCATTGGCCCGCATCAGCACCTTGCGGCCGCTGTCGTTCGGCAGATAGGCCTCGTAGCCGCCCTCGCCGTTGGCGGTCAGGGCCGTGGTCTCCAGATACGGCACGCCCAGCGCCCGCATCCGCGCCTCGACCACCCCGTTGATCAGCGCCATCCGGCCGTCGAACCGCGGGCTCTTCATGCGCGGCAGGCCGACCCAGTACACCGCCACGTCGCGGCTGCGCAGCATGGCCACCAGATTGTCGATCCGCGTCGCATAGGCGGCCTTCCAGCCGTCGGTGCCGAAGTCGTGGATCACGCCGTCCAGGCTGATGCCCTGGGCGTCGTTGGTGCCGAACAGGATCACCGCCACGTCGATCGGCGTCTCCGCGATCTGCCGCTGCGTCTTGGCCTGGATGTCGACGTAGTCGTAGCGGGACAGGCCGGTCGAGACCTCGGAGAATTTGGTCACCGTGATCCTGGGCTCATCGCGCAGGTCGCGGTAGAGGCCGGTGTAGAGGCCGTCGGCCATCGAATCCCCGAACACCCCGATGCGCAGCGGCCCCTGGGCCAGCCGCGTCGACAGCGGGGTCACGGCGGGAACCGGCGGCGGCGCGGCGACCACGGCGGCCGGCGGCGCCGCGGGGGCGCGCGCCGGCGGCGCCGAGGCGTTGGCCCGGTCGCCCAGCATCACCGTCGGATGGCGCAGCCAGTGGCGCCCGTCAGCGGTCAGCAGCAGGCCCGCCGCCACCCCCGCCACAAAGCTCGCCGTCAATGCGTTGACGCCAGTCCGCACCTCGTCCCCCCGAACGTGAATCCGCCAAGCCTCGCCTTTAACCCTGTCGGGGCCCGCTGGCCATGACGTGCCCGCCTCACGCGAAGAAAAAGGTTAACGGGGCCCGCTCCGTCTCCTCCCCGTCACGCAGCGATGGGGAGGGGAACCGCGACCCGAAGGGCGGCGCGTAGCAGTCAAGGGGTTGAGGGGTGCTGCAGGCGACGAGACGGAGGGACTCACTCCGCTGCCCGCTGGTGACGCCGCGATCGCTGGTTCATCACCAAGACCACGAAGAAGGGCACGAAGGACACGACGGGAGCGAGCCCGTCGCACCCTTCCGCGGGCCCTTGCCCGCCATCAAACCTCAAGCGCCTCCCTGGCGGGAGCCGCCGGCCCTGCAGCCCCTTCGTGTCCTTCGAGACCCCTTGGTGGCCTTCGTGATGAACCATGGCTCTCAAGGGCCGGCCCAAGCCCATGACGCTGTGCTGGCAATCCGCGAAATTATAGTCTGGTTCAGCGAAAAACATCCCGTCTTTCCAGCCGCATAGCGGATTTCAAACGCTATCTTCTATCCGGATAGGCCGACGGGTGCATACTTGCTGTCTTTCGCCCGCCGGTCTTTGACAATCGAATCCCCGGCCGCCCCCCCAGGCGTGTCCCCTCAGGCCCCGATGTCGGATCTGCCGACTCTGCCGACTCCGCCATCGCGTTTTTCCGATCGATGCCGACTCTGCCGACTCTGCCACACCGTTTTTTCGGTTATCGGTCCCGGCGCGACGCGGCCCGCCGCCAGACGCCCCAGAGACTTGCCCCGCCCGCCCCGTCGCCGTAGAGACCAAACAGGCCGTCGATATTCATCAGACGGTGAAAAAATGAGGAAGCGATGCGGAAGATCTTCCCTGACGCGAAATCCGCGCTGGAGGGCCTGACCTTCGACGGCATGACCGTCATGTCCGGCGGCTTCGGCCTGTGCGGCATCCCCGAACACCTGATCGCCGCCCTGCGCGACAGCGGCGCCAGGGACCTGACGGTCATCTCCAACAACGCCGGGGTCGACGGCTTCGGCCTCGGCCAGCTGCTCGAGACCCGCCAGATCGCCCGGATGATCTCGTCCTACGTCGGCGAGAACAGGGAGTTCGAGCGCCAGTATCTGGCCGGCGAGCTCCAGCTCGAGTTCAACCCCCAGGGCACCCTGGCCGAGCGCATCCGCGCCGGCGGCGCCGGCATCCCGGCCTTCTTCACCGCCACCGGCGTCGGCACCCT
>NZ_CALMZS010000160.1 GCF_937870815.1 uncultured Brevundimonas sp.
CTGCAGGGCCGGCTGCCGATCCGGGTCGAGCTCAAGGCCCTGACCCGCGACGACTTCGTGCGCATCCTGACCGAGCCGGAGGCCAATCTGATCCGCCAGAACCAGGCCCTGCTGGCCACCGAGGACGTGACCCTGACCTTCACCGACGAGGCCATCGGCGCCCTGGCGGACGCGGCGGTGGCGGCCAATTCGACGGTCGAGAACATCGGCGCCCGCCGGCTGGTGACGGTGCTGGAGCGGGTGCTGGAGGAGACCAGCTTCAGGGCCTCCGACCTCGCCGGCCAGACGGTCGCCTTCGACGGTGACCAGGTGCGGGACAAGGTCGCCGACCTGGCGCGCGACGCCGATCTGAGCCGCTACATCCTCTAGCCGGCTGGTCCCGGCCCCGTCCGACCGGGGGCTTGAAGCCGGAACACAGACGGAACATACAGACATGTGCCCGCGGCCACTCTCCACATCGACCTGGTCTTCAGCCGCCCCGCCACCACCCTGTCAGTCACCCGCGGCGCCGCGCGGCTGATGGCGGACATGGGCTATGCGCCGCTGCTCGAGGTCGGCCTGCCCAACGGCCGCCGCGCCGACGTCATGGCCCTGGGCCCGCGCGGCGAGATCGCCGTCTGCGAGGTCAAGTCGGGGCTGGAGGACTTCCGGGTCGACCGCAAATGGGGCGAGTACCGGCCGTACTGCGACCTGTTCTATTTCGCCGTGGCCCCGGAGTTCCCGGCCGACGTCCTGCCGGACGAGCCGGGGCTGATCGTCGCCGACGGCTTCGGCGGGGCGGTGGTGCGCGAGGCGATATCGATCCCGCTGGCGCCGGCCCGGCGCAAGGCCCTGACCCTGGCCTTCGCCCGGCTGGGCGCGCTCAGGACCCTGCGGGATCAGCCGGCCGGCTGAGGCGCCTCCGCCGGGGGCGCGTCGACCACCCGGCCGCCTTCCCCCGTCGACCTGTGGGCGCTGGCGGTGGCGGCGCAGCCCAACAGCGGTTCCCCGCCGATCTCGACCATGGCCGTCAGGGGATAGGTGCGGTCGCTCATGCCGTCGCTGCAGTCGGTGGCGGTCAGGGTCACCTTGAGGGGGTTTCCGGCGGTGGTCGTCGATTCCCAGACGGCCATGGTGCCCTGCATCACGGGCGGGTTCTGCGGCGCCCTCTGCCCGGGCCGGTCGGCGCCGGCGTAGATCATTTCCGAGCCGGTCATCTCGATCGCCCAGAACGGTTCGTTGCCGCCCACGCGCAGCGGCCGGGTCAGGTCGACGCCGGCCAGGACGGGCGCGGGCCCCGGAGCCGGTTCGGGCACCTTGGGCGGGTCCGCCGCCGGCGAACAGGCGGCGAGGGCCAGGCCGGCGAGGGCGGTGAGGACGCAGGCGCGCATGGAAATCTCCCCGTGGCGGGCATGGAGCGCACGACGGGCGCCGCCGTCAAGCACAAGCCCGGCGTGGCGGGAGGGTTGCGGGGCTCAGGGCTGGCCGGGGGCCGCCGTCGCCGAGGCCATCAGCAGGCCGTCGGACGGACGGGCCGGGGCGTTGTGGATGAAGCCCCAGGTCGGATAGACCGTCGTGCCGAGGTCGTTGATCGGATTGTACCAGACCTTGACCGCGCTCCAGTCGCCGCGGTCGGAGACGTCGACGACGGTGACGTTCTCCTCGACCTTGCCGCGGCTGCCGCCCCAGTTGGCGTGGGTGACGCGGATGACCCGGTCGGTCAGCACCTCCGAGACCACGGCGACGTGGCCGCGGCTCATCCGGCCGTTGGGCTGGAAGGCCAGCACCGAGCCGGTCCGGGGCCGCGCGCCGGTCTGGAAGCGGCTCTGGGCCTGCGACCACCAGGTGTGGGCGTCGCCGAAAATCTCGATGCCGGAGAACATCCGGGCGAAGGTCACGCACTGCCAGTACGGCTCTCCGGCCGTGGCCGCGGGGGCGGTCCCGACCGACGCAACAATGCCGAGGGTCGCCGCGACCGCGGCGGCTGCGAGTCGTTTCATCATGCTGGCGCGTTTCCCGACTGCCTCTGGAAATCAGCCTAGACGATAGGCTTCGAGGGTTGAAGAACCCTTTCGGGCGGGTGCGGCCCGGCCCCGGCCGCCTCCCCGCCGGCGGCGCGGCGCCGCGCCAGACCCCGCAAAGCCTTGCGGGCCGGGCGTTCGACGCCGTGATAGGTGGCCGCCGCGGCCACCGGGATGGCGGCCAGAACCGCCAGCCACACAATCACGTGAAGTCGCTTGTCGTCGGCCCCGGTCAGACGCGCCGCCACATTGACGCCGAGCAGCAGCACCGGCGCGCAGACCATGTAGATCGAATAGGAGATTTCGCCGAGATAGACGCCCGCCCTCGAGGCGAGGACGCCGGCGCGGGCGTTGTCCAGGCCGCCGAGGCCGAGGATCACCGCCCCGGCGCACAGCACCGCCAGCGGATCCCACAGCCCCAGGGAGGTGCTGGCCAGCAGGCCCGCGGCGCCGGCCAGGGCGACCCGGCCGGCGTGCGGGACCGGGGCCCGCCGGTGGATCAGATAGAGGGCGCAGCCGAGGGCGAAGCAGGGCACGATTCTCAGCGCCCCCCAGCGGAAGGTGGCCTCGGTCAGCGGAAAGCCGGCCAGCGCCTCGAACGCGGCGTAGAGCGCCAGGGCGCCGCCGGCGACCAGGGCCGCGGCCAGCCACGGCCGCTCGCGCATCCGCCACGCCGCGAGGGCGTAGGCCGGGAAGCCCAGATAGGCGAACCATTCGGCCGAGATCGACCACGACGGGTGGTTGAAGGCGGCGCTCGAGGCCAGGCCCCAGGCGTGGGTCAGGCTCAGGTGGGCCGGCAGGGAGCGCCAGTCGATCAGGCTCTCGCTGACCGTCAGGCCGGCCAGGGTGGCGGCCGCGCCGAGCCCGATCATGCCCGCCAGGGTGACCAGATGCAGTGGATAGACGCGGGCGATCCGGGCCCACAGGAAGCCGCCGTAGCTGAACCCGCGCCGCCGGCCGGCGGCCTCGAGATAGACGTGGCTGAGGATGAAGCCGGACAGGACGAAGAAGACCTCGACGCCGAGATAGCCCCTGGTGACCGCGACGGGCACGAAGCCGACGTCGAGGTGGGGCCAGGCCGAGAACAGCACCACCCACAGGGCGGCGAGGAACCGCAGCGTGGTCAGGGCGCGCAGGTCGGGCGGGGTCTGGACGGGCGTCATGGCCCTCCAGACTAGGCGCGCAGGCTCTAGGAACCGTTAAGCGCCGCCGGCCCGGGCGGCGCGGCGGCGAGGGCCGGATCGACCTCCTCCTGCGGCGGGGCGTCGGCGGGCATTTCGGGCGGCGCGGCTTCGCCGGCGGGCGCCGTCGCCGGCGTTTCGGCGGCCTGCCGGCAGGCCGCCGCGAAGGCGGCCACGGCGGCGATGGCGACGACGGTCCGGCGCATCCCGATCACTCCGAAAGGTCCCGAAGCGCCACCATAGGCATGGTTCGCGGTCATGCGAAAGCGCGGCCGGGGCCGCTCAGTCCACGGGCAGGCCTCGCTCGACGCGGCGGCAGGGATAACGGTCGCGGATGTGGGGGCCGAAGAACCGGCCCTTCGAAAAGGCCTCGCGGAAGGCCGCGTTCACCTCCGGCGGCACCCCGTCGTATTCGTAGATGTCGCCGCTGACGAAGGTCACGCGCAGCCGGCGCTGCGGTTCGTCATAGCTGAAGCGGCGGATGACCCTGGACGGCATGCGGAGGAAACGCCGGATCGCGCCGGCGGCTCCTGCCGCCGCCGGTCAGTCGCGCAGGGAATCCGGCACCAGCCCGCCGTTCTCGGCCAGCTTGCGCCAGACGGCCTTCGACAGGGCGATGTTCTGCTCGGCGCTGCCGTGGGGGCCGGCGTTGACGCCCAGTTCCTGCGCCAGCTCCTTGCGCGCCTCGAGGCTGGATTCCAGCCCGAGCAGCTTGAGCAGATCGACGATCGACGTGCGCCAGTTGCCGGCGGCGTCGCCCTTCAGCTCCGCCATGGAGACCAGCACGGCCTCGACATCGACCGGCGCGGCGGCGGCCGGAGCGCCGGCGGGCGGCGCGGCCTGGGGAGCGGGCCTCGTCGGCGCCGCCTCGGGTTTGTGACCCCGAATCCGGTCCCAGATCGAACTGAAGATACCCATGCGCCTGCTCCTCGTGGTGAAGCCGGGCTAACGCCCCACGCGGGTCAAGGGTTCAGTCCGGCTCGCGCTCGCCCACCTCGACCGGCTTGACGGCCAGCAGCCAGCCGTCGGCGATGTGCAGTTCCGGGACGGCCTCGCGGGTGAACGGCAGGTACCAGGTCGGCCCGCCGGCCGCCGGCGCGATCTCCAGCATGTCGCCGGCTCCGAAATTCTGCACGGACCTGACCGCGCCCAGCACCCCGCCCGCCGGATCGCGGACCTGCAGGCCGACCAGGTCGGCCAGGTAGAATTCGTCCTCCTCCGGCTCGGGCAGGCGGTCGCGCGGGATGTGCAGTTTCAGCCCGCGCAGGGCGTCGGCCTGCTCCCTGGTGGCGATCTCCGTCGCCCGCCCGACCACGCCGTTCTTGTCCGGCCGCGCCGAGGTCAGGGTCAGGCCGACCGAGCCGTCGGCCCTCAGCAGCGGCCCGTAGGACAGCAGGGCCATGGGGTCGGCGGTCCAGGCCGTCACCCGCACCTCGCCCTTGACCCCGAACCCGCCGGCGACCTGGCCGACGAGGATGAGTTTGCTGTCCCGGGTCACGAAACCCTCTCCCATGGGAAGAGGGCCTGGGCGCACGGCCGCGCAGCGGTCGTTCCGGCGCGAAGGGGAGCGGGGCTACGGTGTTTCATTCGGACGCACCATAACCCCACACCCTCCCACCCGCCGGCGCGGGCGGGCCCCTCCCTCTCCCTCTCCCTCAGGGAGAGGGAGCTCACGTCAGGCCTCGGTCTTCTCTTCCTCGGTCGCTTCGGCGGCCGGGGCTTCCTCAGTCGCGGCTTCAGGGGCCGGAGCCTCCTCGGCGGCGGCTTCGGCCGGGGCGGCTTCGGTCACGGCTTCCTCGGCCGGAGCCTCTTCAGCGGCGGCTTCAGCGGCGGGGGCTTCTTCAGCGGCGGCTTCAGCGGCCGGGACCTCTTCAGCGGCGGCCTCGGCCGGGGCTTCCTCGGCGGCGGCCTCGGGCTCGGGCGCCGGAGCGTTCCGGGCGGCCTCGGCGGCGGCCCGGGCCTCCTCCTTGGCGCGGACGGCGGCTTCGGCGGCTTCCACCTTGGCGGCGGCCTCGGCCTCGGCGCGGTCGGCTTCGCGCTGGGCGCGCTCGGCGGCGCGTTCCTGGGCCTTCTTGCCCGGCTCGGCCTTCTTCGGGTTGTTCGACTGGGTCCACTTGACCTTGTCGGCCAGGGTCTCGTCCTGGCTCAGGAAACGGGCCACGCGCTCGGTCGGCCGGGCGCCCTTGCCGAGCCATTCGGCGATGCGGTCGGCCTTCAGGGTGACGCGCTTCTGCTCGCCGTCGCGTGGCAGCATCGGATTGTAGGTGCCGACGCGCTCGATGAATTTGCCGTCGCGCGGCGAGTGGGAGTCGGCGACGACGATATAGTAGTACGGCCGCTTCTTGGCGCCGCCGCGGGCCAGACGAATCTTCAGCATTTCAGTCTCTTTCTGGGAAGTCAGTTTTTCTTGGGAGGGAAGCCCGGCAGGCCCGGAAGGCCTCCCGGCAGGTGTCCGCCGCCGAGGCCGGCGAGCCGGTCCTGGACGGCCTTCATGTCGTCGGCGGAGGGGGCCGGCATCTTGCCGCCGCCCATGGCCTTGAGGCGGGCCATGTCGCCGCCGCCCATGCCCATCGCGGCGGCCATCTGTTTCAGCCCCTTGCCGCCGCCCCTGGACAGCGACTTGACCATGTCGGCCATCTGCCGGTGCTGCTTGAGCAGGCGGTTGATGTCCTGGACCTCGACCCCGGCCCCGCGGGCGATGCGCTTCTTGCGGCTGGCGTTGAGCAGGTCGGGCTTCCTGCGCTCGGCCCGGGTCATCGAGCTGATGATGGCCTCCTGGCGGGCGATCATCCGGTCGTCGATATTGGCGTCGGCCATCTGGGCCTTCATTTTGGCGACGCCGGGCAGCAGGCCCATGATGCCCTGCAGACCGCCCATCCGCTTCATCTGCTGCAGCTGGGCGGCGAGGTCGTCGAGGTCGAACTGGCCCTTGGCCAGCTTCCTCGCCATCTTCTCGGCCTTGGCCTGGTCGAGCTCCTGAGACGCCTTTTCGACCAGGGCGACGATGTCGCCCTGGCCGAGGATGCGGCCGGCCACGCGGCGGGCGTCGAACACCTCCAGCGCATCGACCTTCTCGCCGGCGCCGAGGTATTTGATCGGCAGGCCGGTGACGGCCCGCATCGACAGCATGGCCCCGCCGCGCCCGTCGCCGTCGGCGCGGGTCAGCACCAGGCCGGTCAGCGGCAGCCGCTCGTGGAAGGCCCTGGCGGTGCGCACCGCGTCCTGGCCGGTCAGGCTGTCGGCGACCAGCAGGGTCTCGACCGGCTTGGAAACGGCGGCGACCTCGGCCACCTCGGCCATCAGGGCCTCGTCGAGGGTGGTGCGGCCGGCGGTGTCGAGGATCAGGACGTCGAAGCCCTGCAGCTTCGCCGACTGCAGGGCGCGGCGGGTGATCTGCACCGGGCTCTCGCCGGCCACGATCGGCAGGGTCGCGACCTCGATCTGCTGGCCGAGCGTGGCCAGCTGCTCCATCGCCGCCGGACGGCGGGTGTCCAGCGAGGCCATCATGACCTTCTTGCGATCGAATTTCGTCAGCCGCAGCGCCAGCTTGGCCGAGGTCGTGGTCTTGCCCGAGCCCTGCAGGCCGGCCATCAGGATGACGGCGGGCGGCGTGGCGTTCAGATTGATCGGGACCGGCTCTTCGCCGCCCAGCATCTCGACCAGGCCGTCATGGACGATCTTGACCACCTGGTCGGCGGGCTTGACCGAACGGATGACGTCCTCGCCGGTGGCGCGCTCGGTGGCGAAGGCGATGAAGTCCTTGACGACGGGCAGGGCGACATCGGCCTCGAGCAGGGCCACGCGCACCTCGCGCATGGCCTCGGCCACATCCTTTTCGGACAGGGCGCCGCGGCCGGTGATCCGGTCGAAGACGCCTGTCAGCCGCTCGTTCAGAGCCTCGAACATTCACAACCTCATGCCCATTTTCGCTTCAGGTCACGACGACCTGAATCCAGAAAATGGGCCACTCAGCACCGACGGGTG
>NZ_CALMZS010000161.1 GCF_937870815.1 uncultured Brevundimonas sp.
ACCGCCGCCGCCCGCGCCGGCGAGCTCGACGCCGCCCGCGGCGCCGGCCGCCGACCCGGTCCTCGACCGCGCCGCCATCCTGGCCGCCGTCGACGCCGCCGCATCGGACGCCGCGGCGGGGACGGCCCCGGCCGGCGCCGACGCGCTCGCCAACCGCCGCTTCCGGATGCGCATCGCCTTCGGCTGCCTCGGCCCGAAACCGCCGCCCCCGGCGGGCGGAACCGAGGCCGGCGCGCCGGGATGGGCGCGGACCCCGGACGGCCGGTCGGTACGTCTTCGCTTCACCCCCGCCGACTGGACCGCGGGCGACCCCGCCGGGCCGGCCGTCGAGGGCTTCGAGGGGGTGGGCGGCGTCTGGGTCAACCAGCCGTGGATGCGGTCCGGGGGCTGCCCGGCCCCCGGCCTGCCGGCGGCCGACGCCCCGGGCCGTGCCGACGCCCCGACGGTCGGCCTGGCGCTGCTCCGCGCCGAGGGGGCCTCCCGCCTCGGCCGGGCCGACGACCGGGCCTTCACCTTCACCGTCCGCGGTCAGGGAGACACGCCGGCGCCCGATCCGCTCCAGGGCTACCGGCTCGTGCTGGAGGGGCGCCTGACGCCGTGGGCCGGCGGGCGCGTGATCCGGTGCCGCGCCATCCGCGCCGACAGCCGCCCGCCGTGCGTCGTCGGCGTGGTCCTCGACCGGCTCGCCTATGAGGACGGCGCCGCCGGCGAAACCCTCAGCGAGTGGCGGCCGGGCTGATCAGGGCTGCAGCCGGTAGCCGCCGGCGTCGGTGAGCAGCAGCCGCGCCTGGCCGGGCTCCGGCTCGATCTTCTGGCGCAGGCGGTAGATGTGGGTCTCGAGGGTGTGGGTCGTGACTCCGGCGTTGTAGCCCCACACCTCGGTCAGCAGCTCCTCGCGCGACACCGCCTTGGCCCCGGCGCGGTAGAGGTATTTGAGGATGCTGGTCTCCTTCTCCGTCAACCGCACCTTGCGCCCCCTGGCGTCGACCAGGACCTTGGCGGCGGGCCGGAATTCGTAGGGGCCGACCCGGAACACCGCGTCCTCGGACTGTTCGTGGCTGCGCAGGTGGGCGCGGATCCGGGCCAGCAGGACGGCGAAGCGGAACGGCTTGGTGACGTAGTCGTTGGCCCCCGATTCCAGCCCCAGCACCGTGTCGGCGTCGGACACCTGGCCGGTCAGCATGATGATCGGGGTCGAGACGCCGTCCTTGCGCAGCAGCCGGCAGGCCTCGCGGCCGTCCATGTCGGGCAGGTCGACGTCCAGCAGGATCAGGTCGGCCCGGGTCTCTCGGCCCAGCTTCACCCCCTCGGCCGCCGTCGCCGCCTGGATCGGCCGGAAGGCCTCGTGCAGGGCCAGCTGCTCGGCCAGCGCCTCGCGCAGGTCGTCGTCGTCGTCGATGATCAGGATGGTCTTGGGCGTGGGCATGTCTGCAAGAATGACGAGGCTTGGCCCGTCCGCCAAGGGCGGGGACCGTCAGCGGAGCGGTTTTCAGTCCCTAGAGGGCGTTTCGGACGGATTTCGTTCCCCGAACAGCGCCGAACCGAGCCGCACATGGGTCGCGCCGAAACGGATCGCCGTCTCGTAGTCGCCGCTCATCCCCATCGACAGCACCGGCAGGCCCTTGCGGCGGGCGATCCGGCGCAGCAGGGCGAAATGCGGTCCCGGGGCCTCGCCGGCCGGCGGAATGCACATCAGGCCCTCGACGTCGAGGCCCGCCGCGCGGGCGCGCAGGACCAGGGCGTCGGCCTGTTCGGGGACGACGCCGGCCTTCTGCGGCTCGGCCCCGGTATTGACCTGGACCAGCACCCGCACGGTCCGTCCGGCCCGGGCCGCGGCGGCGGCCAGGGCGTCGACCAGTTTCGGGCGGTCCACCGTCTCGATGACGTCGAACAGGGCCGCCGCGTCCGCCGCCTTGTTGGTCTGCAGCGGGCCGATCAGGCGAAGCTCAAGCCCGGGCCAGCCGTCCCGCCGGCCGGCCCAGTGGGCCCGGGCCTCCTGGACCCGGTTCTCTCCGAACACCCGCTGGCCCGCCGCCAGGGCCGCGGCAAGGACCTCGGGCGGCTGGGTCTTGGTCACCGCAGTCAGGACCACCCCGGCCGGGTCGCGGCCGGCGGCGCGGCAGGCCCGGTCGATGCGCCGGCGCACCCCGGCGAGGCGGTCGGCGAGGCTGGACCCGGGCGCGGGATCGGGGGATGAGGAGGTCATGAACCGGTCCGAGGCGGATAGGCTGTGGGAGATCGCCAGCGTCCTCGCACGGGACGCGGCCGATGTCAGCCGGGCGGCGGGGCGGCGGCCGGCGAACCTGCCGCCGCTGCTGTTCTTCACCGACCCGGAGCGCACGCCCCGCCCGTGGGAGACGGCCGCCCGCCTGCCGGCCGGATCGGGCGTGGTCTATCGCGCCTTCGGGGCGCCGGACGCCCGCGACACGGCGCTGCGTCTGCGCGAGGCGACCCGTCGCCGCGACGGCCTGCTGCTCATCGGCCTCGACGCGGAACTGGCGGAGGCGGTCGAGGCCGACGGCGTCCACCTGCCGGAACGGGCCCTGGACCAGGCCGCGGCCCTGGCGGCGCGCCGGCCCGGCTGGCGCATCACCGGCGCGGCGCACGCGGCCGGGGCCCTGGATCGCCTCGCCGGCCTCGACGCCGTCGTGCTGTCGCCGGTGTTTCCCGCCGGCGGGGCCTCGGCCGCCCGTCCCGCGCTGGGCCTCGACGGCTTCGCGGACCTGGTGCGCGGGGCTCCGGTTCCCGCCTATGCGCTCGGCGGCGTCAACGGCCGCAATGCCCGCGGCCTGATCGGCTCCGGGGCCTGCGGCCTGGCGGCGGTGTCGGGGATCCGGACGGCGTTCGGCCCCGGCTAGGGCGAAATCGGTCTGGACGCGATCGCGTCCAAACCCGGATCTTCGCTGCAGCATTAGACTGGAGCCTGATTCACGGCCTCGGCGGAATCGCGAAGCGATTCCGCCTCAACCGATCAGGCTCTAGAAGCGGAAGATCGATTCCAGGCGGAAGCGCGGGGCCGTGCGGCGGTCGGTCTGCGGCGGGCGGGCCGGATCGGCCTCGGGCTCGGCCAGGCCGGCCGTGGCCCCGACGCGCAGGCGCGGATTGACCCGGTAATAGGCGCCGGCCTCGACGTCGCCGAGGTTGCTGTCGCGGCCGACCGGCTGGCTGAGGTTCAGGTCGAGGCCCCAGCGGCCGCGTTCGGTGAAGCGCAGGCGCGACTGGCCCGGCCCGGTCGCGGCGCGCGCCGCCTGGGCTTCGGAGAGGCTGACCGAGGGCGCGCGGCTTCGCGCCGCGGCGGCCTGGGCCGAGGCGGCGTCGGCCATGGCCAGGAGCGTGAGCCCCGCGGCCAGTCCAGCGATGACGGCGCTGCTGTCGCGCATGTCCTGCCCTTCCCGCCGCCAACGGAGACTCCGTCGCGGTCCTCGCCAGCGATTAGACACCGCTGGTCAGCCCGGTCAACGAAACGTGGCCATTCACCCCCGGTTCCGCAAGACTCTGCGGGACTCCTGTGGCGCGAGCGTCACGGGTCGCGGATCGCGCCGCGGGCGTCCCCGGGGCCGGACCGCCCGCCGCCGCCGCGCGCTTGCGACTTCGCCTTGTCATCGCCCCTTTCGGGCGTGTTATAGAGCGTCGCTTCGGCCCCCGGTCCTGCGGGCGGGCCGGCGCGTGCGCGGGACGGCCCGCCGTACGTCCTGATGGAATGGAGAGTCTCGATGGTGCTGGTTCGTGGCGCGGTCGTCGCCCTGGTCGCTTCGGGCGCCCTGCTGGCCGCCTGCTCGGCCGACCGCCCCCTGGGGCCGACGGTGGGCGACGTGTTCGGCTCTGGACGCCCCGCCTCCGGCGCCGGCCAGACCGGCATCGGCGTCAACGCCTTCCTGTGGCGGGCCACGCTCGACACGCTCAGCTTCATGCCCCTGGCCAACGCCGATCCGTGGGGCGGCGTCATCAACTACGACTGGTACACCGATCCGCAGACGCCGAACGAGCGTTTCAAGGCCACGGTCTTCATCCTCGACACCCGTCTGCGCGCCGACGCGCTGAACGTCACCGTGACCAAGGAGGTCCGCGACGCGACCGGCGGCTGGATCGGCGCGCCCGTGGCGGCCCAGACCGAGACCGATCTCGAAAACGCGATCCTGACCAAGGCGCGCCAGCTCAACCTGCAGAACGCCGGCTGAGTCCTCCCTCCCGACCATAGCCTCCTCAAGGCCGCGTCCTTCAGGAGCCGCCTGAAAGACCGCCGTGGCCCGATACGAGCCCAAGACCGCCGAACCCCGCCAGCAGGCCCGCTGGGCCGCCGCCGACGCCTTTCGCACCCCGGCCGGCGAGACGGGCCGGCCGAAATACTATGTGCTCGAGATGTTTCCCTACCCTTCCGGGAACATCCACATGGGCCACGCCCGCAACTATGTGATGGGCGACGTGGTGGCGCGCTCGAAGCGGGCCCAGGGCTTCGACGTGCTGCATCCGATGGGCTGGGACGCCTTCGGACTGCCGGCCGAGAACGCCGCCATCGAACGCGGCGTCCACCCCGGCGACTGGACCTGGTCCAATATCGCGGCGATGCGCGACCAGCTGAAGCTGCTGGGCCTGTCGCTGGACTGGTCGCGCGAATTCGCCACCTGCGACCCCGCCTACTACGGCAAGCAGCAGGCCTGGTTCCTCGAGCTGTTCCGGCGCGGCCTGGTCTACCGCAAGGATTCGGTGGTCAACTGGGATCCGGTCGACAACACCGTGCTGGCCAATGAGCAGGTGGTCGACGGCCGCGGCTGGCGCTCGGGCGCGATCGTCGAGAAGCGCAAGCTGAACCAGTGGTTCCTGCGCATCACCGACTATGCCGACGACCTGATCGAGGGCCTCAGGGAGCTGGAGGGCCGCTGGCCCGAAAAGGTCCGGCTGATGCAGGAGAACTGGATCGGCCGCTCCCGGGGGCTGCGGATGACCTGGCGCTGGGCCGGACCCGCGCCCGCGGTCGCCCCGGACGGGCTGGAGATCTACACCACCCGGCCCGACACCCTGTTCGGGGCCTCCTTCATGGGCGTCGCCCCGGACCATCCGGTGGCCCGCGCCCTGGCCGGGACCAGCCCCGAAGCCGCCGCCTTCATCGCCGAATGCCGCAAGGGCGGATCGACCCAGGCCGAGATCGAACAGGCCGAGAAGATCGGCTTCGACACCGGCCTGAAGGTGGTCCACCCGTTCGACGGCCGCGAGGTCGGCGTCTGGATCGCCAACTTCATCCTGTCGGAATACGGCACGGGCGCCGTCTTCGGATGTCCCGCCCATGACCAGCGCGACCTCGACTTCGCGCGGAAATACGGCCTGCCGGTCATCCCGGTGGTGAGGCCCAACGGGGCGGGCGATGATTTCTCGGTCGACACGGAGGCTTACGTCGGGCCCGGGGTCATCTTCCACTCGGACTTCCTCGATGGTCTCGATATCGAGACGGCAAAGGCCGCGGCCATCGCCCGGGTCGAGGCCGCCGGCCAGGGCCGGGGCGCGACCATCTACCGGCTGCGCGACTGGGGGGTCAGCCGCCAGCGCTACTGGGGCTGCCCGATCCCGATCGTCCACTGCCCGTCCTGCGGCGCCGTTCCGGCCGCGGACCTGCCGGTCGAACTGCCCCGGGACGTGACCTTCGACATCCCGGGCAATCCCCTGGACCGGCACCCGACGTGGAAGCACGTCGCCTGCCCGTCGTGCGGCGGCGAGGCCGTGCGCGAGACCGACACCCTCGACACCTTCGTCGACTCCAGCTGGTATTTCGCCCGTTTCGCCGATCCGACCGCCGATGAGCCGATCTCGAAGGCGGCCGCCGACAAATGGCTGCCGGTCGACCAGTATATCGGCGGCGTCGAGCACGCCGTCCTGCACCTGCTCTACGCCCGCTTCATCTCCCGCGCCCTGTCCGACGCCGGACTGATGAGCGTCCGCGAGCCGTTCGCCGGCCTGTTCACCCAGGGCATGGTGGTCCACGAGACCTACCGCCGCGCCGACGGCGCCTGGGTCGAGCCGGGCGACGTCGAACTGACCAGCGACGGCGGCCGGCGCCGCGCCCGCCAGCTTTCGACCGGCGAGCCCCTGGTCATCGGCGACATCGAGAAGATGTCGAAATCGAAGAAGAACGTCGTCGCCCCGCACCAAATCGTCGAGGAATACGGCGTCGACGCCGGGCGGCTGTTCGTGCTGTCCGACAGCCCGCCCGAGCGCGACGTGCAATGGACCCCGGGCGGCGTCGAGGGGGCCGGCCGTTTCGTCCAGAGGGTCTGGGCCGAGGTCGACGGCTTCGATCCCGGGTTCGCCGGCGAGGCCCTGGCCAACGCCGCGCTGGTGCGCGAGACGCACAAGGCCGTCAAGGCGGTGTCCGAGGGCATCGACGGCTTCCGCTTCAACTCGGCCATCGCCAAGCTCTACGCCTTCGTCGCCACCATCCGCGACCATCCGGCCGCCGGCGGCGAGGCCCGGCGACAGGCGCTGTCGGCCCTGCTGCGGCTGGTGGCGCCGTTCACGCCTCACCTGGCCGAGGAAGGCTGGACGCGGCTCGGCGAAGCGGGGATGATCCTCGATGCGCCGTGGCCGGCCTTCGACCCGGCGCTGGCGGCCGATGACGAGGTCACCCTGCCGATCCAGGTCAACGGCCGGCGCCGCGGCGAGATCCGCGTCGCCCGCGGGCTGGAGCCGGCCGAGGTCGAGGCCCTCGTCCTCGCCGACCCGGATGTGCGGGCGCGGCTGGAAGGTCTGACGGTGAGGAAGATCGTGGTGGTCAGGGATCGCATCGTGAACGTGGTGGCGGCCTGATGGGCCCGCTTCGCCCCGGCCTTGTCGCGCTGATGGGACTGGCGCTCGCCGGCTGCGGCTTCACCCCGCTCTACGGCGACGCCGGGGCCGGCGCCCGGCTGTCCCGCATCGCCGTCGCCACCCAGGACGACCGGCTCGGCTACCGCGTCCGCGAACAGCTCGAGGACGCCCTCGGCCGCGACCCCGGCCGGCCGCCCCTGTGGACCCTGCGGACCACGGTGGAGCAGTCGCGGCGTCCGCTCGGCCGGCGCATCGACGACACCGCCACCCGCTACGAGCTGAGCGTGCGCGGCGCCTGGACCCTCACGCCGGTGGGCGGCGGCCCGGCCCTGTCGGGGGTCGAGACGGTGACCACCACCTATGCCGCCGCCGACCAGCCCTATGCGGCCATCGCCGCCCAGCAGGACGGCGAGGAGCGCGCCGCGGCCCAGCTGGCCCGGCAGATCCGCCTCGACCTGATGCGGGCCCTGCCCGAGCCCCGATGACCGGCCTTCGATGATCCTGGCGAAACGACCCGAGGTCGATCGCTTCCTCAAGGCCCCGGACCCGGCGGTGCGGGCCGCGGTGATCCACGGCAAGGACCGCTCCGGGGTGGCCGAACGCGCCGTCCAGCTGTGCCGGGCGATCACCCCCGACCTCAACGACCCGTTCAACGTCACCGTCCTGACCGACAGCGACATCGACGGCGACGATGTGCGGCTCGACGAGGCCCTGACCGCCCTGTCGATGACCGGCGGCCGGCGGCTGGTGCGGGTGCGGCTGGGCTCGGAAAAGGCCGCGATCGACAAACAGCTGGCCGCCGCCCTCAAGGCCCACGCCGACGGCGCCTATAACCCGGACGCCATGCTGGTCATCGAGGCCGGGGCCCTGGGCCGCGACTCGGCCCTGCGCAAGGCCGCCGAGGCGGCGCCGGCGGCCGTCGCCATCGCCTGCTACGAGGACGAGACCGGCGACGTGGCGCGGATGACCCGCGAGGCGCTCGCCGCCGACAAGGTCGGCCTGACCCAGGACGCGCTGGACCGCTTCGTCGCCCGCCTGCCCCGCGAACGCGGCCTGATGCGCCAGGAGATCGAGCGGCTGGCGCTGTACATCGGGCCCGGCTCGGGCCGGACCATCGATGTCGCCGAACTGGAGGCGCACCTCGGAGTCGAGCCCGACGCCTCGCTGCAGGACGCGGCCCTGCAGGCCTTCGGCGGCCGGCCCGCCCCGGCCCAGTCCGGCCTGCGCCGCGCCCTCGCCGAGGGCGAATCGCCGGTCATGGCGGTGCGCCAGGCCTCGATCCATCTCGGCAAGCTGCGCCGCATAAACGTGCTCCAGTCCAACGGCGCCGGGGCCAAGGAGGCGGCCAGGGCGGCCGGGGTGTTCTGGAAGCAGGAGGCCGAGATGCTGCGCCAGGCGCGCAGCTGGCGGCTCGAGGACCTCGACCGGGCGCTGGACAGCGTCAACGCCGCCGACATCGCCACCAAGACCACCGGCTCGCCCGACCAGCTGATCGCCGAGCGGCTGCTGCTGGAGATCTCGGCCCGGGCCCGGCGTCTGGGTCTTTAACGTCTCCTCCCTGTTCGCGAAAGCGAATGGGGAGGTGGAGACAAGGTCAGCCCCGCTTCGACGCCTTGCGGAAGGCCGGCTTGGCGAGGGCGGCGCTACGCGCCTGCTGCGCCTTCTCCTCGGCCCGCGCGGAGCCTTGAAGGCTGCCGTGCGAGGGGCCTCCGCCCGCCTTCTTGGCGGCCAGCGCCTTCTTCATGGCCTCGGCGGTCGGATTGCTGGGTTTGTCGGTCATGCCGCCACCCTGCCACACAATGCTCAGCCGCGCATCAGCCGGCGGCACAGGTCGTCCAGCTGCTCCAGCGTGGCGTATTTCAGGGTCAGTTCGCCCTTGCCGCCGCGGTCGGCCAGCGACACCGGCAGGCCGAGGGCCTCGGTCAGGTCCTGCTCCAGCGCCGCGACATCGGCGCCGCCCTCGCCCGAGGCGCCGACCGCGCGGGCCTTGCCCTTGGCCGGCTTCGGCCCCTCCGCCGCCCGCCGGGCCAAGGCCTCGGCCTGGCGCACGTTCAGGCCCTCGTTGACGATCTGTTCCGCCAGGGCCGCCGGATCCGGCGCGGTGATCAGGGCCCGGGCGTGGCCCGCGCTCATCTTGCCGGTGCGCACATACCACAGCACCTCTTCGGGCAGCTGCAGCAGGCGCAGGGTGTTGGCCACATGGCTGCGGCTCTTGCCGACCACGCCGGCGACCGTGTCCTGGGTGCGGCCGAACCGTTCCATCAGCACGCGGTAGGCCTCGGCCTCCTCGAGCGGATTGAGGTCGGTGCGCTGGACGTTCTCGATGATGGCGACCTCGAACACCGCCACGTCGTCCATCTCGCGGACGATGACCGGGACCTGGGTCAGGCGGGCCAGCTGGGCCGCCCGCCAGCGGCGCTCGCCGGCGATGATCTGCCAGACGCCGTCCTCGTTCGGGTGAGGCCGCACGAGGATGGGCTGCAGCACCCCCTTGTCGCGGATCGACTCGGCCAGTTCGGCCAGTTCGGCCTGGTCGAAGATCTTGCGGGGCTGGTCCGGATTGGGCTTGAGCGCCTCGATCGGGGCCAGGCGCACCCCGGCCGGGGCGACCGAGCCGTCGACCGGCACGGCCTCGCCGACCTGTTCCCCGAGAAGGGCCGACAATCCCCGGCCCAGACCGCGCTGACGTTCGCTCAACTGATTGATTCCATTCTGGTTATGTGCATCAGGCGGCCTGCAGCCGCCGGGTTTTCTCGCGCGCCACCACCTCGCGGGCGAGGCGCAGATAGGCCTGGCTGCCGGCGCATTTCAGGTCGTAGATCAGCACCGGCTTGCCGAACGACGGCGCTTCCGAGACCCGCACATTGCGCGGGATCACCGCCTCATAGACCTTGTCGCCGAAATGGGCGCGCACATCGGCCGCCACCTGCCCCGACAGGGCGTTGCGGCGATCGTACATGGTCAGCACCAGACCCTGGATCTCCAGCGTCGGATTGAGGCTCTGGCGGACCATCTCGATGGTCTTCATCAGCTGGGTCAGCCCCTCCAGGGCGAAGAATTCGCACTGCAGCGGCACCAGCACGGCGTCGGCCGCGGCCATGGCGTTGAGGGTCAGCAGGTTCAGCGACGGCGGGCAGTCGATCAGCACATAGTCATACCGGGTCGGGCCCGCGGCGCCCTGTCCGGCCAAGGCGTCGCGCAGGCGGAAGGAGCGCCGGTCGGCCTGGCTCAGCTCGATCTCGACCCCCGACATGTCGGCGTCGGCCGGAATGATGTGCAGGCCGGGCACCGAGGTCTGGACGGCGGAGTCGTCGACCGAACGGCCGTCGACGATGACGTCATAGATGGTCACCCGCCGTGTTTCACGTGGAACACCGAGGCCGGTCGAGGCATTGCCCTGCGGGTCCATGTCGACGATCAGCACCTTTTCGCCGATCGCCGCCAGCGCCGTGCCGAGGTTGATCGCCGTGGTGGTCTTGCCGACCCCGCCCTTCTGGTTGGAAACGGCGAGGACGCGAGTCTTACCGGCTATGGACACGGCGGAGGCTCCGGACGGAAACGATACGGCCACGCGGATCGCTGCGCGAGACGGACAGGCTGCTATCGAAATGCCAGACCTTGCGCGCTTCGATCAACTCAGCCTCGGCCTTTTCCCCCTTGAGAAAAAGCCCCTGTGCGCCGCGCTGTAGATAAGGCTGTGCATAGGCCAGCAGCTTCTCCATCGGGGCGACGGCGCGGGCGGTGACGACATCGACCTTCAGCGCCTGTTCCTCGGCGCGGCCGTTGATCACCGTGGCCGGCAGGGCCAGCTCGTCGACCACCGCCCGCAGGAAGCGGCAGCGCTTGCCGAGACTGTCGATCAGCCAGACATGGGCGCCCGGCCGGTCCTTCAGCAGGATGGCCAGGACCACGCCCGGAAACCCCGGCCCGGCCCCCAGATCGGCCCAGGTCCGGGCCTCCGGCGCCAGCGCCAGCAGCTGGGCCGAGTCCCATATGTGCCGGTTCCACACGTCCGGCATCGTGTCCGGCCCGATCAGGTTCATCACCGCATTGGCCTCGGCGAGACGGTCGATGAACACCTTGAGGTCGGCGATCCGCGCGTCGGCGGCGCCGGTCAGGGACTGGAATTCGGAAGGAGTCACAGGCCGTCTCCTCCCCCTTCTGGGGGAGGTGGCGCGCCGCGTTCGCGGCGTGACGGAGGGGGAACCGCCGCACAGCCGTGCGCGCTCAAGCCCCTCCACCATCCTTCGGATGGTCCCCCTCCCCCTGCAGGGGGAGGAGATGCGCAATCGCCGCCCTCACGCCGCGACCTTCGCCCGTTTCACATGCGACAGCAGGGCCGTCAGGGCGCCCGGCGTCATGCCCTCGATCCGGCCGGCCTGCCCCAGGGTGCGCGGCTGGACCCGCGACAGCTTCTCGCGCACCTCATTCGACAGGCTGCCGATGGCGGCGTAGTCGAGGTCGTGCGGCAGGGCCAGGGCCTCCTCGCGGCGCAGCGCCTCGGCGTCGGCCGCCTGCCGGTCCAGATACCCCGCGTAGCCCGCGTCGATCTCGATCTGCTCGCGCACCTGGCGGGGCCAGGCGGCGATCTCCGGGTGCGCCGTCTCGAAGGTCTTCAGGTCGACGCCGGGGAAGGCCAGCAGGTCGCGGATCGAGCGCCGCTGGCCGTCGGCGTTGACCGCTATGCCCAACGCCCCGGCCGCCTTCGGGGTGTAGCTGACGCCGCGCACCAGCGCCGTCGCCTCGGCCAGCAGGGCGGCCTTGGCCTCGAACGCCGCCCGCCGCCGCGACGACACCAGCCCGGCGGCGATGGCCGGCGGGGTCAGGCGCAGGTCGGCGTTGTCGGCCCGCAGCGACAGCCGGTATTCGGCCCGGCTGGTGAACATCCGGTAGGGCTCGGTCACCCCGCGCGTCACCAGGTCGTCGATCATGACGCCGACATAGGCCTGGTCGCGGCCCAGCACGACCGGGTCCGATCCCGCCGCCGCTCGCGCCGCGTTCAGCCCGGCGATCAGCCCCTGGGCCCCCGCCTCCTCATAGCCGGTGGTGCCGTTGATCTGGCCGGCCAGATACAGCCCCGGCCGCGTCTTGACCTCCAGCGCCGGCGTCAGCTCGCGCGGATCGACATAGTCGTATTCGATGGCGTAGCCGAAGCGGAACACCTCGACCGCCTCCAGCCCCGGGATGGTGCGCAGGAAGGCGGCCTGGGTGGCGTCGGACACCGAGGTCGAGATGCCGTTCGGATAGACGGTCGGATCGTCGAGGCCTTCCGGCTCGAGGAAGATCTGGTGCGAGGTCTTGTCGGCGAAACGCACCACCTTGTCCTCGATCGACGGGCAGTAGCGCGGCCCGCGGCCGGACAGATGGCCGCCGTAGACGGCGCTGTCGCCGAGGTTGTCGGCGATGATCCGGTGGGTCTCGGCCGTGGTGTGGGTGACGCCGCAGGCGATCTGCGGCGTGTCGATGCGGTCGGTCAGGAAGCTGAACGGCACGGGATCGGCGTCGGCCGCCTGCATCTCCAGCCGGTCCCAGGCGATGGTGCGGCCGTCGAGCCGGGCCGGGGTGCCCGTCTTCAGCCGACCCATCATGAGGCCGGCGCCGTAGAGGTCGGCGGCCAGGCCGGTCGACGGCGCCTCGCCATGACGGCCGGCGGGAATGCGCTGGTCGCCCTTGTGGATGACGCCGTTGAGGAAGGTGCCGGTGGTCAGCACCACGGCTCCGGCCCGCAGCTCCGTCCCCTCGCCCGTGACCACGCCGGCGACCCTGACGCCGTCGAGGATCAGGCGTTCGGCCGTGCCGGCCCTCAGGGTCAGGTTCGCCGTCGCGGCCAGCTCGGCCTGCATCGCCTCCCGGTACAGGCGGCGGTCGATCTGGCTGCGGGGCCCCTGCACCGCCGCGCCCTTGGAGCGGTTGAGCAGGCGGAACTGGATGCCGGACAGGTCGCCCAGCCGTCCCATCAGGCCGTCCATGGCGTCGATCTCGCGGACCAGATGGCCCTTGCCGAGACCGCCGATGGCCGGGTTGCACGACATTTCGCCGATGGTCTCGAGCTTCTGGGTCAGCAGCAGGGTGGCCGCGCCCGTGCGCGCGGCCGCCGCCGCGGCCTCGCAGCCGGCGTGGCCGCCGCCGATGACGATGACGTCGAAGGAGTTCATGGCCGCGGACATAGGGGAAAACGGCCTGTTTCGCTACCGGCGAGGCGGCGCTGTTTCACGTGAAACAGCGGCATGTCTCCTCCCCGCCTGCGGGGAGGCGGTGCAGCGCCCCTTCGCGCCGTGACGGAGGGGTCCGGCGGCGGCCGCTTCGCCCCTCCACCGTTTTGCACCCCCCTCCCCACGGAACGGGGAGGAGAGGGTCACTTGCCGATGCAGAAGGTCGCGAAGACCTCGCCGAGGATGTCCTCGACGCCGATGGCCCCGGTGACCCGGGCGAGGCTTTCGGCGGCGCGGTGCAGATCATCGCCGGCCATCTCGGGCGAAACCTCCAGCGCCCGGCGGCCCGCCTCCACGGAAGCGAGCGCCTCCGCCAGGCGGCGACGATGTCTCTCGCGCGTGACAGCGGGAAAATCCGCGCCCGACAGGTCGCGCGCCAGCCGCGCGGCCAGCCAGTCGTGCAGGGCGGCGAGACCCTCTCCGGTCTCGGTGCTGACGGCGATCGCCTCGCGGTCCGGCGGCGGCGCGGGGCGGGCCAGGTCGGCCTTGGTCAGGACCAGCAGGTCGCCGGGCCGGGCGTAGTCCGCCGCGGGCCCTTCCGGATCGCCGGGAGCCCGCACCCACAGCCGCAGGTCGGCCTGCTCCGCCCGCGCCCGGGCCCGGCGCACCCCCTCGGCCTCGATCGGGTCGCCGCTGTCGCGCAGGCCGGCGGTGTCGGACAGGGTCACCGCATAGCCGCCGATGACCAGGTCGGCGTCGAGCACGTCGCGGGTGGTGCCGGCGATGGGGGTGACGATGGCCGCCTCGCGGGCGACCAGGGCGTTGAACAGCGACGACTTGCCGGCGTTGGTCTCGCCGATCAGGACGATGCGGTAGCCCTCGCGCACCCGCTCCCCCCGCCGCGCGTCGGCCTGCGCCGCCTTGAGGTTGGCGATCAGCCCGTCCAGCACCGGTCCGGCGGCGCGAGCGAGGTTGTCCGGCACCTCCTCGTCGGGAAAGTCGATCTCGGCCTCGACCAGGGCCAGGGCCTTCAGCAGGTCGCGGCGGAAGCCGGCGTAGGTCTGCGACAGGGCGCCGTCGAGCTGGCCCAGCGCCTGGGCGGCCTGGGCCGTGGTCTCGGCGTCGATCAGATCGGCCACGGCCTCGGCCTGGGCCAGGTCCATGCGGCCGTTCTCGAAGGCGCGGCGGGTGAATTCGCCGGGTTCGGCCGGACGCAGGCCGAGGCTCAGCAGGGCCTCGCCGACCGCCTCGACCACGGCCCGGCCGCCGTGCAGGTGCAGCTCGGCGCAGGCCTCGCCGGTGTAGGAGTTGGGCGCGGGGAAGCGCAGGACCAGCGCCTGGTCGAGCGGCCGGCCGTCGAGGACCAGATCACGCAGCGCGGCCAGGCGCGGCTTCAGGCCGCCGGCCCCGAGGGCGGTCAGCGCCGCGTCCGTGCCCGGGCCCGACAGGCGGAGGATGGCGATGGCCCCCCGGCCCGGCGGGGTGGCGAGGGCGAAGACGGTGTCGGCGCTCATGGGGGAGGAGAAACGGTCACGGCCTGGCCGCCGCCTCCATCCGCTTGCGGAACGGGTCCCGGACCTGGAGGCCGAGGCTGGTCCAGGCCCGGGCCTCGGCCGGGGTGCAGTCGATCTCGACATTGACCTTCATGCGCGTCTCTCATGTTTCACGTGAAACAGGACCTTGGTCGATCTGGTCATTCTGACGATGAATTGGTCGTCTTGCTGACCGGTTTGGTCAGCCGGTTGACGATCCGGTCAGGTGTTCATCGACTGGAAGAAGTCCGCGTTGTTCTTCGACTGGCGCAGCTTGTCGATCAGGAATTCGATGGCGTCCTGCGGCCCCATCGGGTTGAGGATGCGGCGCAGCACATAGGTCTTGGCCAGCTGGTCCTTCGGCGTGGTCAGCTCTTCCTTGCGGGTGCCGGACTTGAGCACGTCGATGGCCGGGAAGATGCGCTTGTCGGCCACCTTGCGGTCCAGCACGATCTCGGAGTTGCCGGTGCCCTTGAACTCTTCGAAGATGACCTCGTCCATCCGCGAGCCGGTGTCGATCAGCGCCGTGGCGATGATGGTCAGGGAGCCGCCCTGCTCGACATTGCGGGCCGCGCCGAAGAAGCGTTTCGGCCGTTGCAGGGCGTTGGCGTCGACGCCGCCGGTCAGCACCTTGCCCGACGACGGCACGGTGGCGTTGTAGGCGCGACCGAGGCGGGTGATCGAGTCGAGCAGGATGACCACGTCCTTCTTGTGCTCGACCAGGCGTTTGGCCTTTTCGATGACCATTTCGGCGACGGCGACGTGGCGGGTGGCGGGCTCGTCGAAGGTCGAGGCGATGACCTCGCCCTTCACCGTGCGCTGCATGTCGGTGACCTCTTCCGGCCGCTCGTCGATCAGCAGCACGATCAGGAAGACCTCGGGGTGGTTCTTCTCGATGGACTTGGCGATGTTCTGCAGCATCACCGTCTTGCCGACCCGCGGCGGGGCCACGATCAGGCAGCGCTGGCCCTTGCCGAGCGGCGCGACGATGTCGATGACCCGGCCTGAGCGGTCCTTCAGGGTCGGGTCCTGGATCTCCATGTGCAGCCGCTCTTCCGGATAGAGCGGGGTCAGGTTGTCGAACAGGACCTTGGTCTTGACCGTCTCCGGGTCTTCCAGGTTGATCGTGTCGACCTTGAGCAGGGCGAAATAGCGCTCGCCCTCGCGCGGGCCGCGCACGGCTCCGTGGATGGTGTCGCCCGAACGCAGGCCGAAGCGGCGGATCTGCGACGGCGACACATAGACATCGTCCGGACCCGGAAGATAGTTGGCGTCGGGGCTGCGCAGGAAGCCGAAGCCGTCCGGCAGAATCTCGAGCACGCCGTCGGCGATGATCTCGACCTCCTCGTCGGCCAGGGCCTTGAGGATGGCGAACAGCAGGTCCTGTTTGCGCAGGTTCGAGGCGTTCTCGATCTCCAGGCCCTCGGCGAAGGCGACCAGGTCGGCCGGGGTCTTCTCGTTCAGCTCGGCCAGGGTGATGCGGCCGTTCGGCACGATCGGCTCGCCGTCGTCCTCGTCTTCCTCGTCGGCCTCCTGGTCGACCATGGGCAGGTCTGCGGCGACGACCTCATTGGTCGGCTGCTCGCCGTCGAGGTTCTCGGCCTCGGGAGCGGTGGGATCGGTGTCGCGGACGTCGGTCATGGGAAATCTTCTTCAGGCGAGCGCACGGGGACGCCCGCGAAACAGCGGGGTCGGAGCGGCCGGCGATGTTGGCCCGGAGGCCGGCAGGGAAGGCGACGGAAGTCCTGCGGGATCGATCCGGCAGGCGTCGCTGGAGAGAGGGACCGTCCGGAAGGCGAAAGCCCGCGCCAGGATCGGTTCGGAACCAGCGAAACCACGCCGGGCCGGCAAGGTCAAGCGTCAGCGCTCAGCCGAGCGTCCATTCCGTCGTCACCGACAGTACGGCGACGACGGCGATCAGGAAGGGGATCTCGTTGGTCATGCGCCAAAACCGGCCGGAGCGGACCGAGGTCCCGGCGTGAATGCGTCTGAGCTCGCCGGCCAGAAAGCCGTGCCAGCCGCTCAGCGCCACCACCGCCAGCAGCTTGGTCGCCATCCACGGCTGGACGACGAAACCCCAGCCCTGGCCGAAGCCGTAGACATGGATGAGGATCATCCACACGCCGAACAGCCAGGCCGCCGTCATCGAGGGATTGATGATGATCTTGAGCAGGCGGCGCTGCCACAGCCGCAGCAGGCCCTGCATCTCGGACCGCAGCGGCTCGGCCTTGCCGGATTGCTCCGCGTCATAGGCGTAGAGCCGGGGCAGGAACAGCATGCCGGCCATCCAGGCGATGACCGCGAGAATGTGCAGGCCGCGCACGACATTGAACGCCTCGAAACTCATGCCGCCCGGTCCTCCCCCTGGCAGGGGCAGGCCTTCCAGTCCCCCCGACAGCCCGGACCATAGGGCGCCACGCCGGTCCGCGTCAGGCCGTGGAGCACGGCCTCGGCCAGCGCCGTGACGAACGCCGGCGCCGTGGCGACCGCCGGAACCCGCAGATACGGCGCGACGCCGAGGCGGTGAGCCAATTCGCCGTATTCAATGTCCAGCTCGACCCGGGTCTCGACGTGTTCGGAGACGAAGGCGATCGGAACCACGACCGCGCCGAGCCCATCCGCGGCGGCCTGCTCCAGGGCCTCCGGCGTCGACGGGCCGAGCCATTTCAGCGGCCCGACCCGGCTCTGGTAGCAGATCGCGTGGTCCACCCGCCGGCCCATGGACCCTAGCCTGGCCACGACGGCGGCGACCGTGCTCCCGACCTGCTCCTGATAGGGATCGCCCTTGCGTCGGACCAGCGCCTCGGGGATGCCGTGGGCCGAGAACAGCACCCGCACCGGCCGCTCCCCCGCCCTGTCCAGCTGCTCCCCGATCGCCGCCGCCTGGGCCTCGACCCAGCCACGGGCCTCCGGCCAGCAGCACACCGTCCGGCTCTCGCCCGACCCTGCATAGGTCTCGTTCCAGCGCTTCAGCGAGGACTCCGTCGTCGTGGTCGAGAACTGCGGATACAGCGGCAGCAGGACGATGTCGTCGGGGCCGAAGACGGCCACATCCGCAGCGGTCTCTTCGGTCAGCGGCGACCAGTAGCGCATGGCGACGAAGACCCGCACCTCGTCCCCGGGCAGCCGCGGCGCCAGGGCCTGCTGGAGCGCCGTCGCCTGCTTCCGGGTCTCGGGCAGCAGCGGCGAGCCGCCGCCCATCAGCGCATAATTGGCCTGGGCCGCCTTTTCACGGCGCGCCGAGATCAGCCGGGCCAGCGGCGTCCGCACGGGGCCGGGCAGGCCGATGATCGCCGGGTCGTTAAACAGGTTGAACAGGAAGGGCCTGACCGAGGCCTGGTCATCCGGCCCCCCGAGATTGAAGAGGACCACGGCGATGCGACGTCCGGTCAGCGTCCTCATTGGGCCCCGATCCGCTTCAGCACCTGTTCGACGTGGGCGATGGGCGTGTCGGGCAGGATGCCGTGGCCGAGATTGAAGATCCACGGGCCCTGTCCCCAGGCCTCGACGAGCTGGTCCACGCGCCGGTCGAGAAGCGGCCCTCCGGCCCGCAGCAACAGGGGATCGAGCGCCCCCTGGATCGGTTTGACAGCCTGCACCCGTCGGCCGACCGCCAGCGGACAGGCCGTGTCCAGCGCCACACCCTGCACCGCGCATTCGGCGGCGTACCGTTCGGCCAGGGCCGCCGACCCGCGCGGAAAGCCGATCAGCGGCACGGTGACGCCCAGGTCCCGGACCCTTTTCACCAGCGCCTGATGCGGCTGCAGGACGAGGGTCTCGAACAGGTCGTCCGGCAGACCCTCCGCCCAGCTCTCGAAGATCTTCAGCACCTGCGCCCCGGCGTCGGCCTGCATCTTCAGATAATGGGCGGTGGCCTCGACCAGCACCTCCAGAACCGCCGCAACCCGGTCCGGCTCGGCGTAGGCGTAGCTCCGCGCCTGGGCCCGCTCGCCCTTGCCCATGCTGCGAGCCTCGCCGTCCAGCATATAGGTGGCCACGGTCCAAGGGGCGCCGGCGAACCCGATCAGCGCCCGCCCCGGCTCGAGGCGGCCGCGGACGATCGACAGGGTGTGACCGACCTGCTCCAGGGCCGCCCCCGCCGCCGCGGCCGACTCCCGCATCGCCTCCACCGCCGGCAGGGCCCCCAGCCGCGGCCCTTCGCCGGCCTCGAACCAGACCTCCTGGCCGAGCGCCCGGGGGATCAGCAGGATGTCGGCGAAGACGATGGCGGCGTCGAAACCGAACCGGCGCATCGGCTGCAGGGTGGCCTCGGCGGCCTTTTCCGGATCCAGGCAGAAGGAGACGAAATCCGGCGTGGTCGCGCGCAGCGCCCTGTACTCGGGCAGATATCGCCCCGCCTGGCGCATGAACCAGACCGGCGGGCGGGACGGCGTCTCGCCGGCGAGAACCTTGAGCAGCAGGGGGGTGTCGGACACGGTCATCTGACCGGGGGCTTAGCCGGGGGTCCGGTCCACCTCAAGTCCGGGCCGATGTCACACCCCCTTCCTTCAATAAAAAAGAGATTCAAGAAGAACGGTGGAAGAAGACAGGGCCGGGGACGACGGGGATAAGGGTCCGGGATCCGCCGTATGGCGCGGGGTTATCCGCAGCTTCCGTGACCCTCGTCCCCGGCCCGGTCCCGGGTCTGGTGAATACGGGGACAACTCCCGCCGCGGCCCTGTCGGCGGGGCCCTGACCGGGGCGAAGCCGCCGCCGTGAGCGGGGATCGTCGGAATCGGACAGGGCTTGTCCACATCGGCCGGATTCGCCGGCCGGGGGGCCGGGATGAATCGCCGGATGCCAGACCCGGCCGTCCACCTTGATCCCCGCTCGCCGCGCCCGGCCCGCCCGGCTATAGAGATCGGCGCCCTGGTCAGGTCGATCGGCGCCCGGCCCGGTCCACAGGAGTCTCGCCGCCATGGACAGATCCGACGAACCCGTCCCCAGGGGGCGCGGCGAATGAGTTCGGCCCGGCCCGCCGGCGCGTCCCGACTGGCGACCTATTTTCATGTCCACCTGGTCTCCGATTCGACCGGCGAGACGCTCAACGCCATGGCCAAGGCGGTGGTGGCGCGGTTCGACGGGGTGATACCGATCGAGCACATCTACGCCCTCGTGCGGTCGGCCCGCCAGATGGACCGGGTGCTTGAGGAGATCGCCGCCGCGCCCGGGGTGGTCCTGCACACCCTCGTCGACCGTGACCTGCGCGGGCAGCTGGAGGAAGGCTGCCGCCGGCTCGACATGCCGCAGATCGCCGCGCTCGATCCTCTGGTCGGGGCGCTGTCGCGCTATCTGGGTGCGGCCCTGTCGACGAGGGTCGGGGCCCAGCATGCCCTCGACACCGACTATTTCAACCGCATCGCGGCGCTTGACTACGCCATGACCCACGACGACGGCCAGGGCACGACGGAGCAGCTGGAGGGCGCGGATGTCGTGCTGTGCGGGGTCAGCCGGACCTCGAAGACCCCGACCTGCATCTATCTGGCCCACCGCGGCATCCGCGCCGCCAATGTGCCGCTGGTGCCGGGCCAGGAGGATGGCGAGCGGCTGGTCGCTCTCAAGAATCCGCTGGTCGTCGGCCTGACCGTATCGCCCGACCGGCTGGTGCAGATCCGGCGCAACCGGCTGGACAGCCTGAACGCCGGCCGGGCCTCGTCCTACACCGATCACGAGGCGGTGCGGGAGGAGACCGTCAAGGCCCGGCGCGCGTTCGAACGTCGCGGCTGGCCGGTCATCGACGTGACCCGGCGCTCGGTGGAGGAGACGGCCGCGGCGATCGTCAATCTGCTCAACGAGCGCCGCACCCATCGCCTGGGGACCAGCTGGTGAGCGCCGAACGCCTGGTCCTGGCCTCGAAGAGCGCCGCCCGCCGGGCCGTGCTCGAGGGCGCGGGCGTGTCCTTTTCCGTCCAGGTCGCCGGCGTCGACGAGGCCGACGTCAAGGCGGTCCACGATCCGGCCGACGCGGCCGGCCTGGCGGTCGAGCTGGCCCGGGTGAAGGCCCTGGCCGTGTCCCGCCACGATCCCGAGGCCTGGGTGCTGGGCGCCGACCAGACCCTCGCCTTCGCCGGCGGGCTGGTCTCCAAGGCGCCGTCGATGGCCGCGGCCCGGGCCCAGCTTGCGGCCCTGCGCGGCCGGAGCCACCAGCTGCATGCCGCCGCGGCCCTGGCCCGCGGCGGCCAGATCGTCTGGTCCGGCCTCGACACGGCGACGATGCGGATGCGTGACTTCTCCGACGCCTTCCTCGACGCCTACCTGGCCGCCGAGGGCGAGGCCCTGCTCGGCTCCGTCGGCGCCTATCGGCTGGAGGGCCGGGGCGCGCAGCTGTTCGAGGCCGTCGAGGGCGACTATTTCACCGTGCTCGGCCTGCCGTTGTGGCCGGTGCTGGCCGAATTGCGCCGGGCCGGGGTGCTGGGGAGATGACCGTCATCGCGGGCGTGGCGGGCCGGCCGATCACCCATTCGCTCAGCCCGTTGATCCACCGCGCCTGGATCGCCGCGGCCGGTCTCGACGCCGACTATCGCGCCTTCGGTCCGGAGGATGCGGCGGGGTTCGAGGCCCTGGTCGCCGGGGGCCGTGCGGGCGGGCTGCGGGGGCTGAACGTCACGGCGCCGTTCAAGGCCCAGGCGTTGACGGCGGCGGACGAGGCCAGTGCGACGGCGCGGCTGTGCGGAGCGGCCAATCTGCTGGTGTTCGAAGGCGGGCGGGTGCGGGCCGACAGCACCGACGGGGAGGGGCTGCTGGCGGCTCTGGCGGAGCAGGCGCCCGGCCTCGCGCTGAACGGGCGGCCGGCGGTCATCCTCGGCGCGGGCGGGGCGGCGCGGGCGGCGGCGGCGGCGCTGAAGGCGGCCGGGGCCGACGTCGGCGTGCTCAACCGGACGCCGGCGCGGGCCGAGGCGCTGGCCGCGGACCTCGGCGTGCGGGTGGCGGGGCCGGACTCGACGGCGGCGGCGGCGCTGGTGGTCAACGCCCTCAGCGTCGCGCCGGAGATCGATATCGGGGCCCTGCGCAGCGACGCCGTGCTGATGGACATGACCTATCGGCCCCTGACGACGCCCTTCCTGGCCGCCGGCCGGGCGCGGGGACTGGGGACCGTGGACGGCCTGGCCATGCTGGTCGGCCAGGCGCGGCCGTCGTTCCGGGCCCTGTTCGGGCTGGAGCCGCCGCCCGTCGATGTGCGCGGCCTCGCCCTCGAGGCGCTGGGGGAAAGACCGTGATCGTGCTCGGCCTGACCGGCTCCATCGGCATGGGCAAGTCGACCACGGCGGCCATGTTCGCCGACGAGGGGGCCCTGGTGTGGAACGCCGACGAGGCCGTGCATCGCCTCTACGCCAAGGGCGGGGCGGCGGTCGGGCCGGTCGGCGAGGCCTTTCCCGGCGTGGTCGTCGACGGGGCCGTCGACCGGGGCCGGCTGGCCGGGGCGCTGGGGCGGGACGGGACGGCGTTCCGGCGGCTGGAGGCCATCGTGCATCCGCTGGTGCTGAAGGGGCGGCTGGAGCATCTGGCGGCGGCGGCGCGGCGCGGCGTGCGGCTGGCGGTGCTGGACATTCCCCTGCTGTTCGAGACCGGCGGCGAGGCGGCCGTGGACGCGGTGGTGGTGGTCACCGCCGACCCGGAGATCCAGGCCGAGCGGGTGCTGGCCCGGCCCGGCATGACCCGGGCGCGGTTCGAGGCCATCCTGGCGCGGCAGACGCCCGATGCGGAGAAGCGCTGGCGCGCCGATTTCGTCGTCGACACCGGCCGCGGTCTCGAGGCGGCCCGGGCGCAGGTGCGCGAAATCGTGGGGACGGTTCTGGCTCCGGGCTGGACATCTCCCCGGCGTGGGCTTCCGCCGGGCGGCGAAGCGTTTCAATAAGGGCCATGGCCCGCGAAATCGTCCTCGACACCGAAACCACCGGCTTCGACCCGAAGACCGGTGACCGGCTGATCGAGGTCGGCTGCATCGAGATCGAGGATCTGCTGCCGACCGGGCGCACCTTCCATACGCTGGTCCATCCCGAGCGGCCGATCCCGCCCGACGCCATCCGCGTGCACGGCATCACCGACGAGAGGGTGCGCGACGCGCCGAGATTCCGGGAGGTGGTGGGCGAGCTGATGGCCTTCATCGGCGAGGCCCCGGTGATCGCCCACAACGCCGCCTTCGACCGGGCCTTCATCGACCATGAATGCGGCCTGTGCGGCCACCGGCTGATCGAGGAGACCCGCTGGATCGACACGCTGAAACTGGCCCAGAGCCGCTTCCCGGGCATGGCCAATTCGCTGGACGCCCTGTGCAAGCGGTTCAGGATCAGCCTGGTCGAGCGCACCCTGCACGGGGCCCTGATCGACGCCCGGCTGCTGGCCGAGGTCTATCTGGAGCTCAAGGGCGGCAAGGAGCGGCGACTGGACCTGTCGTCGGCGCGAACGGTCACGGCCCAGGTCGCCGCCGCCGCGGGCGGCTACGGCCCGCGGCCCCGGCCGCTGGCGCCGCGCTCGACCGAGGCCGAGCGGACCGCGCATCTGGCCTTCCTGCGCGAGACGCTGAAGGACGCCTCGCTGTGGACCGCCTACGGGCTCGAGGTCGGGACCGCGGCCTGAGGCGCCCGGCCGCGGCTCAGGCCGAGGCGGTCTCGCCCTGGCCGCGGGCGATCTGCTGCTGGCGCGACACATAGATGCCGGCGAAGTCGATCGGGTCGAGCATGAAGGACGGGTAGAAGCCGCCGTCGGCCGTGGCCCCGGCGATGATCTCGCGGGCGAACGGGAACAGGTAGCGCGGGCACTCGATCAGCAGCATCGGCTCGATGTCCTGCTCGGCCACGCCGTGCAGGGCGAACAGGCCGCCGTAGAGCAGTTCGACGTTGAACACCGTCATGGCCTCGGTCGAGGCCTTGACGGTCAGCCGCAGCTCGACCTCGAACAGGCCGTCCTTGCGGCCCTGGGCGTTCATCTCGACGCCGAGGTCGATCGAGGGCTTGCCGTCGATGCGCAGCGAGTCGGGCGCGCGGGGGTTCTCGAACGACAGGTCGCGGACGTACTGGGCCAGGATGCGGAAGCCCGGGCCGGCCGGGGCCTCGCCGTTCGGGCCCGCGGCGGGCTCGGCGGGCGGGGCGGCGTTGGCGTCGGCGGGCGGGGCGGCGTCGGTCATGGCGGCGGGTCTTGTCTGGAATGGCGTGGAAGGCGCGGCGGTCCGGCCCGGAAGGCGCGGCGACTAGCACGCACGGCCCGCGGCGGCAACGACGCTCGCCCGGGGCGCGGTCCGGTCGATCGGCCGCAGCGGCCCGGGGCGGCGTTCGCCTTGCGCGCCCCCATATCAGTCCCTAATCGTCATCTCCGCCGCGCCCGGCCTTGTCGGGCGCCAGACAGGGAATGCCCGTGCCGGTCCAGGTCCAGATCGTCATCTTCGCCATCATCGCGGCCATCGTGCTGTTCCAGCTCTACAATGTGCTGGGCAAGAAGGTCGGGCGCCAGCCCGAGGACGATGTCCGCGCCCAGCCGCCGGCGCCGGCCCCGGGCCCGGCCGCCGAGGGCGGCCCCGGCCGGCCCGGGGCCCTGGACGCCGTCACCCTGGCCTCGATCGCCGGCCTGCGGGCCCGCGACCCCAATTTCGATCCGGTGCGCTTCCTCGAGGGGGCGCGCCAGGCCCATGAGACCATCGTGCGGGCCTATGCGGCCGGCGACCGCGAGACCCTGAAGCCGCTGCTGACCCCGCGCGTCATGGCCTCGTTCGAGGCCGGCATCGCCGCCCGCGAGGCCCGCGGCGAGACCGAGGAGGCCGAATTCCTGCATCCGGCCCGGGCCGATCTGGAGCAGGCCACCGCCGAGGAGAACCGCGCCGTGGCCCGGGTCCGGTTCCTGGCCGAACTGCGCAATCGCGTGAAACCCGCCGACCCCTCGGTCGGGGAGCAGGTCGAGGAGCGCCGCGTGGCCGAGGTCTGGACCTTCGAGCGCACCCTCGGGGCCAGCGACCCCAATTGGCTGCTGGCCCGCACCGAACCCGCCGCCGCATGAGCGGCGGCCGCGCCCGGGCGGCAGTCCGCGCCGGCCCGGTCCGGGCGGCGGCGCTGACGCTGGTCCTGGCCGCCTGCGCCAGCGGGCCCGCCCCCGCCCCGGCTCCGGCCCCCGCGCCGGGACCGGAGCCGGCCGGCCCCGCCGCCGCCGGCCTCAGCCCCGCCGCCGTGCCCGGCTGGGGCGAGGAGGACCATCTGGCCGCCTTCGACGCCTGGGCCGACAGCTGCCGCGTGGCCCGCGACCCGGCCGCCCGGGTCCAGTGCGACCGGGCCCTGCAGCTCCGGCGCGGCCCGGGGGCGGTGACGCCGACGCTCGCCCGCGCCTTCCTCGAAAGCGGCTTCTCGGTGGTCGAGGCCGAAACGGCGGACGGCGGCCCGGGCCTGCTGACCGCCTATTTCGCGCCCGAATACCCGGCCCGCCGCCGTCCCGACGCCGAGTTCGACGCGCCGGTGCTGGCCCCCCCGGCCGGATGGCGGCGCGGCCAGGTCCTGCCCGAACGGACGGCCATCGAGGCGGCCCCGGAGGCCGTCTCCGGCGCGGCCCCGCTGGCCTGGATGCGGGCCGAGGACCTGTTCTTCCTGCAGATCCAGGGCTCCGGCTACCTGACCTTCGAGGACGGCGCGCGGGTCCGGGCCGCCTACGCCGGCGACAATGGCCGGCCGTTCACCGGCATCGCCCGGCCGATGGCGGAACGGGGACTGCTGCCGCCGGACGGGACCTCGGGCGAGGCCATCCGCGCCTGGCTGGCGGCGCGCCGCGGCCCGGAGGCGCGGGCGGTGATGGCGCTCAATCCGCGCTACATCTTCTTCGGCCTGGACGCGGACGACGGCGGCGATCCGGCCGGGGCGGCGGGCGTCCCCCTGCCGGCGCGCCGGGCCATCGCCGTCGATCCGGCCCACTGGCGCTACGGCGACCTGGTCTGGATCAGCGCCGACGGCGGCGACCTGGCCGGGGCGCGGGGCGGCTATCGGGGCCTGGTCGTGGCGCTGGACACCGGCTCGGCGATCCGCGGCCCGGTGCGGGCCGACCTCTATATGGGCCGCGGCGCGGCGGCCGGCGACGAGGCCGGGGCGGTGCGCCATCCGCTGAGGATGTGGCGGCTGGTTCCACGCGGCTAATCCGGTTGTCAAAGATCAGCGGGCACGGGTCCGCGCTCTCCGGCCCGGGGCCGGAAAGTCGGGGAGGTCGGCGGAGCGCGGGCGTTCGGCCCGGAACCGTGAG
>NZ_CALMZS010000162.1 GCF_937870815.1 uncultured Brevundimonas sp.
GCCCGGCCCGAGCGGCTGGCCGGCCTGGTGCTGGTCAATCCGGCCCCGGACTTCACCGAGGACCTGATGTGGCCCGGCCTCGCCGATCACCAACGCCAGGCCATCCTGCGCGAGGGCGAGACCCTCGTGGCCGAGGACGGCCTGGGCGAATACGTCCTGACCCGGCGGATGTTCGAGGAGGCCCGGGACTGGCTGCTGCTGCGCGGCGCCCTGCCGGTCGCGGCCCCCGTCCACATCCTGCAGGGCCGGGCCGACGACGTGGCGCCGTGGCGGCGCCAGATCACCCTGATCGAGCGGCTGGCCGACGCCGACGTCACCCTGGAGCTGATCGCCGGCGGCGACCACCGGCTGTCCTCGCCCGCCGATCTCGGCCGGCTGGTCGCCGCCGTTGAACGAAGGCGGCGGCCGGGGTCTATAATGCCCCGGATCTGACAGGAGAACGCCATGCGTATCGTCCTATTCGCGACCCTCGCCACGAGCCTGGCGGCCTGCGCCTCCGGCGCGGGCCCGGGCGGTTATGCGGCGGAGCTGGAACGGCTGGCGGCGGACTGCGAGGCCCGCGGCGGCGTGCTGGCCCCGACCGGCTCGCAGAGCGGCCGGCCGCAGCTCGACCACGTCTGCAAGATCGCCGGCCAGCCCCCGCGGCGCTGACCGTCAGAGCAGGGCCGAGATCGCCGCCCGCGCCTGTTCGCCGAGGTCCGGCCGCTTCAGGGCCAGGGCCACGTTGGCGCGCAGCAGGCCGATCTTGTCGCCGCAGTCGTGGGTGACGCCCTCGTACTCCACCGCGGTGAAGGTCTGGTCGATCATCAGCCGGGCCATGCCGTCGGTCAGCTGGATCTCGCCGCCGGCCCCGCGCGGCTGGGTCTCCAGGATCCCGAAGATCTCCGGCTGCAGGATGTAGCGGCCCGAGATCGACAGCGTCGACGGGGCCTCGCCGCGCGGCGGCTTCTCGATCATGCCCCTCATGCGGATGCGATTGCCGTCGCGGCCCTGGGGATCGACGATGCCGTATTTGTGGGTCTCGCTCTCGGGCACCGACTCGACGCCGATCACATTGCCGCCTACCTCGGCGTAGACATCGGCCAGCTGTTTGAGGGCGCCCGGCCGGGCGTCGACGATGACGTCGGGCAGGATCACCGCGAACGGCTCGTCGCCGATGATGTCGCGCGCGCACCAGACCGCGTGGCCCAGCCCCTTGGGCTGCATCTGGCGGGTGAAGCTCATCTCGCCGGCGCTGGCCAGTTCGGCGTTCATCATCTCGAGGATGTCGGTCTTGCCCTTGGCCAGCAACTGGGCCTCGAGCTCGATCTGGTGGTCGAAATAGTCCTCGATCGCCCCCTTGGAGCGGCCGGTGACGAAGACGATGTGCTCGATCCCGGCTTCGCGCGCCTCCTCGACGATATAGCTGAGGATCGGCCGGTCGACGACGTTGAGCAGCTCCTTGGGCGTGGTCTTGGTGCCGGGCAGCACCCGGGTGCCGAGGCCGGCGACGGGCAGGACGGCCTTGCGGAGACGGCGGGCGTGAACGGTCATGCGATATCCTGAACGGCGGGGTCGGCCAGCCTAACCCATAAGCGACGCCGCGCGATCACTCCACCGTCACCGACTTGGCCAGGTTGCGCGGCTGGTCGACATCGGTGCCCTTCTGCACCGCCACATAATAGGCCAGCAGCTGCACCGGCACGGCGTAGACCAGCGGCGCGATCAGCGAGTGGCACTCCGGCGCGTCGACGCGGCGGATGCCGGCCCCGTGCGGATCGGGGGCCGACCTCGGGGCGATCATGATCACCGGCCCGCCGCGCGCCGCCACCTCCTGGAGGTTGGAGGCGGTCTTTTCGAACACCTCGTCCAGCGGGGCCAGGGCGATGATCGGGGTCAGTTCGTCGACCAGGGCGATGGGCCCGTGCTTGAGCTCGCCGGCGGCGTAGCCCTCGGCGTGGATATAGCTGATCTCCTTCAGCTTCAGCGCCCCCTCCATGGCCAGGGGGAACATCGCGCCGCGGCCGAGGAACAGCACGTCGGTGGCCTTGGCCACGTCGTGGGCCACCGCCTTCAGGTCGTCCTCCATCAGCATGGCCTCGGCGATCAGGCGTGGGGCCTCGAACAGCGCCCGGACCAGTTCCGCCTCGCGCACCGCGTCGATCCGGCCGCGCTGCACCCCCGCCGACACCGCCAGCGCCAGCAGGGCCGCGATCTGGGCGGTGAAGGCCTTGGTCGAGGCGACCCCGATCTCGGGCCCGGCATGGGTCGGCCACAGGGTTCCGGCCTCGCGCGCCATCGACGAGGAATGGACATTGACCAGGGCGGCGGTCTTCAGCCCGGCCGCCTTGCACCACGACAGGCTGGCCAGGGTGTCGGCGGTCTCGCCCGACTGGCTGACCGCGACCGCCAGCGTCCCCGGCGTCAGGGCCGGCTGGCGGTAGCGGAACTCCGAGGCGATCTCCACGTCGCACGGCAGGCCGGCCAGCTTCTCGAAGGCGTAGCGGCCGATCTGGCCGGCGTAGAAGGCGGTGCCGCAGGCGACGATCTGGAGGCGTTCGACGGCGGTGAAGTCGGCGCCGCCGGTCTTGGCCCGGCCGTTCACGAAGTCGAGGTACTCCGACAGGGTGCGCTGGACGCTGTCCGGCTGCTCGTGGATCTCCTTCTCCATGAAGTGCCGGTACTCGCCCTTCTCGACCAGGGCGGACGAGGCCGAGACCTGCACCACGGCCCGGTCGACGGCCTTCCCGTCGACGTCGAACATCCGCGCCCCCGAACGGTCGACGCCGACGTAGTCGCCCTCCTCGAGATAGGAGATCCGCTGGGTGAAGGGGCCCACGGCCAGGGCGTCCGAGCCGAGGTACATCTCGCCCTCGCCCCAGCCGACCACCAGCGGGCTGCCGCGCCGCGCCCCGAGGATCAGGCCGTCCTCGCCCTCGATCAGCACGGCCAGGGCATAGGCCCCGGTCAGCCGGTCGAGCACGGTTTTGAAGGCGACCAGCGGATCGTTGGCGCGCCCCAGCTCGCGGTCCAGCATGTGCGCCACCACCTCGGTGTCGGTCTGGCTCTCGAACACGTGGCCCCCGGCGGCCAGCTCGGCCTTCAGCTCGGCGAAATTCTCGATGATGCCGTTGTGGACCAGGGTCACCCGGCCGGCCTTGTGCGGATGGGCGTTCTCGGTGGTCGGCGCGCCGTGGGTGGCCCAGCGGGTGTGGCCGATGCCGACCGTGGCCTGAAGCGGCTCGGCGGCCAGCACCGCCTCCAGCTCGCGGATCTTGCCCTTGGCGCGGCGCCGCTCGATGCGGCCGTCGACCAGGGCGGCCACGCCGGCGGAGTCATAGCCCCGGTATTCCAGCCGCTTCAGGCTGTCGATCAGGCGGGGAACCGCCGGGCCGACGCCCGTCACACCGATGATGCCGCACATGGATAAGATCCTCGAAAACTGGGGTTTCCGCGCTTTGCGCGCGGCGCCGGACGGTCTAAGCACCCCCGTCGTCCGACACCGTTTAGGCGACGGACCATCGGATTTGCACCTGAAAAGCGGTTTCGCAACATTTCTTGGCCGCCACCTTCAGAGGACGTGACAGTTGGGTGAACGACGCTATTTCGGCACGGACGGCATCCGCGGCCGGGCCAACAGCCATCCGATGACGCCCGAGGTGGCGCTGCGCGTCGGTCTCGCGGCCGGCCGCCTGTTCATGTCCTCGGACGACCGCCGGCATCTGGTGGTGATCGGCAAGGACACCCGCCTGTCCGGCTATATGATCGAGCCGGCCCTGGTGGCGGGCTTCTCCTCGGCCGGCATGGACGTGCGCACCTTCGGGCCGCTGCCGACCCCCGGCGTGGCCATGATGACCCGGTCGATGCGCGCCGACATCGGGGTGATGATCTCGGCCTCGCACAACGCCTATCTCGACAACGGCATCAAGCTGTTCGGCCCGGACGGCTACAAACTGTCCGACGCCGTCGAGCTGAAGATCGAGTCGATGATGGATCAGGCGCTCGACGCCGATCTCGCCGCGCCCGACGCCCTGGGGCGGGTCAAGCGCATCGACGACGCCCAGGCCCGCTATGTCGAGATCGCCAAGGCCAGCTTCCCCAAGGGCCTCAGCCTGCAGGGCCTGCGCATCGCCGTCGATTGCGCCAACGGGGCCGGCTACAAGGTGGCCCCGACCACCCTCTACGAGCTGGGGGCCGAGGTCTGCGCCGTCGGCGTCGAGCCGGACGGGCTGAACATCAACGCC
Organism: uncultured Brevundimonas sp.; assembly: GCF_937870815.1. GTDB lineage: Bacteria > Pseudomonadota > Alphaproteobacteria > Caulobacterales > Caulobacteraceae > Brevundimonas. The sequence goes on from NZ_CALMZS010000162.1 coordinate 4,224, forward strand.
GACACCGGCTCGACCCACCCCCTGACCATCGCCGAGGCGGTGCGCACCTACCGCGCCGACATCGGCATCGCCCTGGACGGCGACGCCGACCGGGTCATCATCTGCGACGAGAAGGGCCAGGTCGTCGACGGCGACCAGATCATGGCCATGGTCGCCCTCGACTGGGCCCGGCGCGGCCTGCTCAAGGGCGGCGGCCTCGTCGCCACCGTCATGTCCAACCTCGGGCTGGAGCGGCGGCTGCAGGCCGAGGGCCTGACCCTGGAGCGGACCAGGGTCGGCGACCGCTACGTCATGGAGCGGATGCGCGAGGGGGGCTTCAACCTCGGCGGCGAACAGTCGGGCCACATCATCCTGCACGACCACGCCACCACCGGCGACGGCCTGATGTCGGCCCTGCAGGTGCTGGCGGTGCTGGTCGAGAGCGGCCGGCCGATGAGCGAGCTGGCGCGCCAGTTCGAGCCGGCGCCGCAGAAGCTGGAAAACGTCCGCTACACGACCGGCAAGCCGCTGGAGGCGGCGTCGGTCAAGGCCGCCATCGCCGAGGCCGAGGCCCGCCTCGCCGGCCAGGGCCGCCTGCTGGTCCGCCCCTCCGGCACCGAAAAGCTGATCCGGGTCATGGCCGAGGGCGACGACGAGAAACTGGTCAAGGCCGTGGTCGCCGAGGTGGCGGCGGCGGTGAAGGCGGCGGGGTAGGGGAGGTCGTCACGGCGCGGAAATCGTCGGACTCTGAGCCAATGGCCGTCAGGCCGAGGCCGCGACGTAGGGCGCGACCCCGATCTCTCCCTCCCGCGACTTCGCCTGGGCGATGTCATAGCTGTTCTGCATCCGCAGCAGGGTCTCCATCGACACGCCGAACGCCTTGTCGATGCGGATCGCCATGTCGGGCGACAGCGCGGCCCGCTCGTTCACCAGCGCCGACAGGGCCGGCCGGGTCACGCCCAGGGCGGCGGCGGCGGCCGTAATCGACAGGTTCAGCGGTTCGATGATCTCCGTCCTGATGAAGCCGCCGGGATGGGCCGGGCGCTTCATACGGATGCCGGATGCCTGGGTCATGGCCGTCTTCCCTAGTGGTAGTCCTCGAAATTCAGGTCGATGATCTCGACCTGGTCGTGTTCGATCCGGAATGTGAGCCGCCAGTTTCGGCTGACGAACAGGCTCCAGACACCCTTCCGGTCGCCGGTGAGCTGGTGCGCCTTCCACGACGGAATGGCGCGCAACTCGTCTTCCCGCGCCATGTCCTGCAGGAAGGAGACGATCTTCGCGATCTTCGACACATACTGGGCCGGCAGCCCCGATCCGTCGTCGTCCTCGATGAACCGCCGCAGTCCCTTGTGGATCACGTTTTTGATCTTCATTCACACTACCCGGAAAAATGATAAGCGTCAAGTTACGCTTTACATTCGAGCGCCGCCGCCATGTCCTCCACCCACTTCTGATATCCAGCGCAGCCTCGTCTGTCGAACGCACGCCTGGCTTCCTTCGAACTGAACGATGGATTGCAGCCCATCCCCGGCGCAGTCTCACCCGATGATTCCCGCCCGCCGCCCCGGCGTCCTGTCCCTGATCGCCCGCCTGATCCCCGGCCTGGCCGTCTGCGTCGCGGTGGCGCTGGCGGCGGTCGCCGTACAGGCGCTGGAGTTGCGGCTGTTCGGGCGCGGCTGGGTCGACGCCATCGTCCTGGCCATCCTGATCGGGGCGGCGATCCGCTCGCTGTGGACGCCGCCGGCCTCGGTGCGGCCCGGCGTCGAGTTCAGCGGCCGCACCCTGCTGGAGATCGCCGTGGTCCTGCTCGGCGCCTCGGTCAGCGCCGCCACGGTGATGGCCATCGGGCCCGGCCTGCTGTTCGGGACGGCGCTGGTCGTCACCCTCGCCGTCGCCGTCAGCTACGGCCTCGGCCGGCTGCTGCGCCTGCCGCGCCGGATGGCGGTGCTGATCGCCTGCGGCAACGCCATCTGCGGCAATTCGGCCATCGCCGCCGTCGCCCCGGTGATCGACGCCGACGCCGAGGACGTCTCGGCCGCCATCGCCTTCACCGCCGTGCTGGGCGTGGCCGTGGTCCTGTCGCTGCCCCTGCTCGGGACGGCGCTGCAGATGACGGACGTGCGCTACGGCGTGCTGGCCGGCCTGACCGTCTACGCCGTCCCCCAGGTGCTGGCCGCCACCCTGCCGGTCGGGGCCGTGGCCGCCCAGGCCGGGACCCTGATCAAGCTGGTCCGGGTGCTGATGCTCGGCCCCGTCTGCCTCGCCCTGGCGGTCATCGTCGCCCTGCGCGGCCGGGCGGACGCCGCTGCCGGCTCTCCCCCGCGCCGCGTGCCCCTCGGCCATCTGCTGCCGTGGTTCATCGTCGGCTTCCTGCTGATGATGGGGGCGCGCTCGCTGGACCTGATCCCCGACGGCGCCCTGCCCGTGCTCGACGGGGTCACGACCGCCCTGACGGTGCTGGCCATGGCCGCCCTCGGCCTCAGCACCGACGCCCGCGCCGTGGCCCGCTCGGGCCCGCGCATCGCCGCCGTCGTCACCCTGTCCCTGCTGGCCCTGACCGGCCTGGCCCTCGGCCTGATCGGGCTGCTGGCGCTGGTCTGACCGCATCGGCCGCACCCGGTCCTCTGATACCCTGCCATCCCGGCCAATCCCGGTCAGGTCCTGTCATCCCTTGCAGTGAGGACGGCGGGGCGCCGGCAGGATGCGTCCGCGTCTGACGTATCGCCGTGCATGAATGCCTTCATCCCCACGGGGACGGTCCTTGACAGTCAGCCGCCGCCGCTTCCGCCGCAGGAACCGGCTCCGCTCCGCTCCGGAATGCGACCGCCGGCATCGCCGGCCCGTGCGTCAGAGTGTCGGGAGGGCAGGATTTCGGCGTTTTTTCGCCGCCCCTGTCGCCCCCCTCAGATTTCCTGGTTGTAGGCCCCGACCTCGCCGTATTTCGCCAGCCGAGGCTTCACCTCGTCGCGGAACAGGGCGCGCATGTCGTCCTCGGACCGCATGCTCTCGACCACCACCACCAGCTCCGGCTTGTTGGACGAGGCCCGCACCAGCACCCACGACCCGTCCTCGAGATGCACCCGCACCCCGTTGACGGTGATGGCCTCGACGATCCTGCGGCCGAGGATCGACCCGCCCGCCGCCGCCAGCGCCTCGTATTCGGCCACGATGCGCGACAGCACCTCATACTTCAGCTCGTCGTCGCAGTGCGGCGACATGGTCAGGCTGGTCCAGGCGTCCGGCAGGGCCGCTTTCAGCTCGCTGAGCTTCTTGCCCGGATTGCGGTCCAGCATGGCCAGCACCGCCCCGGCCGCGACGATGCCGTCGTCATAGCCGTGGCCGAGCGGGGCGTTGAAGAAGAAATGGCCCGACTTCTCGAAGCCGGCCAGCGCACCCAGTTCGGCGGTCTTGCGCTTGATGTAGCTGTGGCCGGTCTTCCAGTAGACCGTCTTCGCCCCGTTGGCCTTCAGCACCGCGTCGGTCTTGTACAGGCCGGTCGACTTCACATCGACGACGAAGGTGGCGTTGGGGTGCAGGGCCGACAGGTCGCGGCCCAGCATCAGGCCGATCTTGTCGGCGAAGATCTCCTCGCCGGTGTCGTCGACCACGCCGCAGCGGTCGCCGTCGCCGTCGAAGCCCAGCGCCAGGTCGGCCCCGGTCTCGCGCACCCGGGCCGCCATCTGCGTCAGCATGGCGTGGTCCTCGGGGTTCGGATTGTATTTGGGGAAGGTCCAGTCGAGCTCGGTGTCCATCTCGATGACCTCGGCCCCCATCCGGCGCAGGGCCTCCGGCGCGAACGCCCCGGCGGTGCCGTTGCCGCAGGCGGCCACCACCCTGACCGGCCGGGTCAGCTTCGTCTTCGAGACGACGTCGGCGATATAGCGCTCGCGGAAACCCCCGACCCGGGTCAGCATCCCGCCGGCGCGGCTCACGCCCTCGCCGTTCAGGACGATGTCCTTCAGCCGGCCGATCTCGTCGGGGCCGAAGGTCAGCGGCGGCTGGGCCCCCATCTTGACCCCGGTCCAGCCGTTCTCGTTGTGGCTGGCGGTGACCATGGCCACGCACGGGCAGTCCAGTTCGAACTGGGCGAAATAGGCCATCGGCGACAGGGCCAGGCCAATGTCGACCACCTCCATGCCGCCCTCCAGCAGGCCGAGGGTCAGCGCCTGCTTCACCGACAGCGAATAGGCGCGGTAGTCGTGGCCGACGACGATGCGCGGCCGCTGGCCGATCTCGTGGACATAGGTGGCCAGGCCGAGCCCCAGCGCCTGGACGCCGAGCAGGTTGATCTCCTTCTCGAGGATCCAGCGGGCGTCGTATTCGCGAAAGCCCGTCGGCTTCACCAGGGGGACGGTTTCGTAGTCCGCGGTGTTGGGGCGGAGATCGGAGCGCGGTCTGGGCATGGGTCCTCGGCGTTCGGCTGGAGACACGGACGGAGGCCCGGCCACGGCCACGCTTCTAGCCCGCGGTCCCGTCGAGCCGCAACAACGCCCGAGGTCGGGGATCGGTCCCGGGAACCCGGCGCGCCGGGCGAAGCTTGACCCTTCCGGACCCCCGGCCTACCCCGCACCGACATTCACCGGAGATCTGAATGCCCCGCCTGATCCTGCTGCGCCACGGCCAGAGCCAGTGGAACCTCGAGAACCGCTTCACCGGCTGGGTCGACGTCGACCTGACCGCCGAGGGCGAGGCCCAGGCGCGGCGCGGCGGCGAATTGATCGCCGCGGCCGGATTCACCCCGGCGGTGATGTTCACCTCGGTGCTGAAGCGGGCCAAACGCACCGGCGCCCTGGCGCTGGACTCGGCCGGGCTGAAGGACGTGCCGGTGATCGAGGACTGGCGCCTGAACGAGCGCCACTACGGCGGCCTGACCGGACTCGACAAGGCCGAGACCGCCGCGAAGCACGGCGAGGACCAGGTGAAGATCTGGCGCCGCAGCTACGACGTGCCGCCCCCGCCGCTGCCTCCCGGCGGCGAGTATGATTTCACCGCCGATCCCCGCTACGCCGGCCAGGCCATCCCCGACACCGAGAGTCTCAAGACCACGCTCGAGCGGGTTCTTCCCTACTGGAACGAAGCCATCGCGCCGCGCCTGCGGGCCGGCGACGACGTGCTGATCGCCGCCCACGGCAATTCGCTGCGGGCCATCGTCAAACACCTGTTCGCCGTGCCCGACGACCGGATCGTCGGCGTCGAGATTCCCACCGGCAACCCTCTCGAGGTCGATCTCGACACGGACCTGAAGCCGACCACCGCCCGCTATCTCGACGCGGCCCGGGCCGCCGAACTGCCGCCCCTGCCGGGAGCCTGAGCCATGACCGACGCCAGGCAGGCCTCCGACGACATCCGCTTCATGGGCCGCGCCATCGCCCTGGCCAGGGCGCGGATGGGCCAGACCTGGCCCAATCCCGCGGTCGGCTGCGTCATCGTCAGGGACGGCGAGATCCTCGCCGAGGCGGCCACCGCGCCGGGCGGCCGGCCGCACGCCGAGGAGCAGGCCGTGCCCGCCGCCGGCGACCGGGCCAGGGGGGCCACCGCCTATGTGACCATGGAGCCGTGCGGGGCGCGGTCCTCGGGCCGCACCTCGTGCGCGAACTTCCTGATGGACGCGGGCGTGGCCCGGGTCGTGGTCGCCGCCGTCGACCCGTCGCCGTTCGCCTGCGGGCGCGGCGTCGACCGCCTGCGCAAGGCCGGGCTGCGGGTCGAGACCGGCCTGCTCGCCCAGGAGGCGGCGGTGCTCTACGAGGGCTATCTGCACCGGGTCGAGACGGGCCGGCCGCTGGTCCGCGTCAGCGACACCGGCGACGGTTTCGACGCCCGTTTCGCGGCCTCGCCCAAGGCCGACCTGGCCACCGAGCTGGAGCGGCTCGGCGAGGCCGGCTACACCCGCGTCTGGGTCGGCCCCGGCGATCTGGCCGAGGCCCTCGCGGACCAGGGCCTGCTGGCCTCCTGAGCCGGCCGCGGCCGCGCCGCCAGCCTCGCTGATTCATCACCTTTCCTTAAGCGGGGGCGTGCCATTCTGGGGCAATGTCGGGAACCGCCCCCTCCGCCGCCGCCAGAAGGCGAATCGATCAGCAGGAGCTGGACGCCATCTGCGCCCGGCACGACCGGCTGTGGCAGGCCAAGCCCGGCGGGGCCCGGGCCGTCTTCGCCTGGCTCGACCTGTCGGGCCTGTCGCTGGCCGGCCGCAACCTCGCCGACGCCGACTTCGCCGCCGCCAGCCTGATCGGGGCGGACCTGACCGGGGCCAGGCTGGACAACGCCACCTTCTTCGGCGCCGACATGCAGGACGTGCTGCTCGTCGACGCCAGCATGCGCCGGGCCGACCTGCGCGGCGCCTGCCTGCGCGGCGCCGACCTGACCGGCGCCGACCTGTTCGAGGCCGACCTGCGCGAGGGCGCCATCGCCGCCGCCGACGCCAAGCTCGGTTTCCGCGTCATCGAGGCCAAGCAGCGCCACGACACCCAGGCCTCCGGGGCCTGTCTGGCGGGGGCCAATCTGGAGCGCTCCAAGCTGACCGGCATCGTCGCCGTCGCGGCCGATTTCACCGACGCGATCATGAAGGACTGCAAGCTGGTGCGGGCCAATCTGAAGCAGGCCAGCTTCAGGGGAGCCGACCTGGCCGGGGCCGACCTGTCGGGCGCCGACCTGTCGGGTGCGGATCTGCGCGACGCGGTGCTGGTCGGGGCCAGGACATCGATGTGGCGGACGGACGGGGCCGATATGACCGGCGCCCTCACCGACGGCCGCTGCGTCGGCAGTCCGGTCGGCAAGATGCCGGCCGCCGACATGCTCGCCGAACACGCCCGCTGGTGCGAGACGGGCGGCGCCGCCGGCCGGCCCTCGGTGTTCGACGGCGTCGACCTCAGGGCCCTGCGCTCGATCACCGGCTACAATCTGACGGCCCTGTCGGCCAGGGGCGCGGTCTTCTACGGCCTCGACATGGAGGGGGTGCAGCTGCAGGGGGCGCATCTCGAGGGCGCCGACCTGCGCGCCGCGAACCTGAAGGGGGCCGATCTGCGCGGCGCCCGGCTGACGCGGGCCCGGCTCAACGGCGCCGACCTGCGGGAGGCCCAGCTCGGGCCGCTGATGATCGCCGCCGACCGGCTGCTGCCCGCCGACCTGACCGGGGCCTGCCTCAAGGGCGCCGACCTGTCGGGCGCCGACCTGAAGCGCGCCAATCTGACCGACGCCGACCTGGGCCGCGCCATCCTGCGCGGCGCCTGCCTGCGCCAGGCCGACCTGACCGGCGCGATCACCGCCGGGGCCCGCGGCCTCGAACTCGACACCGCCGCCTGACGCGAAAAAGGGGCGGCGCGGACGCCGCCCCTTCGCCAGTGTGCGACCGGTCGGGCGCTCAGGCCGCCTTGTTCCTGCGGCCCTCGATCAGCGGCTGGCCGGAGCCGATCTCAATGCGGCGCGGCTTCAGCGCCTCGGGGAGCTCGCGCTCCAGATCGATCGACAGCAGGCCGTTGACCAGGTCGGCGCCCTTCACCACCACATAGTCGGCCAGCTGGAAACGGCGCTCGAAGTCGCGCTCGGCCAGGCCGCGGTGCAGGAAATTCCGCCCGGCGCCGTCGTCGTTGGCGGTCTTGCGGCCGGTGACGGTGAGCAGGTTCTCCTTGACCTCGATGTTCAGCTCGTCGGGCTTGAAGCCGGCGACGGCGATCTCGATGCGGTAGGCGTTCTCGCCCGTGGTCTCGATGTTGTAGGGCGGCCAGCCGTTCTCCTGGCTGGTGCGCGCAGCGCTTTCCAGCAGACCGGCCAGACGGTCGAAGCCGACGGCCGAACGGTAGAGCGGGGTGAAATCATAGGTACGCATGTCATCCTCCTGGGGATCAGCAAGGTTGAGCCGCCCCTGCGTTTGGGGCCCGGGACGGCGATGGGTGTTCAGCCCGGACGGTCCGATGCTCGGCCCCGTCCGGCCCGGAGGACCCGATGCCGGCGTCCTCGGAGCCTGATGTGGGATGGCGCGAACCGCCGTCAAGGGGGCCGCGGACGCGTCCACGGCGCTTCATTCTGTCGCCGCCGGGCCCTGATGGCTTGCCCGGGCGGACCGAACCCCGCAGGGTCGGGCCTCTCATCATCCGGAGACGATCGATGCGCCTGTCCGCTCTCGCCCTGACCGTCGCCCTGGCCCTGCCGACGGCGGCGCCGGCGCAGATCCTGCCGCCCCTGCCGGCGCTGGACGAAACCCCGGCGCAGCGCGCCGCCCGGCGGGCCGCCATGACGCCGCCGGTTCCGCAGGAGGACGAGGCGCTGCAGGCGGCCGTGGCCTCGCCGGCCCGGCCCGCCGTCGACGTGGCCCGCGACGCCCACCGGCGGCCGTTCGAGACCCTGACCTTCTGGGGCCTGACGCCGGGTGCGACCGTCGTCGAGATCGAACCCGGGCCGACCGGCTGGTGGCGCAACATCCTCAAACCCTACGCCGCCGCCACCGGCGGGACCTATGTGGCCGTGAACCGGCCCCTCGAGGGCATGGGCGTCGCCGACGGCGGGGCGGACATGGTCGTGGTCGCCCGCACCTTCCACAACTGGCGCCGTTCCGGCCGGACCGAGCCCTACCTGGCCGCCATCTTCAGGGCCCTGAGGCCCGGCGGGGTGCTGGCGGTGGAGCAGCACCGCAGCGCCGACGGCCTGAACCCCGACCAGACCGCCCTGACCGGCTACATGCCCGAGAGCCACATCATCCAGGCGGCCCGGGCCGCCGGCTTCGAACTCGACGCGCGCAGCGAGCTGAACGCCAATCCGGCCGACGACCGCGACCATCCCTACGGCGTCTGGACCCTGCCGCCGACGCGGCTCGCGGCCCCGCGCACCGGCAACCCCGGCGACCGGCCGACACCGCTGACCGAGGCTGAACGGGCCGCCTTCGACGCGATCGGCGAGAGCGACCGGATGACCCTCCGTTTTCGCAAGCCGGCCGGATGAAAATGGTCGCCGCAACGGCTTTGACCGGTCATGGGAACAGGGTTAAGCCCTTGCCCCGACGGGGGCGGACCGGACGGCGCGGACGTCTCGCGGGGGACGTGAATGGCTGAACGAACACAGGCTGGGCGATCGTTCGCGTCGCGCCGGGGCGTGCTGTCCGGCGGCGCCGCCCTGCTGGTCCTGTCCGGCTGCGGCCGCGAAAGGACCGCCGAGCCCCCGCCCCAGCCGGACGGCCCGCCCAAGGGCTCGCTGGAATGGGCCGTGGCCGGACCGTGGCGGGCCCAGGACCGGGCCCGCGACGCCTGGCGCCACCCGATGGAGACGCTGCGTTTCTTCGGCCTCCAGCCGCACATGACGGTGGTCGACTTCTGGCCCGGAAGCGGCTGGTGGACGGAGATCGTGGCCCCCTATCTGGCCGAGGGCGGCGGACGCTACATCGCCGCCGGCTTCCAGACCGGCCCCGGGGCCGATCCGGCCCAGACCCAGCTGACCGCGGCCTTCCAGAAGCGGTTCACCACCGACCGCCGGCTCTACGGCGACGTCGAACTGTCGGAGTTCGGCCCCAGCTCGGGCCCGGTGGCCCCGGCCGGGACGGTCGACATGGCCCTGTTCATGCGCAGCATCCACGCCTGGATGGCCGCCGGCATCGCCGAAAAGGCCTTCGCCGACGCCTACGCCGCGCTGCGGCCGGGCGGCGTGCTGGGCGTCGAGCAGCACCGGCTGGAGCCCGACAAGGACCAGGATCCGACCGCGGCGAACGGATATGTGCAGGAGGCGTTCGTCAAACAGCTGGCCGCGGAGGCCGGCTTCGTCTTCGTGGCCGCCTCCGAAATCAACGCGAACGAAAGGGATACCAAGGACCATCCGTTCGGCGCCGAGACCCTGCCCCCCATGGGCCTGACCGCGCCGCGCGGATCGCCGCCGGACCCGACCTTCGACCGGTCGAAATACGACGAGATCGGCGAAAGCGACCGCATGACCTTGAGATTCAGGAAACCCGAGTGAGCCGAGCCGCCGCCTACGCCGCCAACGCCCCCCTGATGGGAGTGCCAGGCGCCTCTTCGCCCCCGGGAGGAACCGGCGAATGGTTCCGCGGAGCCGGCGGCCTGCGCCTGCGCGCGGCCTTCTGGACCCCGTCGTCGCTGGTCACCCCCAAGCCGCGCGGGACCGTCATCCTGAGTCCGGGCCGGACGGAGCCGATCGAGAAATATTTCGAGGTGATCGGCAATTTCCTGGCCCGCGGCTGGTGCGTCCTCGCCCACGACTGGCGCGGCCAGGGGCTGTCGGCGCGCCTGCTGCCGGACCGGCTGAAGGGACACGCTCGCGCGGTCGAGGAATTCCTCGACGACTACGCCCGTCTGCTCGAGGCCTATGAGGACCGCGCGCCGCGGCCGTGGATCATGGTCGGCCATTCGATGGGCGCGGTGCTGAACCTGATGACGCTGCAGGGCGGCGACGAGCGGTTCTCGGGGGCCCTTCTGACCAGTCCGATGCTGCGCATCAAGACCGGCAAGCGGTCGATGTGGTCGGTCAAGCTGGCGGTGCGCTGGAACCTGCGCCACGGCAAGGCCGGCGACTATGTGCTCGACGATCCCGACGACCCCTTCGACCACACCTTCGAAAAGGACGCCCTGACCACCGACGAGAGCCGCTACGAACAGTGGCGCCAGCAGCTCTACGCCTGCCCCCACCTGGCCGTCGGCGGACCCACCTGGGGCTGGCTGGCCTTCGCCCTGGACGCCGGCGAGCGGGCGCTCAAGCCCAAGGCCCTGAAGTCCGTGCGCGTGCCGGTGGCCATCGTCCAGGCGGGCGAGGACGACCGGGTCTGGAAGCAGACCAACAAATGGGCCGCGCGGCGGCTGGGCCGCGGCCGCTATGTCGAGATCCCCGGGGCCAGACACGAGGTCATCATGGAGACCGACGAGCGCCGGGCGATCTTCCTCGAGGAGTTCGACGCCATGGGCGCCTATGTCTCGCCGGTCGAGGACCTGTCGCCGATCCCGGGTCCGCCGGCGGAGCGCGAGCCGACCACGGCCGGCTAGATGTGGAGCCTCAACAGCTAGAGGGCGGCCCGGCGCAGGGCGACCAGGGCCTGGTCGCGCAGACGGGCGTCGCCCACGGCCAGGATCTGGCCGCCGCCGTCGGGGGCTCCGCCGCGCCAGTTGGTCACCTCGCCGCCGGCCGCCTCGATCACCGGGACCAGCGCCGACCAGTCCCAGACCCTGAGCGCGCTCTCGGCCACCAGGTCGATCCGCCCCGAAGCCAGCATGGCGTAGGCGTAGGCGTCGCAGCCCAGCCGGGCCAGGCGGGCGGCCGCGCGCACCTGGGTCCAGGCGCCCAGTTCGGCCCCGGTGAACAGGTCGGGATCGGTGGTGGCGATCAGGGCCTCGTCCAGGCGGGGGCAGGGCCGCACCGCCAGCGCCGTCTCGCGGCCGGCGGCCAGCAGGCGCGCCCCCGAGGGGCCGCCGAGGAAGATCTCGTCGAGATAGGGCTGGCCGATCGCCCCGGCCACCGGCCGGCCGGCCGCCCTCAGGGCGATCAGATTGGTCCACAGCGGCAGGCCGGCGATGAAGGCGCGGGTGCCGTCGATCGGGTCGAGAATCCAGACGTGCTCGGCCTCGGGCCGGTCCTCGCCGTATTCCTCGCCGATGACTCCGTGGTCCGGATAGCGGCCGGCGATCAGGCGGCGCAGGGCCGCCTCGGCCTCGCGGTCGGCCTGGGTGACCGGATCGAAGCCGGCCGCGCCGCCCTTGTCCGTCGGCTCGCAGGCTCCGCGAAAATACGGCAGGGATACGCGCGCCGCCTCTCGGGCCAGCTCCACGGCGAAGGCTTCATACTCGGTCATGCAGGCGGGATACTCACGCCCCGCCCTCATGTCACGGCGTCATTGCGGGCGGATCAGGCCGTTTCGCCCTCGGCGTGCAGCGACTTGGCCAGGTCGAGCAGCCGCCGGCGCGGCCGTTCGCCGAGCTGGTAATAGGCCTGGATCAGATCGAGCGTCTCCTTGCGGGAAAACATCTCGCCGCCCTGGTTGGCCGCCTCCCGGCGCTCGATGGCCTCTTCCAGGCCGTCGTAGAAATAGCTGACCGGCGACTCCAGGGCCTCGGCCAGCTGCCACAGCCGGGCGGCCGAGATGCGGTTGGCGCCGCATTCGTACTTCTGGATCTGCTGGAAGCGGATGCCGACCTGGCTGGCCAGCTGCTGCTGCGTCAGGCCGAGCAGCCGCCGGCGCCGGCGCAGGCGACGTCCGAGGTGAAGGTCGATGTCGGTGGCCATGGCCCCAATTCCCCTTGTTCCCAACCTGTCCCGATGCGGGACGGCTCGCCCTGCAAGCGGCAAGGCTCGTGCCGCCTTCCCGCCGGAGGGGATAACCGACGAACAGGATTCATTGGATGACAGCGCCGCAACCGTAACGGTTCCAGCGCATTAAACGGCCATCGATCATTCCTGGAAGGAGCGGACTATGAGCGGGTTTGGATGGATTGCGTGGATTGTGATCGGCATTATCGCCGGCTGGCTGGCTGAACAGATCATGGGGCGCAATCACGGCCTCCTGACCAATCTGATCGTCGGCGTCGTCGGCGCCCTGGTCGGCGGCTTCCTCTACAACACCCTGCTGGGCGGCGACGCCGGCGGGAACTGGATCATCGGCATCATCGTCGCCACCGTCGGCGCGATCATCCTGCTGTTCCTGCTGGGACTGGTGAAGCGACGGGCCTGACCGGTCGCCGCACAGGCAGCAAGAAGGGCGGCTCCGGAAGGAGCCGCCCTTTTCATTTCCGGCGCCGGTCGGTCAGGCGCCCGGCTTGCCGGGGTCCCGGCCCGATCCCTCCCCGGCCGGGGGAGAGGCCGGATTGTCCGACGGCAGGTTCGGCGGGGTCCGGTCCGGCGGGCTGGCCGGCTGGGCCGGTTCGGCCGGAACGGCGTGCGCGACGCCCGGTTGAACCGGCGGGGCCGGAACCGCGGGCGTCGCCGGGGTGGCCGGGGTCACGCCCGGATCCGCCGGCGTGGCGGGCACGGCGGGCGTGGCCGGGGCGGCCTGGTGAGCTTCGTCGTCGTCGATGTCCGGCGTCTCGCCGTCGTCGACGTCCGGAGTCTCGCCCGCGTCATCGCCCGTTCCGTCCGTAACGTCGTCGGCATCATCGTCCTCGCCGGCGTCGTCGCCAGTGTCGGTGTCGGCGTCATCGTCAGCGTCATCGCCGGTGTCATCGCCGGTGTCATCGCCGGTGTCGGCGTCATCGTCGGCGTCGTCGGTGTCGTCGCCGTCGTCCGCATCATCGGCGCTGCGATTGGCGGGAACCGCGGGCGTGGCCGGGGTCGCGGGCGTCACGCCGGGATCGGCGGGCGTGGCCGGGACCGCGGGCGTGGTCACCGCCTCGGCGGCGCCGAACTGCTCGACGGTGAAGTCGACGACGACCACCTCACCCTCCTGGCGGATGCCGTCGATCGGCACGGCCCTGACCGTGCCGTCGGCCCCGCGGACGGTCAGCTGCTGGCGGTCGCCGTTCATCCGGGCGCCGACGAGGACGCCGAGCTCGCCGTCGCCGCCGCGCACGGTCATGCCGGGCTGAAGGGTCAGGGTGGGGGCCTGGGACGACTGCGTCGGCGGCGTCGTCGCGGGCGGCGTTTGCGGGGCCGTGCCGTCCTGGGCGATCGCCGGAGCGGTCATCAGGAACAGGCCGGCGGCCCCGGTCAGGAGCGCGGACTTTCGCATGATCTTCTGCCTTGCACTAAAGCGAGCGGAAGGGCTCGCACCACGCTGCAAACTCGGGGCGGAAGGGGATTGTTGCGTCGGCCCTGAAATGGCCCCGCGATCGCCGCGATTGGCCCGATTGCGGCGCCGGCGGCCCGGCCCGGCGAGGGGTCACTCCTCGCGGACGCGCTTCTTGCGGAAGCTCGGGTTCAGCACCTGCTTGCGCAGCCGGATCGACTTGGGCGTCACCTCGACCAGCTCGTCCTCCTCGATATAGGCGATGGCCTGCTCGAGCGACGGCCGCCGCGGGGGCGTCAGGCGCACCGCCTCGTCCTTGCCCGAGGCGCGGATGTTGTTCAGCTGCTTGGCCTTCATCGGATTGACGTCGAGATCGTCCCAGCGGGCGTTCTCGCCGATGATCATGCCCTGGTAGGTCTTCTCGCCGGCGCCGACGAACATCACGCCGCGCTCCTCGAGGTTCCACAGGGCGAAGGCGGCGGTCTCGCCGTCGCCGTTCGAGACCAGCACGCCCTTCAGCCGGCCCTCGATGGCCCCCTTGTGCGGCTCATAGTGGCTGAACACCCGGTTCAGCACGCCCGAACCGCGCGTGTCGGTCAGGAACTCGCCCTGGTAGCCGATCAGCGAGCGCGACGGCGACTTCAGCGTCAGGCGCGTCTTGCCGGCGCCCGACGGTCCCATGTCCTTCAGCTCGGCCTTGCGGGCCGACAGCTTCTCGATGACCACCCCGGTGTATTCGTCGTCGACGTCGATGACCACGTCCTCGATCGGCTCCAGCCGCTCGCCGTTCTCGCCGGTCTGATAGACCACCCGCGGCCGGCTGATCGACAGTTCGAAGCCTTCGCGGCGCATGTTCTCGATCAGCACGCCCAGCTGCAGTTCGCCGCGCCCGGCCACCTCGAAGGCGTCCTTGCCGCCGGTCTCGGTGACGCGGATGGCGACATTGGCCTCGGCCTCCCTGAGCAGGCGGTCGCGGATCACCCGCGACTGGACCTTGTCGCCCTCGCGCCCGGCCAGCGGGCTGTCGTTGACCGAGACGGTCATCGAGATGGTCGGCGGATCGATCGGCTGGGCCGGCAGGGCCTCGGTGACTTCCAGCGCGCACAGGGTGTCGGCCACGGTGGCCTTGGACATGCCGGCGATGGCGACGATGTCGCCCGCCTCGGCCTCGTCGACCGGCTGGCGCTTCAGGCCGCGGAAGGCCAGCACCTTGGTGATGCGGCCCTGTTCGATGGTCTTGCCGTCGCGCGACAGGGCCTTGATGGCCATGCCCGGAACGGCCTTGCCGCTCTCGATCCGGCCGGTCAGCAGGCGGCCGAGAAACGGGTCGCTCTCGATCAGCACATTGAGGATCTGGAACGGCTTGTCCTTGTTCTCGACGACCTTCGGCTCGGGCACGTGTTTGACGATCAGCTCGAACAGGGCGTTCAGATTGTCGGATGGCTGGTTCAGATCCATCGTCGCCCAGCCGGCCCGGCCCGAGGCGTAGATGTGCGGGAAGTCGAGCTGCTCGTCCGTCGCGCCGATGGCGGCGAACAGGTCGAAGGCGGCGTTGTGGACCTTGTCGGGATCGGCGTGGGGCCGGTCGACCTTGTTGATGCAGAGGATCGGCTTGAGGCCCATCTTCAGCGCCTTGGTCAGCACGAATTTGGTCTGGGGCATGACGCCCTCTTCGGCGTCGACCAGCAGGACGCAGCCGTCCACCATGCCGAGGATGCGCTCGACCTCGCCGCCGAAGTCGGCGTGGCCGGGGGTGTCGATGATGTTGATGCGGGTGTCGCCCGTCTCGCCGTGCCACAACACCGAGGTGCATTTGGCGAGGATGGTGATGCCCCGTTCCTTTTCCTGGTCGTTGGAGTCCATCGCCCGCTCGGACTGGGCCTCATTGGCCCGGAACACGCCGGACTGGGCGAGCAGCTGGTCGACCAGGGTGGTCTTGCCGTGGTCGACGTGGGCGATGATGGCGACGTTGCGCAGGTTCATTTGACTATCAGACGTGCAGGGCGGCCGAGCGAGAGCGGGCCGCTGGATTTTGGCGACGGTGCGGGGAGCGCGCGCCTCTTACAGGGGCGCACGCGGAAACGCCAGTGCGCGGCGAGCACGCGCTGACGGAACGGCGGTTGTATCCCTGACGAAAGCGGCGGGGAGAGGGCGGCCGCCCCCCCGACCGCCCGCGCGCAGCCCGTCCCGGTCCGGATCGAATGTCGCCGGGGCGTCGGCAAACCGACATCCCGGCGAGCCAAAAGCATCGGTCGCGTGACGCACGACTCGGGCACATCGGGCCCGGAAACACGGGCGGGAGCGTGATGACCGGGATCGAGCTGGGCGGATGGCCGGACGCCGCACGGCCCGCGACAGGACGGGGCGGATGGCGCCGGCGGGCGGCGCTGGCGCTGTCCCGCGCGGGTCTGGCGGCTGCGGCCCTGCCCCGGCCGCAAGGTCCGATCGGCCTGTGTCTGACGGCGGTGGTGGGATTCAGCGTCCTCTTCCTCGCCTTTCCGGGCCTCGACCTGGCCGCCAGCGAGCTGTTCTACCGGGCCGAGACCGGCTTCGACCTGAGCCAGAACCCGCTGCTGCGCGCCTTCCGCAAGAGCGCCGACCTGTGCCTTGCCGTCCTGGTGATCGGCCTGATCGTGCGGCTGGGCTGGCTGGCCGCCCGGCGCGGTCCGGGCGCCGTCGTCCAGGCCCGCCGGTCGGGCTTTCTGCTGGCGGCGCTGGCGATCGGCCCGGGCCTGGTGGTCAACGGCCTGCTCAAGTCCCACTGGGGCCGGCCGCGCCCGGTGATGGTCGACGTCTTCGGCGGCGAGGCCCCGTATCAGCCGGTCTGGCGCATCAGCGAGTGGTGCCAGTCGAACTGCTCCTTCACCAGCGGCGAGGCCTCGTCGGCGGCCTGGATGGTCGCCGCCCTGGTCCTGGTTCCGGCCGGTTGGCGGCCGGCGCTGGCCGGCCCGGTCGTCGCCTACGCCTTCCTGCTGTCGCTCAACCGCCTTGCCTTCGGCGGTCATTTCCTCTCTGACGTCGTATTGTCATGGTCGATCAGCGGACTGATTTTCGCGGTGTTGTTCCGCCTGATGGTGAGGGCGCCGGGGCTGGCGCGCCGACCGCGCCCGTCCGAGGCCGCGACGCCCGCCGCCGCCTGACCGCCGGACCGCCGGCCTGGTTCGAACGCCGCCCGTGGACGGCGCTGGGGCTGGCGATCGCGGCCGTGACCGCCCTGCGCCTGCTCGCCCTCACGGGATCGGCGACCGACCTCTATGTCGACGAGGCCCAGTACTGGAGCTGGGCCCAGCAGCCGGCCTGGGGCTATTATTCGAAGCCGCCGATGGTGGCCTGGCTGATCGCCCTGTCGCAGTCGGTGTGCGGCTCCGGCGAGGCCTGCGTGCGCGCGCCCTCGGCCCTGGCCTGGGCGGTCACGGCGGCGGCCGTCGCCGGCGCGGCCGCCACCCTGTACGGGCGGCGGCTCGCGGTCTGGGCCGGCCTGGCGGCGCTGCTGGCCCCGGGGGCCGCCTATTCCGCGCGCATCATCTCGACCGACGCGCCCCTGCTGGCCTTCTGGGCCCTGGCGCTGCTGGCCTTCGTGCGGCTCAGGGCCGGGGGCGGCCCCGGCTGGGGCGTGCTGCTGGCCGCCGCCTTCGGCCTGGGTCTGCTGTCGAAATACGCCATGCTGTATTTCGCCGGCTGCGTGCTGGTCGCCGCCCTGGTCGATCCCGCCTCCCGGGCGGCGCTGCGGCGGCCGGCCGGGTGGGGCGGGCTGGCCGCCGGCGCCCTGGCGCTGACGCCGAACCTGGTCTGGCAGGCCGGGCACGGCCTGGCCACGCTCAGACACACCGCCGACAATGCGACCGGGGGCGGGGCGACGCCGGGCCTGGCCGACGCCCTCGCCTTCGTGGCCGCCCAGTTCGTGCTGGCCGGTCCGGTGGTCTTCGCCGCGACCTTGGCCGGGGCCGGACGGCTGACGCGGCCGGCGGACCGGATGCTGCTGGCCTTCTCCGCGCCGATCCTCGTCGCGCTCACCGGGGTCGCCCTGGTCACCCGGGCCCACGCCAACTGGGCCGCCGCCGCCCTGGTCGCCGTCTTCATCCTCGGCAGCGCCCTGCTGGAGCGGCGCGGGGCCGTCGGCTGGCTGGCCGGCGGGCTGGTCGCGGGCCTGGCGCTGCAGGTCGCCCTGCCGCTGGCCGACGCCAACGCCGGGCGGCTGTCGATCGGCGGGCGGGCCGTGTACGAACGGACCCTCGGATGGCG
Source organism: uncultured Brevundimonas sp. (assembly GCF_937870815.1). GTDB lineage: Bacteria > Pseudomonadota > Alphaproteobacteria > Caulobacterales > Caulobacteraceae > Brevundimonas. The sequence continues at coordinate 22,090 of NZ_CALMZS010000162.1, forward strand.
CGCCTTGGGCGAGGCGGTCGGGATCCGGGCCGGCCGCGCCGGGGCCGCGACGGTCGTGGCCGAGACCCGGCCCGACGCCGCCGCCCTGCTCTACTACGGACGCGACCAAGGGCCCGAAGTCTCGGTCTGGCCGCCGGCCGGTCCGCGGCCCGAGGATCATTTCCAGATGGAGCGCGCCCTGACCCCGGCGGCCGCGGCCCGGGGGCCGGTCCTCGCCGTGGCCGGATGCGAGGGGGCCGGGCGGTTCGCCGGCTGGGCGCGCGTCGGCGACCTCGGCGAACTGGAGGTCGCCAGCGGCCCCGGCGCGACCCGCCGCCGGCGCCTCTACCTGCTGGAGGGGCCGCCGCCGGCGATCCGTCGCCCGCCGCCCTGTCCCCGCCCCGGGGCCGCCGCCGGCCGCTGACCGGGCCGCCGCCCTCGCCAGGCGCGGCGCGGCGCTCTAAACCCTCGGCCATGCCCGAGCTTCCCGAGGTCGAGACCGTCCGCCGCGGCCTGCAGCCGGTCCTCGAAGGCGCGCGCCTGACCGGCGTGCGGCAGAACCGGCCCGACCTGCGCTTCCCCTTTCCGGAGCGGTTCGCCGCGCGGCTGGAAGGAGCCGTCGTCGAACGCGTCGACCGCCGCGCCAAATACCTGCTCATGCCGCTGTCGACCGGCGAGACCTGGGTGACCCATCTGGGCATGACCGGCCGGTTCACCGTCGACGGCGTCCAGCTGGGCGAGTTCGAGGAGGCGGCGCCCGTCGCCGGCAAGCACGAGCACGTCAGCCTGTGCGCGGTCAAAGCGGGCGCCGCCACCCGGGTCGGCTTCGCCGACGCGCGCCGCTTCGGCTTCATGGGCCTGATCCCGACCGCCGATATAGAGACACATCCGTGGTTCGCGGCCCTCGGTCCGGAGCCGCTGGGCAACGGCTTCTCGGGCGCCCACCTGGCCGGGGCCTTCGCCGGAAAGAAACAGAGCATCAAGGTCAGCCTGCTCGACCAGCGCATCGTCGCCGGCCTCGGCAACATCTATGTCTGCGAGGCGCTGTATCGGGCCCGCATCTCGCCCTTGGTCGCCGCCGGCAGGCTGTCGAGGCCGCGCCTGGAGACCCTCGCCGCCGTGGTCCGCGACGTTCTGGCCGACGCCATCGAGGCGGGCGGCTCGACGCTGCGCGACTTCGCCAACGCCGAGGGCGGGCAGGGCTATTTCCAGCACCGGTTCGACGTTTACGGGCGCGAGGCAAAGCCGTGTCATGGGTCAGTTAGGGGCGACGGTTGCCCCGGCGTGGTGAGGCGCATCGTCCAGGCCGGGCGCTCGACCTTCTATTGTCCGGCCTGTCAGGGGCAATGATCAGGCCGGCGTCAGCGGCAGGTTCAAGGTCGTGGCGATGAGGATGACCGTAATGAGCGGGACCAGGATCATGTGCAGGACACGACGACGCACGATCACCAGAGGAAGGACGAGCGCCAGCGACACCAGCAGAGGCCAGAAGTTCGCCAGTCCGGGCGTGCCGTCGATGACAGCCTCGAAGGCGGACAACGACAGCACAAGGCCTTGAAGCAAGGATACCGCGCTCCAGACGTAGCGGCTGACCCTCGCATAGTGTTCCTTCAGGTCGAGACCCTCGTCAGGCACCGAATCCGGCAGCGCGGCGCGCGCGGCCAGATACATCAGCACCAGTTGCGCGAGGACGAGAAAAAAGGTCCCGAGCGTCAGGTTGTTGATGTCGGGATCGTCGAACGATCGCCATCCCACCCACCAGCTGAACACCAGAACATAGAAGGCGTAGGTCGCGGCGGTCAGCGCCAGCCAGTCCCAGCGGACCCGCCGGGACGCCATCAGCAGGTGATGCAGGCTCACCACCATGTCGGCGATGGCCAGGCCCGAGATGATGGCCGTCAGGCCGAGAAGGTATTCTTTCGCCGTCATGTCGCCCCCCACAATGAGCCAGTCGTGGCATGATTGGCGGATCGCGAAAAGCTGGAGAGCCCCATGACCCACCGGATCGCCCTGCCGCGCGGCGTCAATGTCGGCGGGGTTAAAGTACCGATGGCCGAGCTGGTGAGCAGGGGGTGAGCCGTTTCGCGGGCAGCGGCTCCAGCTCGCTCACCTCTTGCTCACTAGCACTCCTCACCCCTGCTTCTGTATGACCTCCCAAACATCGAGGAGCGCCCGCATGACCGACGTCTATTCCACCCTGCTGATCGAGCGCCACGCCGACGGCTATGCGCTGGCGACCCTGAACCGGCCCGAGGCGTTGAACGCGCTCAACTCCGCGCTGTTCAGGGACCTCGCCGCCTTCCTCGACGCGGTCGAGCATGACGACGGGGTGCGCTGCCTGATCCTGACCGGCGCGGGCGACAAGGCCTTCGCCGCCGGGGCCGACATCAAGGAGATGCAGGACCAGACCTACGCCCAGATATACAAGGCCAATTTCTTCGCCCTCGGCCACGACCGCATCACCCGGTTCAGGAAGCCGGTCATCGCCGCGGTCAACGGCTTCGCCCTCGGCGGCGGCTGCGAGCTGGCCATGCTGTGCGACTTCATCGTCGCCTCGGACAAGGCCAAATTCGGCCAGCCCGAGATCAACCTCGGCGTCGCCCCCGGCATCGGCGGGTCGCAGCGGCTGACCCGTCTGGTCGGCAAGGCCAAGGCCATGGACATGGTGCTGACCGCCCGGATGATGGACGCGACCGAGGCCGAGCGCGCCGGGCTGGTCAGCCGCGTCTTCCCGCACGAAACCCTGCTCGACGAAGCCCGCGCCATCGCCGCGAAGATCGCGTCGCAGAGCCCCCTGGCCGTCATGGCCAACAAGGAGATGGTCAACGCCGCCCTCGAGACGACCCTGACCCAGGGCGTCCAGTTCGAACGGCGCCTGTTCCACTCCCTGTTCGCCTTCGAGGACCAGAAGGAGGGCATGGCCGCCTTCGTCGAGAAGCGGAAGCCGAAGTTCACCGGGCGGTGAGACGCTCAGACGATCTGGTCGGGATGGGTCTGGGTGCCGGCGGGCAGGGCGTCGACCTCCTGCCAGGGATCGTCCGTCTCCTCGATCGAGAGAATGGACTCCCCCTCCGCCATCTGCGTCAGGGCGGCGTCTCCGGCCTGCACGTCGGTCTTCGAAGGCACCTTCAGGGTGCGGGTGGGGCCGCCTTCGACGCCCACGGTGACACGATAGATGCGCATGGCTGACTCCTCTGCGATGCGTGAAACAACGGGCCCGCGTCGTCGCGGTTTCAGCCGACCCCGGTCCGGCCGGGCGATTGTCGAGGCGCCGCTTGAACCCCGCGGCCCTTTCGGCTATAGCCGCGCGCTCTTGAGATTTCCGCGCCGTGGACGAGTGCTCCGCGGCGTTTCCGTTCGTAAGGTTTGACTGATGGCCAACAACCCCGGCGCCAAGAAAGCGATCCGCAAGATCGCGGCCCGCACCGAAGTGAACAAGGCGCGCCGCACGCGCGTCCGCACCTTCCTGCGCAAGTTCCAGGAAGCCGTGACGGGGGGCGACGCCGGCGCCGCCAGGGCCGCCTTCGTCGAGGCCCAGTCGGAGCTGATGCGCGCCGTCTCCAAGGGCGTGGTCCACAGGAACACGGGCTCGCGCAAGGTCTCCCGCCTGGCCGCCCAGCTGAAGAAAATATCGGCCGCCTGACACAACGGCTCCGGACAGCCTTTCACTGGGGCGTCACAGCAAAGCCAAGTAATTACAATGGCGAGTGAGCAATGGCTCGCTCGCCGTTTGCGCGTCCGCCGCTAAGCTGCGTTGATCGGATTCGTGCTTTTTCCAGTGGCCACATCGGGGATTCCGCTGACAGTGTTTGGCTTTAGCGGAGTCAAACAATTTAACTGCAATTGACGATTCGAATCAGCGTTGACGGCCCCCGCTCCCGGCGTAAGTTTGGCGCTCTAACGCACTTCCATCCCCCCACGGATGAACACGGCGCGGGCCAGTTTCGCGTCGGCGTGAGATGTCTGATCGAGAGCATGATCCCCACCGCGCGGCCCCAGCCGCAGCGGACAGGAGAAGTCGTCCCCGATCCAGGCCGCTCGAAGAGCGTCGGATGGTGGTTTCTTTTTGGCGGGTGGCTGGACATGGCGGGCGGGTGGCTGGACATGGCGGGGGGCGCGCAGATGACGGGGATGACCGATCCGGATCGTATCTGGACCGAGGCGGCGGGTCGCCTGCGCAGCGAGATCGGCGAAGGGGCGTTCAGCTCCTATATCGCCCCCTCGGCGGTGCGCGCCGACGGCGCCGGCCAGCTGGTCCTCGTCACCCCGACCGCCTACGCCCGCGACTGGGTCCGCAAGAACGCCCTGCGCCGCATGAACGAGCTGTGGCTGGGCCTGGACGGCCTGGCGCGCCGGCTTGAGGTGCGTTGCCGCGCCGAGATGGGCTCGACCCCGCCGGCCTCGCAGGTCGCCGCCGGCCGCGCCGAGGCCCCCGCCGCCAACATCGTGCCGATGCCGCTGGCCACGCACGGCCCCGTCGCCGACGGGGCCCGGGCCGTGCGCGCCGCCGGACTGCAGGAGCGGCTCACCTTCGACAGCTTCGTGGAAGGCCAGGGCAACGCCTTCGCCCTGGCCATCGCCCGCCAGGCCGCGGCCTGGGCCGACGGCCACTTCAACCCGATCTTCTTCTGCGGCCCCTACGGCTACGGCAAGACCCACCTGCTCAACGCCATCGCCTGGGAGGCCCAGCGCCTGCGCCCCGACGCCAGGGTGGTCTATCTGACCGCCGAACGCTTCCTGTCGACCTTCGTGCGCGCCATGCAGGACCGCTCGACCGCGGCCTTCAAGGAAGGTCTGCGCGGCGCCGACATGCTGCTGATCGACGATGTCCAGTTCGTCGGCGGCAAGGCCTCGACCCAGGACGAGCTGCTGGCCACCCTGACCAGCCTGATCGAGGACGGCAAGCGCATCGTGCTGTCCGCCGACCGGCCGCCGATGGCCCTGACCGAGGTCGAGCCGCGCCTGCGCAGCCACCTCGCCTCGGGCCTGACCTGCCCGGTCGAGCCGGCCGACCGCGCCCTCAAGCTGGCCGTGGCGCGCAGCCGCATCCAGGCGCTGGCCGCGCTCGGCGTGGTCTCGGGCGAGGCCCGCGCCGAGGTTCTCGAGCATCTCGTCGACCGCACGCCGGGCTCGATGCGCGAGCTGGAGGGCGCCGTGAACACCCTGGCCGCCGTCGCCGGCGCCCGGCTGTCCGCCCTGACCGCCGACGAGGCCCAGGTCCTGCTGGGCTCGGCCCTGCGCGGCGGGCCGGAGCGCCGCATCACCGTCGACGAGATCCAGAAGACCGTCGCCGAACATTTCACCCTGAAGCAGGCCGACCTGCTGTCGGAGCGGCGGACCCGCGCCGTCGCCCGGCCGCGCCAGATCGCCATGTGGCTGTGCAAGCAGCACACCACCCGCTCCTATCCCGACATCGGCCGCCGCTTCGGCGGGCGCGACCACACCACGGTCCTGCACGGCGTGCGCAAGATCGAGGAGCTGATGGCCCAGGACGACCAGATCGCCCGGGACGTCGAGGCGCTGACGCGCAAGCTGCGGGGCTAGGGCCCGGCCGGGGACGGCCTCTCTCCCGGTCCGGGAGGAAAAAACGGTGTGGCAGAGTCGGCAGGGTCGGCATCGGGAAATTCCGATGGCAGAGTCGGCAGAGTCGGCATCGACCCTGAGGGATTTCAACGACCCGGCGACTTCGCCCTGTCGACTCCGCGGCTCCTGCGGCGGAGCGGCGGGGGTTCGATTTTCAAAAACCGGCAAACACATGGCGCCCATTGTGCGCCCCCTTTTTCCTCAGGCGGGAAGATCGCGTCGAGAAAAGGCGATGTGTCTGGAAAGGCGACCGATTTTCCACGCAATCCGACTATAATTCCGCCGATTGCCAGCACAGCGTCACGGCCGCCCCGGGCCCGCGGGCGCTTTGTCCACAGACAGTGGCCGCCTCTGCCCGGATGGCGCGGCCCGGGCCCCCCGCCCCTTCCTTGCCCCGCGCCGCCAATCCGCTAGTGTCCAAGGCCCTCTATTCGCGGCGACGCCTTGAGTCGCCGCTCCCGGGCGAGACGACATGCAGCTGACCATCGAACGATCCGCGCTCCTCAAGGCCCTCGGGCACGTGCAGAGCGTGGTGGAGCGGCGCAACACCATTCCGATCCTGTCCAACGTCCTGCTCAGCGCCGGCCGCGACAGGCTCAGCTTCGCCGCCACCGACCTCGACATGGAGATGGTCGACGAGGCCGAGGCCCAGGTGAACGTCGAGGGCCAGATCACCGCCCCGGCGCATACCCTCTACGAGATCGTCCGCAAGTTGCCCGACGGGGCCGAGGTCTCGCTCAGCTACAATGGCGACGACCCGCGGCTGGTGGTCCAGGCCGGCCGCTCGAAATTCAACCTGCCGGTGCTGCCGGCCGGCGACTTCCCGGTGATGTCGACTGACACCTCGGGAACGCGCTTCTCCCTGCCCAAGGAGGACCTCGCCCGGCTGATCGACAAGACCCGGTTCGCGGTCTCGACCGAGGAGACGCGCTACTATCTGAACGGCCTGTATCTGCACACCGTGGCCGAGGCCGGCATACCGCTGCTGCGCGCCGTGGCCACCGACGGCCACCGCCTGGCCCTGGCCGAGACGCCCGCGCCCGAGGGCGCCGCCGGCGGCCCCGGCGTCATCGTGCCGCGCAAGACCGTCGATCAGGTCCGCCGCCTGCTCGACGACGGCTCCGGCCCGGTCGAGGTCATGGTCAGCCCGCAGAAGATCCGCTTCGAATTCGGCCAGGCCAGCCTGACCTCCAAGGTCATCGACGGGGCCTTCCCCGACTATATGCGGGTCATCCCCCGGGGCAATGACAAACAGGCCGACATCGACAACGCCGTCTTCGCCTCGGCCGTCGACCGGGTGGCGACCATCTCGGCCGAGAAGAGCCGCAGCGTGAAACTGGCCTTCGAGCTGGACCGGGTCACCCTGACGGTGCGCAACATGGAGGCCGGCCAGGGCGTCGAGGAGGTCGAGATCGGCTATTCGGAGGAGCCGTTCGAGATCGGCTTCAACGCCCGCTACCTGCTCG
>NZ_CALMZS010000163.1 GCF_937870815.1 uncultured Brevundimonas sp.
AGCCGGCCGACGATATAGGCGCGGGCCCGGGCCCCGCCCGCGGAGCCGGTGTCGCGCCCCTGCATGTCGTCGGCGGCCAGCACGCGGACGTCCTCGAGCAGCTGGGCCTGTCCGGACGCAGCCGGCGCCGGCGCCGGCGGGGCGGCGACGGGGGCCGCGCAGGCGCCCAGCAGCACGGCGGCGGCGAACGGCGAAACGAGGACGTGGCGAAGACGCATGGAGACTCCCGTGGCGGGCCGGCAGGCTAGCAGGCTCCGGCGGCGACGCCAGATCAAGGTGGCGTCATGGTCCGCCGCGGCGGGAAACGGACGACACCCTCGCGGCGTTCGCGCCGGGTGCTAGAAGTCGGCGCGGAGATGGAGCGAAAACGATTCCCATGACCGGCGCCGCCGTCGACCAGCTGACCGAGGACCAGGCCCGGGACGAGCTCGCCCGCCTGACCGCCGAATTGGCGCGTCACGACGCCCTCTATCACGGCCGGGACGCGCCCGAGATCTCCGACGCCGCATACGACGCCCTGAAGCGACGGGCGCTCGAGATCGAGAGCCGCTTCCCCGAACTGACCATGGCGGATTCGCCCTCCCAGGTGGTCGGGGCGGCGGTCTCGGGCCCGTTCGCCCCGGTGCGCCACGGCGTGCCGATGCTGTCGCTGGACAACGCCTTCGACCGCGGCGAGGTCGCCGATTTCGAGGCCCGCATCCGCCGCTTCCTGAAGCTGGCGGCGGACCAGCCCATCGCCTTCGTGGCCGAGCCCAAGATCGACGGCCTGTCGGCCAGCCTGCGCTATGAGGGCGGCGCCCTGGTGCGCGGCGCGACCCGCGGCGACGGCCGCACGGGGGAGGACGTCACGGCGAACCTGCGGACGATCGGCGACATCCCCGAACGCCTGTCCGACGCCGGCTGGCCGGAGGTCATCGAGGTGCGCGGCGAGGTCTATGCGCCCAACGACGCCTTCGACGCCTTCAACGCCGCAGCCGAGGCGGCCGGGACGCGGACCTACGCCAACCCGCGCAATTTCGCCGCCGGCTCGCTGCGCCAGAAGGATGCGGCGATCACGGCCGGACGCCCGTTGCGCTTCTTCGCCTACGCCTGGGGCGAGACCTCGGAACGCTTCGCGGCGACCCAGTGGGAGGCCCTGCAGGCGCTCCGCGCCTGGGGCTTCCCGGTCAACGACCGGTCGCGGCGGGTCGAGGACGCGGCCGGGCTGATGGCCCTGTACGACGCCCTGCAGGCCGACCGGGCCACGCTCGGCTACGATATCGACGGGGTGGTCTACAAGGTCGACCGGCTCGACTGGCAGGACCGGCTCGGCTTCGTCGCCCGCACGCCGCGCTGGGCCGTCGCCCACAAATTCCCGGCCCAGCAGGCCCAGACGGTGCTCGAAGGCATCGACATCCAGGTCGGAAGGACGGGCTCGCACACGCCGGTGGCGCGGCTGCGTCCGGTGACCGTCGGCGGGGTGGTGGTCCGCAACGCCACCCTGCACAACGCCGACGAGATCGCCCGGCTGGATGTCCGCATCGGCGACACCGTCACCGTGCAGCGGGCCGGCGACGTCATTCCGCAGATCCTCGGTGTGGTCGATCCCGACCGTCCCGGCCGCGGCGCGCCCTACGCCTTTCCGCACGTCTGCGCCTGCCCGCTGGAGACGGCGCTGGTGAAGGAGACCAACGCCTCGGGCGTGGAGTCGGTGGTGCGGCGCTGCACCGGCGAGCTGGCCTGCCCGTTCCAGCGCATCGAGCACCTCAAGCATTTCTGCGGCCGCCGCGCCTTCGACATCGAGGGGCTGGGCGAGAAGCAGTTGATCGCCTTCCACGAGCGCGGCTGGATCAGCGAGCCCGCCGACATCTTCCGCCTCGCCCGGGACGAGGCGAAGCTGGAGACGCTCCGGGCCGAGGACGGCTATGGCGAGACCAGCGTGCGCAATCTGGTCGCCGGCATCGAGGCGCGCCGGACCATCGCCCTCGACCGCTTCATCTACGGTCTCGGGGTGCGCGACATCGGCGAGCAGACCTCGATCGTGCTGGCCCGGGCCTTCGAGACCTGGCCGGCCTTCGAGGCGGCCTGCCTCGCCGCCGCCGAAGGCCTGCCGAGCGAGGACTGGGTCAGGCTGAACGACGCCCACGCCGTCTCGCCCCGCGTCGTCGCGGCGCTGGCGGCGGCCTCCCCGCCCGCCGAAGACCCGTGGCCCGAAGCGCCGCTGGATCAGAAGATCGCCCTCGCCTTCCCGGGCCTCGCCGCCCCGGCCCGGCGCGGACTGGCCAGCATGGCCGACGACTGGGCCGGCCTGGTGGAACTGGCCCGGGTGGCCCGCGAGGACGGCCCCTCCGAAGGACTGGGCCAGATCGCGGGCGTTTCCGGCGTCGGCCCGGTCGCGGCGCGGGCCCTGGCCCTGTTCTTCCGCGAGAGCCACAACCGCGCCATGGTCGATGCGCTGGTGGCGGAGCTGGACCGCATCGAGGACGCCGAAAAGCCGAAGTCGGACACGGCGGTGGCCGGCAAGACCGTGGTCTTCACCGGCGCCCTCGAGCGCTTCACCCGGGACGAGGCCAAGGCGCGGGCGGAATCGCTCGGCGCCAAGGTGTCGGGCTCGGTGTCGAAGAAGACCGACTATCTCGTCGCCGGCCCCGGCGCGGGGTCGAAACTGGCCGAGGCGCAGAGGCACGGGGTGAAGGTGCTGTCCGAGGACGAGTGGCTGGAGCTGACCGGCGGCTAGCGGTTCAGCGCCTCGCGAGCGGCCTCGGCGTAGCGGTGGCCCGAGGCGGCGCCCCGGGGAAAGACCGCCTCGATGCGGGCGATATCCTCCGGCGTCAGGTTCAGGTCGACGGCGGCGACATTCTCCTCCAGCGTGCGGATGCGGCGGGTGCCGGGGATGGGCACGAGGTGGTCGCCCTGGGCCAGAACCCAGGCCAGCGCCAGCTGCGCCGCCGTCACCCCCTTGCCGGCGGCGATAGCCTGAACCGCCTCCACCAGGTCGAGGTTCTTCTGGAAATTCTCGCCCATGAAGCGCGGGTTGGTGCGGCGGAAGTCATCCGGCGCCAGGTCGTCGACCGACTTGATCTCGCCGGACAGGAAGCCCCGGCCGAGCGGACTATAGGGCACGAAGCCGATGCCCAGTTCCTCGCAGAGCGCCAGCAGCTCGTCCTCCGGCTCGCGGCTCCACAGTGAATATTCGGTCTGCAGGGCGGTAATCGGATGGGTGGCGTGGCCGCGGCGCAGGGTCTCGGGCGCGGCCTCGGACAGGCCGAGGAAGCGGACCTTGCCCTCGGTCACCAGTTCGCCCATGGCCCCGACCGTCTCCTCGATCGGCGTGTCCGGGTCGACGCGGTGCAGGTAGTAGAGGTCGACGTGGTCCGTCCCCAGCCGCTTCAGGCTGCCCTCGATGGCGCGGCGGACGTTGGCGGGGGAGCCGTCGACCGTCAGGGCGGTGCGGTCGGCGTTGTAGCCGATGCCGAATTTGGTGGCGATGAAGGCCTGATCGCGCCGCCCGGCCAGGGCCTTGACGAGCTGGATTTCATTGGTGTGCGGGCCGTACATCTCGGCGGTGTCGAACAAGGTGACGCCGAGCTCGAGGGCGCGGTGGATCACCGCCGTCGCCTGCGCCTCGTCCGAGGCCTGGCCGTAGAAGGCCGCCATGCCCATACAGCCGAGGCCGATGGCCGAAACCTCGGGGCCCGAACGGCCCAGCCTGCGCGTCTTCATCGGTCCGTCTCCTGAATCGGCGCCGGCGCGCCTCCGCCGGCCATCGTCAGGTGGGCGCCGTCGCCCCCTAGGTCAACGGCGCGCAGGCGGCGCGCAGCCAGTCGAGCGCCTCGCCGTCCAGCAACGACCCGACCCTGGCCAGGGTCTCCGCGTGATAGGCGTCGACATAGGCGCGTTCGGCGTCGGTCAGCAGATCGACGTCGATCAGCCTGCGGTCCAGCGGCGCGAAGGTCAGCTGTTCGAAGCCGTGCATCGGCCGCTCGCCGCCCGGGATCGGCTCCGGCGGGGTGACCACCTGCAGGGTCTCGATGCGGATGCCCCAATGACCCTCGCGGTAATAGCCCGGTTCGTTGGACAGGATCATGCCGGTCAGCAGCGGCTGCGCGTTCACCGCCTTGGCGATGCGCTGCGGCCCCTCGTGCACGCCGAGATAGCTGCCGACACCGTGGCCGGTGCCGTGGTCGTAGTCGAGGCCCTGCATCCACAGCGGCAACCGCGCCAGGGCGTCGAGCTGGTGGCCGGTCGTGCCGGCCGGGAAGCGGACGGTGGCCATGGCGACATGACCCTTGAGCACAAGGGTGAACATGCGGCGCTGGTCGGCGGTCGGTTCGCCGATCGCCATGGTGCGGGTCACGTCGGTGGTGCCGTCCAGATACTGGCCGCCGCCGTCGACGAGCAGCAAACTGCCCTTTTCGATCCGCCGGATGGTGCGCGTCACCGGCTTGTAGTGCGGCAGGGCGCCGTTCGGGCCGGCCCCGGCGATGGTGTCGAACGACAGGTCCTTCAGGGCGCCGGTCTGCTCGCGGAAGCGCTCGAGGGTCTCGGCGATCTCGCGCTCGTCCGGCAGGGTCCGCTGCGCCACCGTATCGACCCAGTGCAGGAAGCGGCTGAGGGCGGCGCCGTCGCGGATGTGGGCCTGGCGGGCGCCCTCGATCTCGACCGGGTTCTTGCAGGCGCGCGGCAGGGCGCAGGGGTCCATGCCGCGCACGACCGTCGCGCCGGCCGCCTCGAGCCGGTCGAAATACCAGGCCGGGGACTGGCCCGGATCGATCAGCACCGGCCTGCCGGAGAGCCCGTCCAGCGCGCCGGGCAGGGCCTCGGGGGTCTCCAGCGTCACGGCGTCGCCGAGCCAGCCCGGCAATTCGTTGGTGACCTTGCGGGGATCGAGGAACAGCCGGGCCGAGCCGTCCGCCTCGACCACGGCCTGGCCGAGCGGCAGGGGCGTGCGGATGACGTCGCCGCCGCGGATGTTGAACAGCCAGGCGATCGACGACGGCGCCGTCAGCACCGCCGCATCGGCGCCGGCGTCGCGGATCGCCTGGCCGATCCGGGCCCGTTTCGAGGCGCTGGTCTCGCCGGAGTAGCGGTCCCCGTGCGGGACCACCGGCGCGGCCGGCTGTTCCGGGCGCTCGTCGGCCCAGGCGAGATCGAGCGGATTGGGATCGACGGGCTTCAGTTCGGCCCCGGCCCTGGCCGCCGCCCGCCTCAGCGCCGCCAGGGCGTCGGGGCTGTGCAGGCGCGGATCGTAGCCGATCACAGCGCCGCGGGGCGCGCCCTCGAGCCAGCGCGCGACGCCGCTGTCTTCCAGCGACAGGATCTCGAACCAGGCCGGATCGACCTGGGCCCGGACCTGCACCGTGTAGCGGCCGTCGGCGAACACCGCGGCCCGGTCCGTCAGCACCGCGCCGGCGCCGGCGGAGCCGGTGAAGCCGGTCAGCCAGGCGAGCCGGTCGTTGGCGGCCGGCAGGTATTCGTTCTGGTGCTCGTCCTCGTGCGGGACCAGCAGGCCGTCGAGGCCCTGCTCGGCCATCTTCGCCCGGATCCGGGGCAGGTGCCTGGCCCCGAAGGACGGGTCGGTGGTTTCGTCGAAGGACTGGCGCATGGGGGTAGATAGACCTCGCCGGGCGGTTTGGGGAAGGGGCGGCGGCCGGCCGGTCAGGCCGCGCTGGTGGTCGGCGCCTGCCTTTCCTTCAGGGTGACCAATTCCTCGGCCATGGTCGGGTGGACGGCGCAGGTGGCGTCCCACTGGGCCTTGGTCAGGCCGGCCTTCACGGCGATGGCGGCCAGCTGGATCATCTCCGGGGCCTCGGGGCCGACGATGTGGACGCCGACCACCTTCTGGCTGGTGGCGTCGACGACCAGCTTCATCAGCATCCGTTCGTCCGAGCCGGTGAAGGCGTATTTCATCGGCCGGAAGCGGGTCAGATAGACGTCGACCTCGCCGGGGCAGGAATGGCGCGCCTCGCTCTCGGACAGGCCGACGACGCCGACCGGCGGCTGGCTGAACACGGCGGTGGCGACGGCCTCATAGTCGAAATGGACGGGGTTGTTGCGGTAGACGGTCTCGTGGAAGGCCACCGCCTCGCGGATCGCCACCGGGGTCAGGTTCATGCGGTCGGTGACGTCGCCGATGGCCCAGATGTTTTCGGCCGTGGTCTTCGAGAAGGCGTCCACGCAGACGGCGCCGTTGTCGTCGATCTTCACCCCCGCGTTCTCGAGGCCCAGGTCCTGGACGTGGGGGACGCGGCCGGTGGCGAACATGACCACGTCGGTCTCGAGGCTCATGCCGTTCTCGAGGTGGTTGACGACGCCCGTCGCGGTCTTCTCCAGCGACTTGTGCTGGCAGCCGAGGATGACCTTGATCCCCCGCTTCTCGATCTCGCCGGCGAGGTGGGCGCGGACATCGTCGTCGAAGCCGCGCAGGATGTTGGGGCCGCGGTAGATCAGGGTGGTCTCGACGCCGAGGCCGGCGAAGATGCCGGCGAATTCGACGGCGATATAGCCGCCGCCGGCGATCAGGATGCGCTTCGGCAACTCCGGCAGGTGGAAGGCCTCTTCCGAGGTGATGGCGTGCTCGATGCCCGTCAGGTTCTCCGGCTTCCACGGCCGGCCGCCGGTGGCGATCAGGATGTTCTCCGCCGTGACCGTGCGGTCCTTGCCGACGATCTCGACGGTGTGGGCGTCCCTGAGCACGGCGCGGCCGTGGATCAGGTCGACGCCGGCCTTGCCGAGGTTGGCGGCGTAGATGCCGGACAGGCGGGCGATCTCGACGTCCTTGGCCTCAAGAAAGGCCGGCCAGTCGAATTTCGTCCCTTCGAACGACCAGCCGTAGCCTTCGGCGATCTCGAGGGCGTGGCTGACCTCGGAGGCCATGACCATGAATTTCTTGGGCACGCAGCCGCGGATGACGCAGGTGCCGCCGACCCGGTGCTCCTCGGCGATGGCGACGCGCCTGCCGCCGAGGGCGGTCAGGCGGGCGGCGCGGACGCCGCCGGAGCCGGCGCCGATGACGAAGAGGTCGTAGTCGTGGTCGGCCATGCTCTGCTTTCGAAACCGCTGGGGTTACGGAGTTAGGACATCGACGCCGGAATCCAAGCCGATGATCGCCTCGTCGGCCAGGTCGAGGAACAGGCCGTGCTCGACCACGCCGGTGATCAGCTTGAGGTCGTCGGCGAGCCGGACGGGGTCGTGGATGGCGCCGCATTTGGCGTCGTAGATCAGATTGCCGCCGTCGGTGCGGACAGGCTGGGCGCCTATGCTCGCGACGCGGTCGCTCGCGGCTGGAGGCGAGGCGGTTCTCACCCGGGCGGGCAGGACGATGTCGTGGTCGGCGAGCACGTCGGCGATGCGGTTGGCTGTGGTCTTGTGGCCGAAGGCGACGACCTCGATCGGCAGGGCGAAGGCGCCCAGCACGGGCACGACCTTGGCCCTGTCGGCGATGACGAGGCAGCGGGCCGAGGCCTCCCAGACCAGCTTCTCGCGCAGCAGGGCCGCGCCGCCGCCCTTGATCAGGGCGAGGCCGGGGCCGACCTCGTCGGCGCCGTCGACGGTCAGGTCGATGCGCGGGGAGTCCTCCAGGGTCGAGAGCGGCAGGCCGAGCGCGCGGGCCAGTTCGGCGGTGGCCTCGGAGGTCGGGACGCAGCGCAGATTGGGGAGGTTTCGCGCGCCCAGCGCCTTGACGAACCAGGCGGCGGTCGAACCGGTGCCGAGGCCGACGACCATCCCGGCCTCGACGCGGAGGGCGGCGGCTTCGCCGGCGAGGCGTTTCTGGAGATCAGCGGACATGGGCCGGCTCGCGAGCAAAGCCCTTCCCCTCGAGGGGGAAGGGGGTCGAAGGATGGCCGACGCTCATGTCTTCGCCGCCTTCTTCGCCCGCATCGTCTCCATGAACCGGGCGGCCCAGCCGGTCTTCGCCGTCTGCTGGCCACGGGCCAGGGCCAGGTCGCCCGGGGCCACGTCGCCCGTGATCACCGAGCCCGAGCCGACCATGGCCCCGGCCCCGATGGTCACCGGGGCGACCAGGGAGCTGTTGGAGCCGACGAAAGCCCCTTCGCCCACCGTCGTACGATGTTTGAAGAAGCCATCGTAATTGCAGAAGATGGTCCCGGCCCCGATGTTGGCCCCGGCCCCGACCGCGCCGTCGCCGAGATAGGCGAGGTGGTTGGCCTTGGCGCCCTCGCCCATCCTGACGTTCTTGACCTCGACGAAATTGCCGACCCTGACCTTCTCGCCCAGGTCCGCGCCGGGGCGGAGGCGGGCGTAGGGGCCGACCTCGGCCCCGGCCGCGACGGTCGCGCCCTCGATATGGCTGAAGGCGCGGATGCGGGCCCCGGAGGCGATCCGGACGCCGGGGCCGAACACCACATGGGGCTCGATCGTGGTCCCGCCGCCGACCTCGGTGTCCCAGGCCAGATGGACGGTGTCGGGGGCCGGCAGGGTGACGCCGGCCGCCATCAGGGCCGCGCGCCGGGCGCGCTGGAACAGGGCCTCGGCGACGGCGAGTTCGGCCTGGGAATTGACCCCCATGACGGCGTCCTCGGCGGCGAAGACGGCCCGGGTCGGGGCGCCGCGGCGACGGGCCAGCTCGACCACGTCGGTCAGATAGTATTCGCCCCTGGCGTTTTCGCATCCGACCTCGGCCAGCAGGTCGAACAGCAGGCCGACCGGGGCGGCCAAGACCCCGGAATTGCAGGCGGTCAGGGCCAGCACCTCGGCCGAGGCCTCCCTGGCCTCGGTGATGGCCAGCAGCCGGTCCCCGTCCATGACCAGCCGCCCGTAGGCGCCGGGATCGCGGGCCTCGAAGCCGATGACGGTGACGCCGTCCGCCGAGGCGAACACCGGCTCGATGTCGGCGGCGGTCAGCAGGGGCACGTCGCCATAGGTGACCACCACCTGGCCGACGAAATCGCCCAGCACGGCCTCGGCGGCGCGCACCGCGTGGCCGGTGCCCAGCGGCGGGTCCTGGACCGCGACGGCGTCCTCGCCCAGCCGCTTGACGACATGGGCGCGGACCTCGGGCGAATGCGCCCCCACCACCACCACGATCCGCTCGCAGCCCAGGGCCTCGGCGGCGTCGATGGCGTGGTCCAGCATGGCCCGGCCGCCGACCGGGTGCAGCACCTTGGGCAGGGGCGACCTCATCCGCGTGCCCTGGCCGGCGGCGAGGATGACGGCGGCCCGGGGATGAGAAATGCTGGTCATGAATCGGTCCGGCGGCTAGTCGTCATTTTCGGTCTAGCGCGTCGGCGCCGGGCTTGGAACCGTCCCGGCCCCGAAGGAGCCCGCCCGCATGACCGATCGCGATCTGACCGGCGTCACCATCGTCTTCGACCTGGACGGCACCCTGGTCGATTCCGCGCCCGATCTGATGGCCACGCTGAACCGGATGCTGGCCCTGCACGACCTGCCGCAGGTCCCGTTTTCCTCGGCCCGCCACCTGGTCGGTCACGGGGCCAGGGCCTTGCTGGAGCACGGCTTCGCCGAGGCCGGCGCCACCTGGGACGAGGCCCGGTCGCCCGAACTGTTCGACGCCTTCATCGCCGACTATCGGAACCACATCGCCGACCAGACCCGGCCGTTCCCCGGCGTGGTCGAGGCGCTGGACCGGCTGGCCGCCCGCGGCGCCGTCCTGTGCGTCGCCACCAACAAGCGCACCGACCTGTCACGGGCCCTGATCGCGGCGCTGGACCTGGGCCGTCATTTCGCCGCCGTCGTCGGCCCTGACGCCGTTTCGGCCCGAAAGCCCGACGGCGCCCATCTGCGCGAGGCGGTGCTGAAGGCCGGCGGCGATCCCGCCCGCGCCGTCATGGTCGGCGACAGCGCCACCGACACCGGCGCGGCCCGGAACGTCCCCATGCCGTGCATCGTCGTCAGCTTCGGCTACACCGAAATCGCGCCCGCCGACCTCGGCGGCGACCTGGTGATCGACGCCTTTTCCGAGCTCGAGGCGGCGCTGGACCGCCTGATCCGACGCTTGCGCCCCTCGGCCGGCCGGGCTATGTCCCCGCCTCCCCGATTGATGGATGCGTAGCTCAGCGGGAGAGCACCTCGTTCACACCGAGGGGGTCACAGGTTCAATCCCTGTCGCATCCACCATTTTTCCTGAACAAAAACATACATCTGGCGGAGAGCCACCCTCCGCATACGGATGATTTTTTGGGCAAAATCGAGTTAGTGGGGCAGTAGTGGGGCAGTCGCCGCGCAAAACTACCGCCCGAAACGAGACAAAGCGCCCTGAAAAGCATTGATTGGAACCGAGACCGGGGCTGATTCGACCCCGCTCGGCCGCGGCCTTTTGCAGGGCGTTTCATCCAAATCCGTCTCCCGGCCTCAATCCACCGCGACCCGTTATCGAAAGAGCTCCCATGGCGTTGATCCCGGACCATCCCAACGACGCCGGAACCTGGACCCGCCTGGAGGGTCGGGAGGGGTTCGCGCTTTGGCGTCGCGAGCGTCTGACGTTGGCGCCGGTCACGATGTACTATGTCGTCGCGCCGCCCCGGCAGAGCGAGATTCTCTACGACGAAGCCAAGGCTCGCCTTCGCTTCAACGAACTCGCTGGCGTTTCCGGCCGAGAGACAGCCCTTTAAGGAAGGCTTCGCAGACGCGCGATCCGCCGGCGGTTCCGGCGGCCCGCTCCAGATCCTCAGCCCTGGGCGGCGGCAAATGGATTGGCGAAGACCCGGCGCGCGATGAAGATGCCCGTGATAGCCACGCCTGGAAATCTGCGCGACAGGATCGTGTGGGCCGCCCGAAAATGGGTGCCGGCCGTCAGGACGTCGTCCAGAATTCCGATCTGGCCGACGGGCGCGACGGCAAGAGACTCGTCAATCTCGTAGGCTCCCAGGAGATCCTCGACCGTGTTTCGAACGCTCCCCGCTTCATGAGAAGGGGGCATGGACCGGGTTTGGCGGATGAGCCGGCGAACATCAGCCGCAGGCTGGATCGCCGCTGCCATGTCGAACATACGGTCGTCGTAAGCCGGGTCGCCCACCATTTTCGAGGGCGGAATAGGGACGATGACGGACTGCCGGATCCAGTCGTGGTTCAGCGCCTTTCCGAGCGCGCCGGCGCACTTCCCGATCGCTTCCCGCTTGTAGCCAAGCTCGGCCGCTGATGCCGTGGGCTTCTTCTTGAGATTGGAAATCAGGGAGTTCGCCTTGCTGTACGAATAGCCCTGCCCCGACGTGAACTCGAGGAGGTACAGGCAGGCGTCCGCCGGCGTCAGGTGGTAGTGATCGCCGCGGTTGCTGTCATCGATCTGCCTGAAGCGGATCGTCATGCAAGGGCGTTCCAGATGTCATCCATCGATCGAACGCGAATGGCGCCCAGGTCGGCGAACCTCCGGGGCCACGTCAGCTTCAGCGACGGGTCGAAACAGCTGTCGAGGATGAAGAGCTTGCGGCCCTGGTGCAGGGCGGCCCGTGCCTGAGTGAGGGTCCCGGACGTGTCGCTCGCCTCCACGATAACGGTGCCCTCGGTGAGGGCGCTCATCGTCACATTTCGCTCGGGGAAGAACAGGCGATTCTGCTGGGGCCCCTGTTTGCCGTAGCGCAACAGCGGCACCTGCGAGATCAGCAGATGATCCGTGGCGATCTGGTCCTGAAGGTCCCTGTTGGCTTTCGGATAGTACTGTCCAAGCGGTGTTCCGATGACGGCGATAGTGCGGCCACCGCATCCCAAGGCGGCGGTGTGCGTCGCGCGGTCGATACCCTCTGCCAGCCCGGACACGACGGTGAACCCACGCTCAACCAGGCCTTTGGCGATCTGGGCTGCTCGTTGGGTGCCCTGCTCTGTGGCTTTCCGCGCCCCTACGACCGCGATGGAGCGGGTCTCGGTGAGCTCCCATGCCCCCTGGTAGTAGAGGACTTCGATCGGGTGGCGCGCGTCGCGAAGCCGTTCGGGATAGTCGCCGGCATGGTTGATCCGGACGCCGAACCGATGGACGCCCGACTTCTTGAGCCGGGCGAACACCTCGTCCGCAGCCGCCTCGGCGGCGGAGCGGGACACGAAATCGGACGGAAGAGCCGACGGGTCCCGAGCGAAACGGTCTGCGAGCGTCTTGAAGGTCGCGCCCTGCTCCAGCCACAACGATTCGTACGCGCCCAGCTCGAGGCGCGGCGAAATGGGCGCCAGGGCCGCTCCATCTGCACGTAATGCCAGGTTCATTCTGAAGTCCGTTTGACAGAGATTGAATCAGCTGTCCCGAAGGATCAACGCCTGAGGTCGGTGAGCGTCCCGCTATGCTGCGCCAGATCAGGGCGTAGGGCACGTCTTAAGAACACCCCCCGAGACCAAGGCGGGCGCTTTTCGGGCAGCGGACGTTGCGAAAGGTCAGTTCTAGACGTCCGGCGGCGCCAGCGCCAATCTCCGCTCAGGGCGGGTCGTAAGCGGACATTGGCCCGGCGGGCCGGTTCGTCGGGCCTGCCGGCATCCGCTAAATGGCGAGCTCCCAAGCGCGAGGCAGAACCCTGGTCGACACGGTTCACGGATCAGATCGGCATCGGCGCGCGCTGGTCCCGCCGAAGGGCCTGCCAATAGTCTGCAGGCGCCGGCGTGCCGTCATGCGTCTCGATGACCAGGGCCGGGTTCGGCATCGTCAGCCGGGCGTGACGCGGACTCTCGCAGAAGGCATAGGCGCGCGCCCACGTCGTGATGGCGGCCTCCGTCGTCTCCTCCGAGCAGGCGGCGCTCACGCGCTGGCAGAATTCGAGCGACCGCACCAGGATGGAGGGGTCGTTCCGCCGCGACAGGGCGCGCAAGGCGTCGAGGTAGTCTTCCCTGAACACCGTCGGGATCACGATGCGGGACAGGCCGCCAGCCATGAGCTCCTTCGTCATCATGATGCGGCTCAGGCGCCCGTTCCCGTCATTGAAAGGATGGACGTCCGACAGCAGGAAATGGACGAACACGGCGCGCGAGAACGGGTCCTTCAGGGTCTCGAGTATCGATACGCCCTCCCGCAGGGTTCCCTCGACGCGGTCAGGGGCGACGAAGGTCGTATCCCCGGCCTTGTTGGTTCGCGTCTTGAACTTACCCGGCCGGACCGACGGCCGGGCGTCCATCAGGAGCCGGTGCCGTTCCCGGATCTCGGCGATGAACGCATCCGGGCCCCGCGCGCCGGCCGCGCGCGGGCCCAGATCGACGAGTTGAAGATAGGCGCCCAGGACGTCGTGCCCGTCTTCCGGCCGGGCGTCGGGCATCTTGCCTTCGAAGACGATCTCGACGGCTTCGCTGACGGCGAACTCCGTGCCTTCGATGAAGTTTGAGAAATACGCCTCTATGAACGCGCCGCTCGTCGTGCGGCCGGGCGTCGCGTCCCGATCGGCGATCGACAGGGGAGCGCGGGCCTGAAGATGATCCGCCAGGGTCACGAGGCGACCGACGCAGGCGGGGTCCAGAGGCGCGCCGGCGGCGCGGGCCCGTCCCTGGACCGTGCTGAGCTTGTCCTGGCGGGTCCGCAGCAGCGCGCCGATCAGACCGTTCAGGACCTCGAATTCCTTTTCCCGCTGGAGGACGGGCGCCAGAACCCGGGCCTGGTCCCGGATATGGTTCAGGCCCTCTTCGCCGTGGGTCGAGCACAGATTTTCCAGAGCGGCTTCGCCCCCCGCCTTGCCGAGGGTGCGGGCCGGTCCATTCCGGGCGCGCGACGGACTGAGGTTGTCGAGCAGCTTTCGGACCGGTCCCGCCAGCCAGGAGCCTAGATAGGGGATGTCGCCGTCGACGGGTCCAACACCCTGACGGATGTGGATCTCAAGACCCGGGAGGGTGATCACGTCCCGGGTCCGCGGCGCGCTGACGAAGACGTGGCCGACCCCGGTCGGCGCGCCGCCGGAGCGGTCCCTCCACGGCTGGCTTTCCATGCCCGTCCGGTCGGTGGCGACGCCGTCGGGAACGAGCCTGCCGAGGATGGTGGACCATTTTCGACGCACGACGGCGTCGACCGGCTCGGCGCCGGGTTCGACATAGACGCCGGTCGCGATGCGAACGAGCTTGCCGCCTTCATGATCGCGGCGGATCTTCCTGTCGGTCGCTTCGCTGCCCGAGGGCGTGAAGAGGATGTCAGCCATGACCGTCTCCCAAGACCGCGCGAAATACAGGAAATGTCCGTCACAGTCCCTTAAATCGCAATAATGTCCGCTATAGTCACTTAACGTAGTTTCTCTTAGGAGGCCAGCCAAAGGCAAAATGTCCGTAAAACTCCCTTATCGCGCTGAAATGTCCGCCAGGCTCTCTTTGTGCGATTGTGATGGGCAAAATCCGCAGGGGCGGCCTCTGAGCCCGTCGCCAGGCCCTTCGCCCTAGAATCCGAAATCGATCTGGTCGGCGGACACCTGTCGTTTCCGTCGGGGCGGGGCCGCCAGCGCCACAGGGCTTGGAGCCTCCGGCACGACCGCCGCCGGGGCGGCAGTGGGCTTTTCGGGCTGACGACGCGGCGATCGCGCGGTCTGGATCAGCTTGGGCTCCCGGGGTCGGACCAGCGGTCTGGGACAGGGGAGCCCCCGGGTCTTGCGTGTCGCCTTCCAGGCGGTCAGTTCGCTTTCCCACCAGCCGACCCGGTTAGGCGAGATGCGCACGGGTTCGGGAAAATCCCCGACCTGTTGCAGACGCCACGCGGTGGACCGGCTGAGGCCCGTGACGTCGCGAACCCGATCCCAGGGCAGCAACCGGTCTTCCGGCCCGCCCGTCTCGACCGGCCCGCCTTCAGGTTCGAACGTCACGACGCGCCTCCGAACATCCGGTCGGCCGCCGCCTCGAACACCTGACAAAGCACTCGGGCGTCGGTCGCGGCGTCCACGCAGTCGCGCGCCGCCCATCGCCGGGCCACATCCTTGATCGCGAAGCTGGCGGCCGGGTCCGCCAGCAGACCGGCGACCGTCGGCGGCGGCGGCGGCGTTCTGATCCCATGGTCAGCCACGGCGGCGCCCTCTCGCCGCCGGCGGCGCGGCGGTGCGGACGTCCGTGATCTGCGATCGCGCCCACTCCCGCAGCAAGCCGCGCGGATAATGGGGCCTGGACCGCACGTGACGGCAGGGCGGACCGCCACCGCCGGTCGACCACAGCCGCGCGAGGGTGGACGGCTTCAGCCGGATGCCGAACTGGGCCAGGAAGGCCGACGCCTCCGCCCGCGTCAGCAGGTCCTCGTCCCCGCACGTCGGGACCCCGGGTCCGGCCTCCGTCCCCGTTTCCCCGATCATCGCCCCGCTCCGCGCGGGCGACACTGGGTCGAGCTGGTGATTCCCTGCCCCGCCGTCAGCGCCAGGTAACAGTCCACGACCGTCGCTACATAGGCTTGGGTCTCGGCTATATCCGGCACTCGCCCCAGCCGCGCGACGCGGGCCGGACCCGCATTGTAGGCCGCCAGCGCAAGCCGCAGATCACCGAACCGCCGGATCTGACGCGCCAGATAGTCCGCGCCGCCGCGCAGGTTCTCGACGGGATCGAAGCGGTCGCGGACGCCGAGCTCCAGGGCGGTGCCCGGCATCAGCTGGGTCAGTCCTCCCGCGCCGACGGGCGAAAGGGCGTCGGGCCTGTAGGCGCTCTCGGTCACCACCAGGGCGTGGAGCAGTTTGGGATCCAGGCCGTGCCTCGCCGCGGCCGCGGCGACGGCCTCCTGGAAAGGCTGGCTGAGGGGCGCGATCCACGCCGCTTCAAGGCTGTCCGGGACCTCCTCGGCGACCGCCTCGGCGGGCCGGCCGAACAGATCGCCGCCGGCGTCGCGCCAGTTCACGGCCTGGGCCGACGCCGGCCCCGCGACCGCCGCCGCCATCGCGGCCAGGCAGGCCAGTCTCACCATGTCAGAACCTCCCGATAGACGCCGTCCACTCCCGACCGCGCGACCGGCCCGAAATAGCGGCTGTCGAAACTCCCGGCCGTGTCGCCCAGCAGGAAGAGCTCGCCGTCGGCCAGCCGCCGGCATCCCGCCCAGGCGGCCAGGGGCGCGCCCCGACGATCGCGCGCCAGGGCGCGCACCCGACCCGCCGGCGTGCGGACCACGCCGTCGTCAGCGCAGACCTCGTCGCCGCCGACCGCGGCGACCCGCTTGATCAGGCGCACGTCCGCCGGCATGCCGAGCGCCGCCAGATAGGGCCGCGCCCCGGCCGGCTGCGGGATGGCCACGACGGAGCCTCGGCCGGGCTCGGCCCCCGGCCGCCTCAGATAGACGCCGCGGGGCAGGCTCGGGCTCTCGTTGACCAGCGCCAGGGCCGGGCTCCGATCGGCGACCTTGGCCGCGCCTGCCAAAAGCCCGAGAGCGGCGATCGCCCCCCAAAGCCGGACCGATTTCAGGGGCCGGGTCATGGACGGTACGGCTCCAGGATCAGGTCCCGGGTGATCATCACCCGCACCGGCGCGCCGGCCCTCAGCCGGATCGAAGGCCGGACCTCCAGCTCGCGGTCCACCAGCCGGCCCCCGACCCGGGCGCCCTCGATGGCCGCCGCGTCGCCGGCGTCGCCGAGCAGGCCGCCCGAACCCCCGTCGTCGTCGCGGGCGATCTGGCCGAGCGTGGTGATGGCGCCGGCGAACAGCGTCCCCACCAGCAGCGGCCACAGCCGCCGATCAACCTGGCCCCGGACGCCGACCGCGCCCTGCGCGTCCACGCCCGGCTCACTGGTCAGGATCAGACTCTTGCCGTTGGGCAGGATCAGCCGTTCCCAGGTGAGGAAGGCCCGCCGATCGCCATAGGCGCTCTCGCCTTCGGACGTGCCGACCAGCCGCGTGCCCTGGGGCAGCAGCAGGTGACGGCCGCTCACGGAGTCATAGACATTCTGCGTGACCGTCGCGATCACGGGTCCGGCGCGCGAGGTGTCCACGGCCGTCAGAAGGGCCGCGGGCACGATGGCGCCGGCCTTGAGTTCGAACGGCGAAAGCGGCGCCACGAGCGCAT
>NZ_CALMZS010000164.1 GCF_937870815.1 uncultured Brevundimonas sp.
CCATTGGCGGTCTCGGCGTCGGCCGAATGGTAGCCGGCGTCGAGACCGCCGTACCAACCGTTCGGATCGGCGGACGCGGCGCCGGCCGACAGGGCCAGGGCCCCGGCGGCGCTGGTCGCCAGAATGAAGGATTTAACGCGCATGGGTGGAAGCCCTCCGCAGCCCAAGGTGAATTTCTCACGGTGGCGCAAAAACCACCGCTTGCATCCTCATAACAGCCCCGCTCGCCGAGGTCGAGCCGGAGAAGCCGAACGATCGCGAGCGTGGCCATTCAGCTACAGCGGCCCGCCGGCGGGCCCGCTGGCCCGGCCCGATCAAGGTCCCCCGGGACCGGTCCAGGTCGCCCGCCCGGGCCGCAGGCGGGCTCAGCCGCCGCCGGTCCGGCTGGTCGCCTTTCCGGTCCCCTCGCAAACCGGGCAGGTCTCGCCCGAGGCCAGCGCGCCGGCCCCGAGGCATTCCGGACACAGGGCCGGATCGGGATGCTGGAGCGAGGCCCGGTCCGCCGGATCCGCGGGGGTCAGGTCCCGATCGTCTATGTCGTGCTCGTTCATCGAGGCGGAACGGGCGCACGGGGGTCCGGTTTCATGATGACACGGCCCGGGCTTGGCATTACGGACCCGCTGATGATGGATGAGACAGAACGGCAATCCGAAGAGCGCGGCTGGGACACCGCGAAGACCCTGGCCGAGGCCCTGCCCTACATCCAGATCTACGACCGCAAGACGGTGGTCATCAAATATGGCGGTCACGCCATGGGCGAGAGCGCCGTGGCGAAACAGTTCGCCGCCGACGTGGTGCTGCTGAAGCTGATGGGCGTGAACCCGGTCGTGGTCCACGGCGGCGGGCCGCAGATCAGCGCCATGCTCGACAAGGCGGGGGTCAGGTCCAGCTTCGTCGACGGCCTGCGCGTCACCGACGCCGACACCATGCAGGTGGCCGAGATGGTCCTGTCCGGCGCGGTCAACAAGGAGATCGCCCACTGGATCACCATGGCCGGGCGCGAGGCCGACGTGCGCGGCATCGGCCTGTCCGGCAAGGACGCCGGCCTGATGACGGTCGAGAAGACCCGCCGCACCAAGCGCGATCCCGACAGCATGATCGAGCACGAGGTCGATCTCGGCTTCGTCGGCGAACCGACCAGGGTCGATCCGAAGCTGGTCGTCCGGCTGCTGGAATCCGACGCCGACTGGGTGCCGGTCATCGCGCCGATCGGCGTGGCCGAGGACGGCCAGACCTTCAACGTCAACGCCGATACGGTGGCGGGGGCGCTGGCCGGCTCTCTCAAGGCCAAGCGCATGCTGCTCCTGACCGACGTGCCGGGAGTCAGGGGCGCGGACGGCGAGATCATCCGCCAGATGACCGTCGGCGAGGCCGCGAAGCTGATCGAGGACGGCGTCGCCGTCGGCGGCATGATCCCGAAATTGCAGACGGCCATCGCGGCCGTGCGCGACGGGGTCGAGGCGGTGGTCATCCTGGACGGCCGGCGTCCGCACGCCATGCTGGTGGAGCTGTTCACCGAACACGGCGCCGGCACGCTGGTGAAGGCCGAAGCATGACCGCCGAGCCGGTTCAGCCCACCGAGATCGGCGCCGAGCTGCGCCATGTGCGCAGCTGGATCTTCGACCTCGACGACACCCTGTATCCGCCCGAGCGGCAGATACTGAAACGGGTCAGCGCGCGCATCGGCCAGTTCATGGTGCGGGAGACGGGCTTGCCGCTGGAGGAGGCGCGGGCGCTGCAGAAACGCTATCTGCTGGACCATGGGGCCGCCCTCGGCGGCCTGATGAAGGACTACACCATCGACCCGGAGGCGTTCCTGGCCGAGGTCCACGACGTGCCGCTGGACGACCTCCAGCCCGACGAGGGCCTGCGGGCCGGCCTCGAGCGCCTCGAAGGGCCGCGCCACGTCTTCACCAACGGCTCGACCCGCCACGGCGAACGGGTGCTGGAGCAACTGGGAATCAGTGATCTGTTCGACGGCCTCTTCGCCGTGGAGCATGGCCGGCTGGTGCCGAAGCCGCATCCGGACACCTTCGCCCTGATGCTGGACCGGTTCGGCCTCGATCCGGCGACCGCCGCCTTTTTCGAGGACACGGCGCGCAATCTGGAGCACGCCAAGGAATTGGGCATGACCACCATCCTGGTGGGACCCCACGCCTTCGACGCCGAGGCGCCGTTCGTCGATCACCGGGCGGCCGCCCTCGGCCCCTTCCTCGCCACCGCCATCCTGCCGGGAGACCCGACATGACCGACCGCACCGATCTGGAGGCCGTGATCGAGGCGGCCTGGGAGGACCGGGCCAGGGTCTCGGCCTCGACCCACGGCGAGGTCCGCGCCGCGGTGGAGCAGGCCATCGAGATGCTGGACGCCGGTGAGGCGCGGGTCGCCTCGCGTGGGGAGGGCGGCGTCTGGACCACGCACCAGTGGCTGAAGAAGGCGGTGCTGCTGTCCTTCCGACTCAATGACAACGTCCTGGTGCGGGGCGGCGATCGCGGCGCGGCCAGCCACGCCCCCGGGATCGGGCCCTGGTGGGACAAGGTCCCCAACAAGTTCGGCGACTGGACCGCCAACCACTATAGCGACGCCGGCTTCCGTTCGGTCCCGGGCGCGATCGTGCGGCGGGGCGCCTTCATCGCCCGCAACGTGGTGCTGATGCCCAGTTTCGTGAACATCGGCGCCTATGTCGATGAAGGCTCGATGGTCGACGCCTGGGCCACGGTCGGCTCCTGCGCCCAGATCGGCAAGAACGTGCACCTGTCCGGCGGGGCCGGCATCGGCGGCGTGCTGGAGCCGCTGCAGGCCGGCCCGACCATCATCGAGGACAACTGCTTCATCGGGGCCCGGGCCGAGGTCGCCGAGGGCGTCATCGTCCGCGAGGGGGCGGTGCTGGCCATGGGCGTCTATCTGTCCGGCTCGACGAAGATCGTCGACCGGGCGACGGGCGAGGTGTTCCGCGGCGAGGTGCCGGCGTATTCGGTGGTGGTGCCGGGCAGCCTCCCCGACCCGAACGGCGGGCCAGCGCTGTATTGCGCGGTCATCGTCAAGCGCGTCGACGCGCAGACGCGGGCGAAGACCGGCGTCAACGAACTGCTGCGCGACTGATCAGCGGGCCGCCAGCCGCACCAGCTTGCCGTCGGTCTCGTCGGTGATCGCCCAGACCGCGCCGTCGGCGGCCACCGCCACGTCGCGGACCCGTTCGCCCAGACCGGTCAGCAGCCGCTCCTCGCCGACCACGCGGTCGTTCTCGATCACCAGCCGGGCGATGTGCTTCTCCTTCAGCGCCGCGACCAGCAGGTTTCCACGCCAGCCCGGGAACATGGCCCCGTCGTAGATGGCCATCCCGCCTGGCGCGATGACCGGATCCCAGTAATAGACCGGCTGTTCGGTCCCCTCGCGCGCCGTGACCCCGCCGTTGATCGGCCCGCCGCGGTATTCGACGCCATAGGCCACCTCGGGCCAGCCGTAGTTGAGCCCCGCGCGGTCCAGATTGACCTCGTCCCCGCCGCGCGCGCCGTGCTCGACGGTCCAGACGTCGCCGTTGTCGGCGATGGCGATCCCCTGGACATTGCGATGGCCCAGCGACCAGATTTCCGGCAGGGCTCCGGCGCGGCCGACGAAGGGATTGTCGTCCGGAACCGAGCCGTCGGCGTTGACGCGGATGGTCTTGCCCAGGTGCGAGCCCAGATCCTGGGCCTGGGGCCGCATCGGCGTGTCGGAACGCTCGCCCAGGGTGATGAACAGCCTGCCGTCGCCGGAGAAGGCCAGCGATGAGCCGAAATGCATGGTCCCGTCATAGACCGGCAGGGCGCGGAAGATGACCTGCACATCGTCGATCCGCGTCCCGTCGGGCGAGAGGCGGCCCCGGGCGACGGAGGTGGCGTTGCCGCCTTCGCGGGGTTCGGCATAGCTCCAGTAGATCAGCCGGTCCTGGCCGAAGCCGGGGCCGACCACGACGTCCAGAAGGCCGCCCTGGCCGCGCGCGTCCACCGCCGGCAGCCCCACGACCGGCTCGCCGACCTCGCCCCCGGCGGTGACGATCCGCAGCCGGCCGGGCCTTTCGGTGACCAGCCAGCGACCGTCCGGCAGCAGCGCCAGCCCCCAGGGTTCCTCCAGGCCCGAGGCGACCGTCGTATGGACCAGCGCCGTCTCGGTGCGGACGCCGGGCGCCCGGGTCTGACCGGGGAAGGCCGGCCGCTGCCCGACGCCGTTGGCGGGGCGGGTCTCGAGCGGCGCGCCCGTCGGCGCAGCGGCGCCGTCCTGGCCGTCGACGCCGCAGGCGGCGGCCAGCGCGAGGACGGCTACGGGGGCGGCGAGGGAGAACAGGCGCACGGCGATTTCCTGTGCAGTCGGTCGGTGACGGAGTGACCCGGTCAACCTTGGCGCCCTGGGCCCGGCGCGCAAGGCGGGATGTGACGCCAGCCGGCCCGGGACGGCTTGAATCCGCCTGCGCCCGCCTCTATAGGCACGCCTCTCCCGGCGGCCAGACCAGTTCCCGCCGGACCCGAGCGATCGGGGCTGGGTAGCTCAGCTGGTTAGAGCGGTGGATTCATAACCCACAGGTCGGCGGTTCGAGCCCGCCCCCAGCCACCACGCACCTTCCCCCTGCCCGGTCAAACCCCGGCGACGGCCGGCCCGCCCCGCCGTGATCGCGGCAACCCCTCAGGCGCAGGAGCGTTAACCGCCAAGGTTCCAAGCCGAAGGGGATTCATATGCGCATCCAGACCATCACCCTCGCCGCCGTCGCCGCCCTGGCGCTCGGCGCCGCCGCCTGCACACCGGCCGAGCAGCAGGAGGCCGAAGCCGATGCCGAGGTCGCGGGCGAAAAGGCCGGGGAAGTCGCCGCCGAAGCCGGGGAGGTGATCGAGTCCGGCGCCATGAAGGCGGCGCGGGCGGTCGAAGAGGGCGCGGGCAATGTCGCCGAGCGTCTGGAAGACAATCAGGCCGAGGCCGCCGCCGAGGGCCGTCCGGGCGCGGTCGATCCGGCCACGGACGAGCGAACACCCGCGAACTGAGACGGTCAGGCCCGCGCGGCCAGAAGCGCGTCGATCAGGGCCCGCGCCTCGGGGCTGGACCAGTCGGCCTCGCCCGAGAAATGCGCGCGGATGCGGCCCTGGCGGTCGAGCAACACGGTTTGCGGCATCTTGCCCTCGCCCGGAAGCTCGAACGGCAGCTGGAATTTCATGTCGCTGTACAGCGGCAGGGGTTCGTGCACGTCGATGAAGCTGCGGGCGTCGGCGAGGCCGTCGGCGGTGGCGTCGACATTGATCGGCAGGACCACGAGGTCCGTGCCGGCATAGGCCTGGGCCAGCCGGGCCAGGGTCGGCATCTCCGTGCGGCAGGGCGCGCACCACATGGCCCACAGGTTGACCACCACCACCTTGCCGCGGAAGTCGGCGAAGCGCGCCTCCGCGCCGTCGCGGGTCCTGAAGACGTAATCCGGCGCGGGAGCCAGGACCGCGGGGGTTTCCAGACGGGTCAGGGAGCCCCTGGCGAAGCGGGCCAGATCGCTCTTCGCCGGCGGCGCGGGCGCGGCGGCTTTGAAGAAGGCGTCGCGATTGGCGTATAGCAGCCCGGCGCCGACGATCACGCCGATCGCCAGCGCGCCCGCGATCGCCATTCCCGCCGCCTTCGAGCCCTTCATGACACAGCCTTCCCAACCCGCTCCCACAGTTAAGCCTTCTGCGAAGGCGGAAGGTCAAGACATGTGGGGCGGACGATTCTCGGCCCGGCCCGCCGACATCATGCAGGCGATCAACGTCTCGATCGGCGTCGACCGGCGGCTGTGGGCCCAGGACCTGGCCGGTTCGCGGGCGCATTGCCGTATGCTGGCCCGGCAGGGAGTCCTGACGGCGGCAGACGCCGACGCCATCCTGGGCGGACTGGACGCCATCGAGGCGGAGATGCGTGACGGGACCTTCCCGTTCCGCGACCGCTTCGAGGACATCCACATGAACGTCGAGGCGCGGCTGGCCGAGCTGATCGGCGAGCCGTCGGGCCGGCTGCACACCGCGCGCAGCCGCAACGACCAGGTGGCGACCGACTTCCGCCTGTGGGTGCGGGACGCCTGCGACGCGGCCGTGGACCAGCTCGAGGGCCTGCAGCGGGCCCTGCTGGCCCGGGCCGGGCAGCACGCCGGCGACCTGATGCCGGGCTTCACCCATCTGCAGCCGGCCCAGCCGGTGACCTTCGGCCACCATCTGATGGCCTATGTCGAGATGTTCGGGCGCGACGCCGGGCGGTTCGCCGACGCCCGGGCGCGGATGAACGAATGCCCGCTGGGGGCCGCGGCCCTGGCCGGCTCGCCCTTCCCCATCGACCGGCATATGACGGCGAAGGAGCTGGGCTTCGACCGGCCGATGGGCAATTCGCTGGACGCGGTCTCGGACCGTGATTTCGCCCTGGAGAGCCTGGCCGCCGCCTCGATCTGCGCCGGCCACCTGTCGCGCCTGGCCGAGGAGATCGTGGTCTGGATGACGCCGCAGTTCGGCTTCGTCTCCCTGCCCGACGACCTGACCACCGGCTCGTCGATCATGCCGCAGAAGCGCAATCCCGACGCCGCCGAACTGGTCCGGGCCAAGACCGGGCGGATCATGGGTTCGTTCGTGGCCCTGTCCACCGTCATGAAGGGCCTGCCGCTGGCCTATTCCAAGGACATGCAGGAGGACAAGCCGCCGGTGTTCGAGGCCTTCGACGCCCTGACCCTGGCGCTGGGGGCGATGACGGCGATGGTGTCGGCCCTTCAACCCGATGCGGAGCGGATGCGGGCGGCGGCGGGATCGGGCTTTTCGACCGCCACCGACCTGGCCGACTGGCTGGTGCGCGAGCTGAACCTGCCGTTCCGCAAGGCGCACCATGTCACGGGCGCGGCGGTGAAGCGGGCCGAGGCCCTGGGCGTGGATTTGTCGCAACTGCCGCTGGCCGAACTGCAATCGCTTGAGGCGGGCGTCACGGAAGCGGTTTACAAGGTGCTGACTCCCGAGGCTTCCTGCGCCAGCCGCCAGAGCTTCGGGGGCACGGCGCCGGAGCAGGTCCGCGCGCGCATCGCCGAGTGGAACACGCGTCTCGCGTAGAGGGATCAGGATGAAAAAACTCGTTCTTCCGGGCGTCGTCGCCCTGATCGCCGTCTCCGCCGCGGGATGCGGCCGGATGGCCGATCTGGAGGCCCCGCCCGCCAGGAGCACCGAGCGCAGCCTGCCGGACGGGCGCGGCCCCGGCCCGGTCGAACCCGCCACCGTCTACCGCCCGCCCAGCGAGGCGCCGATCGACGGCGGGCCCAGCTCGAACCCCTACGGCGGTTCGGGTTCCAGCCCGCGCTAGCGCCTTGCACCATTTCGACCGGATCGACGGCGCCCTCCATGCCGAGGCCGCGCCGCTGGAAGCCATTGCCGGGGCCGTCGGCACGCCGCTCTACGTCTATTCGACCGCCACCCTGACGCGGCACTACGGCCTGTTCCGCGAGGCCGTGGAGGCGCACCGGGCGGCGCTCGGGGAGGCCCTGATCGCCTTCGCCGTGAAGGCCAATTCCAACCTGTCGGTGCTGGCCACCCTGGCCCGGCTGGGCTGCGGCGCCGACACGGTTTCGGAGGGCGAGATCCGGCGGGCGCTGAAGGCGGGCGTACCCGGCCGGCGCATCGTCTTCTCCGGGGTGGGCAAGACCGACGCCGAGCTGGCCTTCGCCATCGACGCCGGGGTGCGCCAGATCAATGTCGAGAGCGCGGTCGAGCTGGACCGGCTGATCGCCGTGGCCGCCTCGAAGGGCGCGGCGCCGGAGATCGCCGTCCGGGTCAATCCGAAGATCGGGGCCGGAGGGCATGCGAAGATCACCACCGGCGGGGCGACCGACAAATTCGGCGTGCCGGCCGAGGAGGCGCCGGCCCTGTACGCCCGCGCCGCCGCCTCGCCGCATGTGACGCCGGTCGGGCTGGCCTGTCACATCGGCAGCCAGATCACCACGCTGGAGCCGCTGGAGGGGGCCTTCCGGGCCCTGCGCCAAATGACCCTGGCGCTGCGGGTCGAGGGGCTGGCGGTCAGCCGGCTCGATCTCGGCGGCGGCCTGGGCGTGCCCTATCACGGCCAGACCGATCTGCCCTCGATCGAGGCCTATGTCGGCATGGCCGCGCGGGTGCTGGAAGGGCTGGAGGTCGAGGCGGCCTTCGAGCCGGGCCGGCTGCTGGCCGCCAACGCCGGGGTGCTGCTGAGCCGGGTCGTCCAGGTCAACGCCCGCAGCGACGGCCGCCGCTTCCTGGTGCTGGACGCGGGCATGAACGACCTGATGCGGCCGGCCCTGTACGACGCCTTCCACGATGTGGTGGCCGTATGCGAGCGGGCGGGCGACACGGGGCCCTATGATCTGGTCGGGCCGATCTGCGAGTCGACCGACGTCTTCGCGCGGGAGCGGGTTCTGCCGCCGCTGGAGGCCGGGGATCTCGTGGCCTTCATGGGGGCCGGGGCCTATGGGGCGGTGCTGGCCAGCGAGTACAATTCGCGGCCGCTGGTCCCCGAGGTTCTGGTCGACGGCGACCGCTGGGCTGTGGTCAGGTCACGGCCCACCTATGACGAGATGTGGGCCCGGGAACCGGCGGCCGGCTGGCTGGGCTGAGCCGGTTTTCCACCCGGGTGAAATCCCGAAAAACGGTGTGGCGGAGTCGGCAGAGTCGGCAGGGTCTCCGAAAATTGGTGTGGCGGAGTCGGCAGAGTCTGCATCGGCGCGCCTCGGGCGGTGCGGCGGGGATTCGATTGTCAAAGACCGGCTGGCAGACCAACGGCGCATTATGCGCCCGCCGGCATATCCGGATGGAAGATTGGCTTTGGAATTGACTATGCGATTGGAAACGCGCGATATTTTCTGCTGAATCCGACTATGTTTTCGCGGATTGCCAGCACAGCGTCATGGCCCTTGAGAGCCAGGGTTCATCACAAAGGGCACAACGGATTCACAAAGGACACGACGGGGCCGGAGGGCCTGCGTCTTCCGTCAGGGAGACGCAAAGGAATCCGAATGGCGGGCAAGGGCCCGCGAAGGGTCGTGGGAGCTCGCGCCCGTCGTCTCCTCCGTGCCTTCGTCGTGTTCGTTGTGATGAACCGACCGGTCGCCGGGTGGAGAGAGCCGGCTCAATCCAAAGCGCAGATGTCCGGGAGACCGCGCAAGGTCCCCGCGTGGTCGAGGCCGTAGCCGACGAGGAAACGGTCGGGGGCCTCCCAGCCGACGAAGTCGGGCTCGGGCGCGCGCGGCAGGGGCCAGGGCTTGCGGGCGAAGACGCAGGTCAGCACCTCGGCGGCGCCGGCCTCCCTGGCGATGCGCACCGCCTCGGCCAGCGACAGGCCGGTGTCGAAGACGTCGTCGAGGATCAGCATCTTCCGCCCGGCGATCGGGCGCTGGAACGGGGCGTAGACGTCGATCCTGCCGCGGCTCTCCCTTTCATCGCCGTAGGAGGCCAGCCACAGGGCGTCGAAGCGGAGGTTGCGGCCGATCCGCGACAGGGCGCGGGTCAGGTCGGCGGCGAACCACAGGCCCCCGGTCAGCAGCACCGCCGCGACGGTCTCGTCGTCGGTGACCGGCGCGATCCGACGGGCCAGACCGGCGACGATCCGCGCCACCTCCGCCTCGGGAAGAAGGACGGTGAGGGTCGGTTGGTCAGCCATGCGAGGCGGATAGCGCCTCGGGACCCTGGGTGTCGATAGCCACGGGCACGGCGTCGACCGGCCGCATGTCGAGCGGCGCGGAGAGATCGGGCTCCAGGGCCGGACGCAGGCCGCCGGCCGCGGCGGCCGGCAGGGGCCGCGGGACCGGGGGCGCGGCGGCCGCACGGGCCGGGGCCGGCCTGTCCAGCACGAAGGCGACGCCGACGCCCTGGCCCTTGCCGCCGGGGTCGGGGATCACGGCGGCGAAGCCCTGGACCTTGCCCGGCAGGACCGGGGCCGCGTCGATGCGCACCACCGCGTGGCCGATTTCGGCCCCGTCGGCGTCCAGCAGGGCGACACGCACCGGCGGGGCGATGCGCTCCTCGTCGCGGACGTTCCTGAGCGCGCCCGAGACCAGCACCTTGCCGGGATCGTTCGGCGCCGCCCGGGCCGAGATCGCCTCGAACTCGAGACCGGTCGGGTTTACGGTCAGGCCGACGGCCGCGTAGGCGGCGGCGGCGCGGGGGGCGATCTCGACCACTTCGACGCGGAACAGCCAGGCGGCCGTCAACAGGGCGGCGAAGCCGGAGGCGATGCCGGCCCAGACGACCCCCTGGGCGGCGGCGCGGCGCAGGCGACGCTGCTGCTCGGCGCGGGCGCGGAAGGCGCGGGGCAGTTCCGGGGCCGGGGTCTCGGCCAGCGACTCGGCGGCGTCGGCCGGCTCGTCGCGGCGCGCTCCGGCGGCGGCGGCCGGCGACGCGGCCGACAGCTCCAGCGGCTCCTCGAGGGTGGCGCGCCAGGTGTGGCGGCAGCCCTTGCAGCGCACGGTGCGGCCGCCGGGGCCGATCACCTCGTCGGGGGTGAAATAGCTGGTGGCGCAGGACGGGCAGGTCAGTATCATGTGCGCTGACTGAGAGGCGTTCCGCCCCCTCCCGTCGCGGCCTCGCAGCCGCGTCCTGACCCAAAAATCGATGCCCGTTCAGCCCCGCCGCGCCGCCTCGACCGACTCCGCGACCGACACCGTCCGCCTCGAGGGCGTGAGCTTCGGCTATGCGGGCGGCCCGAGCGTGCTGCGGGACGTTAACCTCATATTGCGCGCGGGCTCTTTCCACTTCCTTACCGGGCCGTCGGGGGCGGGGAAGACGACGCTGCTGAGCCTGCTGACCCTGGCCCGCCGGCCGACCGGCGGGCGGCTGGAGCTGTTCGGAGAGGAGGCGAGCGGCCCGCCGCGGTCGGCCCTGCCCGGTTTCCGGCGGCGCATGGGGGTGGTGTTCCAGGACTTCCGCCTGCTCGACCATCTGTCGGCCTTCGACAATGTCGCCCTGCCGCTGCGGCTGGCGGGGACGGGCCGGGAGGCCTGGGCGGCCGACGTCGAGGAGATGCTGGACTGGGTCGGGCTCGGCGAGCGCATGAACGACCGCCCGCCGACCCTGTCGGGCGGCGAGAAACAGCGGCTGTCGATCGCCCGCGCCGTGGTGACCCGCCCCGAGCTGATTCTCGCCGACGAGCCGACCGGCAGCGTCGACGCCGCCATGGGCGGGCGGCTGCTGAAGCTGTTCCAGTCGCTGAACCGGCTGGGGACGACGGTGCTGATCGCCAGCCACGACGAGGCGCTGGCGGCGGCCTCCGGGGCCAGGGTGCTGCGGCTCGACGGCGGCCGGCTGCGCGGGGGATCGACATGATCGGCCGGTGGACCGACGGGCTGACGGCCCGACGCGCGCCGATCCTGCCGCGCGACGGCGGCGGCGAGCCGTGGCTGGCGGCGGTGATCGCGGTGCTGTGCTTCCTCGCCTGCCTGTCGGCGGTCGGGGCGGTCGCGGCGGACCGGGCGGCGCACGGCTGGGCCCGGCAATTGGGCAGCGAGGCGACGGTGCAGGTGCGCCCCCGGGTCGACGAGACCGGAGCCGAGGCCGCCGCCCGGGCGGCGCAGACGCTCGCCGGGGTCGAGGGCGTCGAGGAGGCCGAGGCGATGGACCGCGAGACCGCCGAGGCCCTGCTGCGCCCCTGGGTCGGGACCGCCATCCTGCCCGACCTGCCGCTGCCCCACCTGGTCACGGTGCGGCTGGACCCGGAGGCGCCGGCCAGCCCGGTCAGCCTGGGCCGGGCCCTCGCCGAGGCGGGGGTCGACGCCACCGTCGACGACCACAGCCTGTGGCGCGGCGAGGTCGAGCGTTCCGCGGCCCTGATCACCGCCCTCGCCGCCGCCGCCTTTCTGCTCACCGCCGGGGCGGCCGCGGCGGCCATCGTCTATGCGACCCAGGCGGGGATGGCGGCGCAGCGGACGGTGATCGAGACCCTGAGCCTGAACGGCGCCTCGGACGGGCGGATCGCCGGCCTCTACCAGACCCGCTACGCCCTGCTGGCGGCCGGGGCCGGGGCGGCCGGGGCGGCGGCGGCCATGGTCCTGATGGCGGGGCTGCGGTTCCTCGGCGGCGCCGAGGGCGTCACCCCCGCCCTGCCGGTGGCGTGGGCCGACGTGCTGATGCTCTCGCCATGTCCGCTGCTGGCCGCTACGGTGGCGCTTGTCGCGGCGCGGACGACCGCGCTGGCGCGGTTGCGGGCCGATCGCTAGGTTAAAGCCATGAAGTTTCTCACCTTCATCGCCATTGTCGCGGTCATCTGGCTGGTCGGCCTGTTCGCCTTCGCCGACCGGGTGCGCGGCTATACGCCCGCCGCCGAGCCGGCGCGGGCCGACGCCATCGTGGCCCTGACCGGACCCTCGGCCGAACGGGTCAACGCCGCCATCCGCCTGCTGGAACAGGACAAGGGCAAGCGGGTGCTGATCTCCGGCGTCAACCGCGAGGTCCGCCGTCAGGAATTGCGCGCCCTGACCCCGGGCTCGAGCAAGCTGTTCAACTGCTGCGTCGATCTCGGCTTCGAGGCCGAGGACACCATCGGCAACGCCCAGGAGATCGCCGCCTGGGCCGAGGCCAAGGGCTATGACAGCCTGATCGTGGTGACCTCCGACTATCACATGCCGCGCGCCCTGACCGAGATCCGGGCGGCCTCGCCGGAGCTCGAACTGACCCCCTATGCGGTGGAGACCCCGTCGCTCGACGATTCGCGCTGGTGGCGGGCGGCGGTGACGGCCCGGCGGATGACGCTGGAATATATGAAATATCTCGCCGCCCTGGGCCGGGCCCTGGTCGGCGAGAGCGGCGGGCGCGCCGCCGACGGGGCCGGAGCGCCGGCCGGAAAGGCCGCCTGAGGTGACGGCCCTGCGGTCGCTGCTCTTCGTCGCCTGGCTCTATCTGTCGATGGCCCTGTTCGCGGTCGGCCTGTCGCCGGCGCTGCTGCTGCCGCACCGCTACGCCATGGGGGTGATCCGCGGCTGGTCCCGCTTCTGCCTGTTCGGCCTGCGCTGGATCGCCGGGGTGAAGGTCGAGTTCCGCGGGCTGGAGCACCGGCCGACGGGCGCCGCCCTGGTCGCCGGCAAGCACCAGAGCATGCTTGACGTGATCGCGCCGTGGCTGATCCTGCCGGACAACTGTTTCATCATGAAGAAGGAGCTGCGGCCCCTGCCCTTCTTCGGCTGGTTCGCCTGGAAGACCGGGATGATCGCGGTCGACCGGGCGGCGCACTCCAGGGCGCTGAAGGACATGGTGCGGCAGGCGCGGACGCGCTTCGCCGAGGGGCGGCAGATCCTGATCTTCCCGGAGGGGACCCGCACGCCGGTGGGCGCGGCGCCGGACTACAAGCCGGGCATCGCGGCGCTGTACCGCGACCTCGACTGCCCGTGCACGCCGATGGCGACCAATTCGGGCGTCCACTGGCCGGCGCACGGGTTCCGGAGATATCCGGGGACGGTGGTCTATCAGTTCCTGCCGGCGATCCCGGCGGGGCTGAAGCGGACGGAATTCATGAGCGAGCTGGAGGCGCGGATCGAGGGGGCGTCGGGGGCGCTGCTCGGACGCATTTCCTAGAGACCGAAATCCTCCCGGAACCGTTCGATCTGATGCATCCGCTGGTGCAGGATCGTGACGATGCCGATGTCGCCATCGGACAGGCGGCGCCAGTAGACTAGGTGCGTCTCGTACCGGAAGACATAGCTGTCGACGCCGAATTCGGCGGGGACGGGCCGGGAGGTCACACCATGGGTCTCGATGCGATCGAAGGCGTCGAAAAGACCGGTGACATAGCGGTCCGCCTGGGCCTCGCCCCAGCGGTCGCGCGTGTAGCGGTAGATGTCGTCGAGACGGTGCGAGGCCGCCTGCTGGACGCGGACCGCCATCCGGTCAGGACCGGTTGCGCGCGATGACCTCGGCCGCCGTCAGCGGGACATAGGACGATTCCGGAGCGGCGAAGGCATGGGTCAGCTCGGCCTTCAGGCGGTCGAAGGTTTCCTGCTCACGGCGCTCCTTGTCACGCCGGATGAGATCGCGGACATATTCGCTGATGTTCTCATAGGCTCCGTCTTCACCGACGTTCGAGCCCACGAAGTCGCTCAGGGCGCCGCTGAGGCGGACGGTCATGGTGGTGGTGCGGGACAAGGCGGTCTCCTTTTCCTGTCTTCAAGATACGCAATATTGAAGACCAAGCAAGCCTAACGCAGCCTCTCCCACGCCAGCGCATACACCTTGTCCCGTCCCAGGGCGGCGGCCATCGGCGGCTCGCTGAACAGGCCGGCGATGGCCGGGTCGCGCACGTCCAGCCCGCCGGTGAAGGCGCCGAAGGCGGGGAGGACGGCGCGGCGGCCGTCGGTGACGAAACAGGGGCGGCGGACGCCGCGGCCGTGGGCGGCGACGCGGGCGGCGGGGTGGAGGTGGCCAGCGATCTCGCCCGGCTGCGCCCCCGGCCGCGGCGCGTGGATCAGGCGCAGGGCGCCGAGGGACAGGGTCTCGACCACCTCGCCGGGGAGGTGGTCGATAGAGCCGGCGAGGGCGGCGATGTCGTGGTTGCCCTCCAGCCAGATCCAGTCGCGGCCCGCGGCCAGCCGGTCGAGCCGGGCCTTGTCCGATTCCGCCATCCGGCCGATCGAGTTCGCGTCATGGAAGCTGTCGCCGAGCAGGACCACGGTCGCGGGCCGCAGGGCGTCGACCTCGGCCTCGAGCCGGTCGAGGGTGGCGCGGCTGTCGTAGGGGGGCAGCATCTGGCCGCGGGCGGCGAAGGCCGAGCCCTTCTCAAGGTGCAGGTCGGCGGCGATCAGGGCGCGGTGGGCGATGACCCACAGCGCGCCCGAGCCGCGCAGCACGCAGGGCTCGCCCTCGATGCGGACCCGCAGGCCGCCGCTGGGGCAGCGGGCGGGGGACAGGGCCTGACGCAGGGCGGCGTTCACGGGACACCCCTGAAAAGCCCTCCCCCTCGACGGGGGAGGGTTGGGTGGGGGTGGAGCCCGGGTGTTCGCGGATGAAGCGCGGGAGGCTGTCTGGAAGAAGGCGGCGCCCACGCGCGCGCGCTCGGGACCAGCCTGCAAGCACCCCCATCCCCGGCCCTTCCCCCGTCGAGGGGGAAGGGAGATGTGTTGGCGGTCCCCTGGGTCATTGGGCGGCCCTCATTGCATCCGGGGCCTCGCCCATGACCTCGGCGATCAGCTCGGCCTCGTCGAAGCCATAGGCGCTGGCGGCGAGGATCATCTCGGCCGCCTGGCCGCCGCCGACGCGCTCGCGGCCGATCTGGACCAGGACGGGGACGCAGAAGGGCGAGGGGCGTTCCAGATGCATATGTTTGATGTGGCCCCGGATACGGGCCAGCAGCTGGCCCAGGCGGGCGACGTCGAGCAGGCCGGCGGCCGCATCGGCGCGGGCGGTCCTGAGCAGCAGGTGGTCGGGCTGGTGGCGGCGCAGCACGTCATGGATCAGGTCGGTCGAGAAGGTCACCTGCCGGCCGGTCTTCTCGTTCCCCGGCTGGCGTTTCTCGATCAGGCCCGAGATCAGGGCGCAATTGCGAAAAGCGCGCTTCATCATGAAGCTCTCCTCCAGCCAGCTTTCCAGATCGTCGCCCAGCATGTCGGGCTCGAACAGGGCGTCGAGGTCGAGCCCGTCCATCGGCCGGATCGACCAGACGGCCAGCGAATAGTCGGTGACGACGAAGCCCAGCGGGCCGACCCCGAGCCGGTCCAGCCGGCGGGTCAGCAGCATGCACAGGGCGCCGTGGGCCAGCCCTCCGGCGAAGGGGTAGGCGACGAGGAAGTGGCGGCTGCCGCGCGGGAAGGTCTCGACCAGCAGGGTTTCGGCGTCGGGGATGGCGGACTTCGCCGCCTGCAGCTCGAGCCACTCCCGCACGTCGGGGGGCAGGACGCGCCAGTGGTCGCGGTCCTCGATCATGGCCCTGACCCGGTCGGCCAGGGAGCGCGACAAGGGGAATTTGGAGCCGCCCCAGGAGGGGATTTTCGGATCCCTGTCCTGGGCGTGGACGACCAGGGCGTCCATGCCGGCGATGGCCTGGAAGGCCCAGACCTGGCCGGCGAAGACGAAGGTGTCGCCGGGGGTCATCGGCTCGAAATAGGTCTCCTCGGCCTCGCCGACCTTGCGGCCGCCGATCAGCCGCTGGCCCCGGCGCGCGGCGACGCGGACGTTCAGCGTCGCCGCCGTCACGATGGCGCCGACGTTCATGCGGTGGCGCTGGGCCGTCGCCGCATTGCGCACCTTCCACTTCCCGTCCCGCGTCCGCACGATCCGCGCGAACCGCTCATAGGTGCGCAGGGCGTAGCCCCCGGTGGCGACCAGATCGACCACCTCCTCGAACTGTTCCCGGGTCAGGCCGCGATAGGGGCCGCAGCCGGTTATTTCCGTATACAGATCATCCAGAGCGAAGGGTTCCGAACAGGCGCAGCCCATGACGTGCTGGGCGAGCGTATCGAGCGTGCCGGTATGGACCGGCTCCCAGTCGAAGGCGTTCTCGGCCACCGCCTCGCGGGCGGCCTGGCATTCGAGCATCTCGAACCGGCTGGCCGGGACCATCAGGGCGCGCGACGGCTCGTCGAGGCGGTGGTTGGCGCGGCCGATGCGCTGGACCAGGCGGCTGGCCCCCTTCGGCGCGGCCAGCTGGATGACCAGATCGACGTCGCCCCAGTCGATGCCGAGGTCCAGCGTCGAGGTGCAGACCACGGCGCGCAGGTCGCCGCGCGCCATGGCCGCCTCGACCTTGCGCCGCTGTTCGGCGGCGAGGGAGCCGTGGTGCAGGGCGATGGCGAGGTCGTCGTCATTGATGGCCCACAGCCGCTGGAAGACGAATTCGGCCTGCCAGCGGGTGTTGACGAAGATCAGGCTCATGCCCGACCG
>NZ_CALMZS010000165.1 GCF_937870815.1 uncultured Brevundimonas sp.
GTCTCGGTCGGGCAGATCAGGGTCAGGCGGTCCTCGCCGGGAATCCGCACCAGCATGGAGTTGAACAGATAGCTGGAGATGGCGTCGGCCAGCGGCAGGTCGGCGGCGGAGACCTCGACGAAGACCGGCTCGAACCGGCCGTCGGCGGCGCGGCGGACGGCGTCCAGCGTCCGGGCCGTATGCTCGAAGGCGAGCTCGTGGAAGAACAGGGTCTCCAGCGCCCCGACGCAGACCACGTCATTGTGAAAGGTCCCGCCGGCGATGGCGGCGGCGGACTGGCGGGCCAGCACCACGCCCGAGGCGCCGTGGCGGCGGGCGATGGCCTCGGAGGCCTCACGGGTCTGGCGGGCCGGATACGCCCCCTGCCAGTGCTCCCAGGCCTCGCGGCCCCAGACCAGCAGATTGACCCCCGGCTCGCCGTGGTCGGCGCACAGGCGGACATGGTTGGCGGCGCCCTCGTCGGCGAGGTGGGCGACCGACGGCAGGGCGTCGTGGACCGTGAACCGGGCCGGGTCGGGAAACAGGGCGTCCAGCGACCGCTTCGTCTGCCGGTGCTCCAGCGAGCGGTGCAGGTTGGTGACAAGATTGGCCGGGGTGAAATGCACCCGGCCGTCGGCGGCGTCGGCGCTCGGCGTCACCGTGGCGGCATTGGCGGCCCACATCGGCGAGGCGGAACAGGCCGCGGCGGCGAACGACGGCGCCTCCCTCCACGCCGCTTCCAGCACGGCGGCGTCGGCGCCGGTGAAGCCGAGGCCGCGCAGGAAGGGAATGTTCGGCCGCTCGTGCGGCGGCAGCACCAACTGGGGCAGGCCGAGGTCGGCCAGCCGCTTCATCTTGTCGAGGCCCTGCAGCACCGCCGCGCGCGGGTTCGACGCCTCGCCCTTGTTCAGGCTGGAGGCCAGATTGCCGGGCGACAGGCCCGCATAGGAATGGGTCGGGCCGATCAGGCCGTCGACATTGGCTTCGATGGCGGTCACCGTGCCCTCTCCCAAAGGGAGAGGGAGGCCGCGCACGGATGCGTCAGCATCCGTCCTTGCGTGGGCGGGTGAGGGGTTACGGTGCGTCCCGGGTGAGAGCGAAACCCCTCACCCTCCCACCGCTTCGCGGCGGGCCCCTCCCTCTCCCTTTGGGAGAGGATCATGGTCTTAGCCCCTTGATCTCGCTCTCGATATTCTTCACCGCCCCCGCCTCGAAACTGGCCACCGGATAGGCGCAGTAGTCGGCGGCGTAATACGCGGACGGGCGGTGGTTGCCGCTCGCGCCGAGCCCGCCGAAGGGCATATCGCCGGCGGCGCCGGTGGTCGGGCGGTTGAAATTGACCACGCCGGCGCGGATGCGGCGGATGAAGTGCTCCCAGTTGGCCGGGTCGTCGCTGACCAGACCGGCGGACAGGCCGTAGCGGGTGGCGTTGGCCTCGGCCACGGCGGCCTCGAACGACGACACCCGGGTCACCGACAGGAAGGGGGCGAACATCTCCTCGTCGGGGACGGCGACGCCGGTGACGTCGATGATGGCGGGCCTGACGAAGGCGCCGGGCAGGTTGTCGACCGGACCGGAGGCGCGGATCACCTTCGCCCCCGCGTCGATGCGGTCCTGCAGCGCCGTCAGCGCCGCCTCGGCCGCCCTCGCCGAGATCAGCGGCCCGGCATAGGGCTCCGGGGTCGAATTCCACGGCGCGAGGATCAGCCGATCAACCATTGATTCCACCGCCGCGACGATGGCCTCGCCCTGCGGGCCCTCGGGCACGATCAGGCGGCGGGCGCAGGAACAGCGCTGGCCGGTGGTGACGAAGGCCGACTGGACCACGATCCCCGCCACGGCCTCCGCATCGGCCGCGTCCCAGACCACCAGCGGATTGTTGCCGCCCAGTTCGAGGGCGAGAATCACATGCGGATCGTCGGCGAATTTGCGCCGGAACTGCGCCCCCGCCGCGCCGGAGCCGGTGAACATCAGGGCGTCGATGCCGCTGTCGAGCAGGATCGCGCCGGTGTCGCGCCCGCCCTGCACCACATTGACCACGCCGGTCGGCAGGTCGGCGGCCTCGAAGGCCTCGGCCATCAGCCGGCCGGTCAGGGGCGTCTCCTCCGACGGCTTGAACACCACGGTGTCGCCGGCCAGCAGGGCGGGGACGATGTGGCCGTTGGGCAGGTGGCCGGGGAAGTTGAACGGCCCCAGCACCGCCGCCACCCCGTGCGGCCGGTGGCGCAGGACGGCCTGGCCGAAGCCGGTCTCGGCGGTGCGCTCGCCGGTGCGCTCGTCATAGGCGCGGAT
>NZ_CALMZS010000166.1 GCF_937870815.1 uncultured Brevundimonas sp.
ACCGGCGGCGCGGCTTCGAGGGGTTCCGGTTCAGGCTTGGACGGGTCGGCCATGTCAGCGCCTTAGACCATTTTTGCCTCGGATCGAATCGAATCCAAAAATGGTCCAGCATCATGCCGGAGCGAAGATCCGGGTTTGGACGCGATCGCGTCCAAACCGATTTCGCCCTAGCCTGCTTCCGGCCCGCGCGACACCGGCCGCCGCGCCGGGCGCAGCCGGCCGACCTCGGACACGTCGCGCAGGCTGGCGCGGACCGGCGCCGACCGGGGCGCGCCCCCCCGCTCCTTGTGGTCGAGCACCGCCTCGAGATCGCTCCGCAACCGTTCCAGCGCCGCCCCGGCCTTCGGCTTCCGGCCCCGGGCGTCGGTGACGTAGAAGCTGTCGACCGCCCGCTCGCCGAAGCCGGCGACATGGGCCGAGCGGATCGACAGCCCGGCGCCGGCCAGCACCCGCGCCAGATCGGCCAGCAGCCCCGGCCGGTCGGCGCCGGACACCTCGACCACGGCCGCGCTCGGACTCTGCTCCAGATCGACGATGGTGGTCGGGCGCACGTCGAAGGCGGCGCGGCGCGGATTGAACGGCGCCGGGGACGGCGGGGCGCGGCCCGCCTGCCCCCGCGCCGCCGCCTCCAGCGCCTTGATCAGGCGGGCGATCCGCCCGGGCTCGGCCTGACCGTAGGGCGCGCCCGCGCCGTCCTGGAGTTCGAACACGTCCAGCGCCGCGCCGTCCTCCGCGGTCGCCACGCGCGCGCCGACGACATCGGCCCCCGCGGCCGCCAGGGCTTCGGCCAGATCGACGAACAGGCCGGGCCGGTCGCCCGCCGCCACGGCCACCCGCGTCGCCGAACCTTCGTCGTTCGACGGC
Organism: uncultured Brevundimonas sp.; assembly: GCF_937870815.1. Classification (GTDB taxonomy): domain Bacteria; phylum Pseudomonadota; class Alphaproteobacteria; order Caulobacterales; family Caulobacteraceae; genus Brevundimonas. The sequence continues at coordinate 865 of NZ_CALMZS010000166.1, forward strand.
CTGTCCAGCACCTCGGCCGCCGCGCCGTCGGCCCGGGCCCGGGCCATCAGTTCCGGATAGTCGTCCAGCGGATCGCTCCGCGTGATGTCCTCGCCCCGGAACGCCGCCTCCGTGCGCTGGTAGAGATCGCGGATCAGCTGCCCCTTCCAGCCGTTCCACACCCCCGGCCCGACCGCGCGGATGTCGGCCACGGTGAGGACCAGCAGGGTCCTCAGCCGCTCCGGGTCGCCGACCAGTTCGGTGAAGGCCCGCACCGTCTCCGGATCGGAGACGTCGCGCTTCTGGGCGTAGTCGCTGAGCGCCAGGTGGTTGCGCACCAGCCAGACCACGAACTCGACCCGGCGCGGATCGAGGCCGAGCCGGTCGCAGGCGCGGCGGGCGGCGATGGCCCCGTCCTCGAGCTGGCCCCGGTCGCCGCCCTTGCCGACGTCGTGCAGCAGCATGGCCAGCATCAGGGCCTCGAAGTCGTCGATGCGGTGAACCACCTCGCTGGCGGTCGGATGGTCACCCTTCAGCTTGCCGCGCCAGATGTCGTTGATGATGCCGATGGCCTGCAGGGTGTGCTCGTCGACGGTGTAGGCGTGATACATGTTGAACTGGGTCTGGCCGACGATCCGTCCCCATTCGGGCAGGAACCGCCCCAGCAGCCCGGTCTCGTTCATCAGCGTCAGCACCCGGTAGGGCCTCTGGCCCTGGGCGAGGACGTCGAGGAAGGCGCGGGTCGCCTCCGGGTCGCGGCGCAGCGACGGCGTCACCAGCGACAGCGACCGGCTGACCGCCGAGAAGGCGTCGGGATGCAGGTCGAGGTCGTGGGCGTCGGCGCAGCGGAACAGGGTCAGCAGCTTCTCCGGGGCGTCGGCGAACACCTCCGGCCCGGTCACCGAAAGCCGCCCGCCGTCCTCGACGAAGCCCTCGACGCCCAGCTTGCGCCGGCGGCCGGGGATCAGCCGCGACAGCGACAGGGTCGGCTTCTGCTGGCGGGCCTCCAGCTTGGCCGACAGGGCCCGGGTCAGGCCGCCGACGTCGCGGGCGACCAGGAAGTAGCGCCGCATGAAGCGCTCGACCGCCGGCTCGTCGCCGCGGCCGCGCCAGCCCATCCGCCGCGCCACCTCGGGCTGCAGGTCGAAGGTCAGCTTCTCCTCGGCCCGCCCGGCCACCAGATGCAGGTGGGCCCGGGTGCGCCACAGGAAGTCGAACGCCTCCTCGAAGGTGCGCCGCTCGCGCGGGGTCAGCAGGTCGTCCATGACGCGCGCGCCCAGCGGGCTGTCGGGGGCCAGCGAGCGGGCGATCCAGAACAGGGTGTTGAGGTCGCGCAGCCCGCCCTTGCCGTCCTTGACATTGGGCTCGACCCGGTAGCGCACGGCGCCGGCCTTCTGGTGGCGGACGTCGCGCTCCTCCAGCTTGGCGGCGATGAACGGCCGCGGGTCGGCCTTGACCACCAGGGCGCGGAAGCGGGCGATGAAGTCTCCCGCCAGCCGCTCGTCGCCGGCCAGCGGCCGCGCCTCGAGCAGGGCGGTGCGCACCGTCATGTCCGATCTGGCCAGGGCCAGGCATTCGTCGACCGAGCGCGCCGACTGGCCGACCTTCATGCCCAGGTCCCACAGCACATAGAGCATGAATTCGATGACCTGTTCGGTGCGCGGGATCGACTTCCACGGGCGCAGGAACAGCAGGTCGAGGTCCGAGAACGGGGCCAGCACGCCCCGCCCGTAGCCGCCGACGGCGATCAGGCTGAGCCGTTCGGCCTCGGTCGGATTGGGGGCCGGATAGACCTGTTCGGTGGCGAACCGCCACAGCGCCCCCAGCAGGTCGTCGGCGGCCGCCGCATAGAGCCGCGCCACCTCGACGCCGCCGAGGCCGTTTTCGAGGCGCTGGGCCGCGCGCGCCGTGGCCGCCGCCCACATCCGGCCGAGGATTTCGGTGGCGGCGGCGCGCGGGTCCGGGGCCGATGCGGCCGCCGCCCAGGCGTCGCCGTCGGGGCCGGGGGCTTCGGCGAGGTCGGCCGCGCGGCGGGTGCGGGGGCTCATCGGCCGCTACCCCCTGATCGCCTTCAGCCGGTAGAGGGTCTCCAGCGCCTCGCGCGGCGACAACTCGTCCGGATCGATGGCCGACAGCGCGTCCCGCAGGGCCGACGACGGCGCCGGCGCCGGCGGTTCGGAGACCGCGAACAGCGGCAGGTCGTGAAGACTGGCGGCGGCGGCCTTCTCGCCCTCCAGCCGGTCGAGCACCTCGCGGGCGCGAGCGACGACGGCGGCGGGGACGCCCGCCAGCTTGGCCACCTGCACGCCATAGGAACGGTCGGCGGCGCCCGGCGCCGCCTCGTGCAGGAAGACCAGCTCGCCGTTCCACTCGCGGGCCTTCATCGACAGGTTGCAGACGTGGGCCAGCCGCGTCTCCAGCCCGGCCAGCTCGTGATAGTGGGTGGCGAACAGGGTGCGGGCGCGGTTGCGCTCGTGCAGGGCCTCGGCCACGGCCCAGGCGATCGCCAGGCCGTCGTAGGTGGCGGTGCCGCGGCCGATCTCGTCGAGCACGACAAAGCTGCGGTCGGTGGCCTGGGTCAGGATGGCGGCGGTCTCGACCATCTCCATCATGAAGGTGGAGCGGCCGCGGGCGAGGTCGTCGCCGGCCCCCACGCGGCTGAACAGCCGGTCGACGACGCCGAGCCGCATCGACCGGGCCGGCACGAAGGCCCCCGCCTGGGCCAGCACCACCAGCAGGGCGTTCTGGCGCAGGAAGGTCGACTTGCCGGCCATGTTCGGCCCGGTGACGATCGACAGGCGCGCACAGCCGGCCCCGGCCCCGTCGAGCCGGCAGTCGTTGGGCGTATAGGGGTCGCCGGCCGATTTCACCGCGGCCTCGACCACCGGATGGCGTCCGGCGACGACCTCGAAACAGGCGGTGTCGTCGACCACCGGCCGCACCGCCCCGACCTCCTCGGCCCATTCCGCCAGGGCCGCGTGGGCGTCGAGCTCGGCCAGGGCTTCGGCGACCGCCTGCAGCGGGCCGGCCAGGGACTGGACGGCGCCCCGCCAGGTCTCGAAGGTCTCGCCCTCGATGGCCAGGGCGCGGCGCCCGGCCTGACTGATCTTCGCGTCCAGCTCCGACAGTTCGACGGTGGTGAACCGCACCTGGCTGGCCAGGGTCTGGCGATGGATGTAGGGCCCGCCGGCGCCGGGACGCAGCAGGGCTTCGGCGGCCCGGGCCGAGGTCTCGAGGAAATAGCCGAGCACGGCGTTGTGGCGGATCTTGAACGGCACGCCGGAATCGGCCACGGCGCGGGCCTCGAGATCGGCCACCACGCGGCGGCTGTCGTCGCGCAGCCTGCGGGCCTCCTCCAGCTCGGGCCGGTAGCCGGACGCGACGAAGCCGCCGTCGCGGGCCAGGTGCGGCGGGTCCGCGACCAGGCCGGCGGTCAGTTCGGCCAGCAGGCCCCCGGTTTGCGGCGACGGGGCCAGCCGGTCGAGGCAGCCGGCGAGGCGGGGCGGGGGGCCGGTCAGCGGATCGCGATCCGGAGGAAACAGGCGGGCGACGCCCTCGGCCGCCGACAGGCCGCTGCGGATCGCCGCCAGGTCGCGCGGCCCGCCGCGGCCGAGGGCCAGCCGGGACACCGCCCGGGCCACGTCCGGGGCCGCCTTCAGCCCGTCCCTCAGATCCCGCCTCAGGTCGCGACGCTCGACCAGCCACTCGACCGCGTCGAGCGCGTGGTTGATGGCCGCGGGATCGCGCAGCGGCCGGGCGATCCGCTCGGCCAGGGCCCGCGCCCCGCTCGAGGTCACCGTGCGGTCGATGCAGGCCAGCAGCGAGCCCTCGCGCTCGCCGCGCTGGGTGCGGTCGATCTCGAGGCCCAGCCGCGTGGCGGGATCGATGGCGAGGAAGCCGGAGTCGCCGGACCGCCGCGGCGGCGACAGGGCCGGACGGCTGCCGGCCTGGGTGGTCTCAAGATAGGCGGCGATCAGTCCCAGCGCCGAGACTTCCGCCTCCTCGAAGGCCCCGAAGCCGTCCAGCGAGGCGACGCCGTACAGGCGCGCGACGCGGACCCGCGCCCCGACCGGCTCGGCCAGGGCCTGCGGCAGGGCCTGGACCACCCCGCCCGAGCCGTCCAGCGCCGCCTTCGCCGTCGCGTCCGGGAACAGCCGGTCGGGGACCAGCACCTCGGACGGCCGGAATGCGGCCAGGGCGGCGGCCAGGTCGTCGAGCGAACAGGCCACCACGTCGACCGAGCCGGCCGACAGCTCGACCACGGCCACGGCCGCCCGCCCCTTGCGGATCGCCACCGCCGCCAGCCGGTTGGCCCCGCGCGCGTCGAGCAGGCTGTCCTCGGTCAGGGTTCCCGGCGTGACCACGCGGACGATGTCGCGCCGGACCACCGCCTTGGAGCCGCGCTTCCTCGCCTCGGCCGGGACCTCGAGCTGTTCGCAGATCGCCGCCTTGAAGCCCTGCCGGATCAGCCGGGCCAGATAGCCGTCCAGCGCATGCACCGGCACCCCGGCCATCGGGATGTCCTCGCCCTGGTGCCTGCCCCGCTTGGTCAGGGTGATGCCCAGGGCCGCCGCGGCGATCTCGGCGTCCCGAAAGAACAGCTCGTAGAAATCCCCCATGCGGAAGAACAATATGGCGTCCGGCGCCTGGGCCTTGGCCGCCAGGAACTGCGCCATGACCGGCGTCACCCCCTCGGAGGACGGGATCGCGTCGGCTTTCGGCGGATGGGCGAGGGGGGCGTTCATCTGAGCGCCGCAGGGTGACGGATTGCGGGCGCCCCCTCAAGCGTTCCCTTGCGCCATCCTGTCGGGGTGCGGTCGGCAGTGCTGGTTCGTCACAACGAACACAAAGGAAGAGGCACGAAGGACACGACGGGACCGGCGCCGAACTCGCGCGCAGCGCCTTCAGCTCGATGAGGATCGAAACGCCTGCGGCGCCTCCGCTCGGTCCCGTCGTGTTCTTTGTGGCTTCTCTTCTTCGTATCCGTTGTGACGAACCAGCCGGCGGCGGGCCCTCAGTCATGGGATAGCCGCTTGTCCGAAAGGCGCGTCCCTGCCACAAGCGCGGCAGGCGGTTTAGGGAACGCGGTCAGACACCGCGGCTGTGCCCGCAACTGTAGGCGGCGAGGCCGCCGTCCGGTCCGGGGGAGCGATCCCCGGCGCCACTGGGTGACCGGGAAGGCGTGGACGGCGGCTTTTAACCCGCAAGCCAGGAAACCTGGCCGCCGACGTCGCTCGTCCGCTGTCCGGGATCAGACAGAGGCGTGGGGCCAACCCTTCCGCCTGTGCGGAAGCTGTTCCGTCGAAGCGACCCGACCCTTGCGCCGTACCCCATCCGGGGACGGGTCGGTCGCTTTCACACGCCGCCGCGCAGCGCCAGCGCGGGGCCGACGGAGATCCGCGAATGACGCGATCCATCCTCTACGCCACGGCCGCGGCCGTGCTGTTTCCGCTGTCCGCCCACGCCCAGTCCGCGGACGACGCCGACGACGTCCTGCCCGAGGTCGTCGTCACCGCCACCCGCCTGCCGGCCATCGTCGCCGACACGCCCGGCGCCCGGGTCATCGACCGCCAGACCATCGAGCGGCGCGGCGCGGTCTTCGCCGCCGACATCCTGGGCGACGTGCCCGGCCTGTCCGTGGTCCGCTCCGGCGCCTTCGGCGGCGTCGCCCAGGTGCGGATGCGGGGCGCCTCGCCCGGCAAGACCCTGGTGCTGATCGACGGCGTGCCGGTCAACGACCCGGCCGAGGTCAACGGCGCCTTCGACTTCTCCGGCCTCGAACTGTCGGACATCGAGCGCGTCGAGGTGCTGTCCGGCCCGCAGTCGTCGCTGTGGGGCTCGGACGCCATCGGCGGGGTGATCGCCTTCACCACCCGGGATCTGGACGGACTGGCGCTGGAGGCGGAAGCGGGCACGTTCGGGACCGTTCGCGGCCGCCTCGCCGCGGGCCGCTCCACGGACCGTTACGGCTTCGGCGCCTGGGTGTCGCATTTCGACACGGACGGGATCTCGGCCGCCGACGCGTCCGACGGCAACCCCGAGGCGGACGGCTTCACCTCGACCACCGCCGGCGTCCGGGGCCGCTACGCCTTCACCGGGACCGCCTCCATCGACGGCGCGATCCGCTGGACCGACAGCGAGGCCGACCTCGACGGCTATCCGCCCCCGGCCTTCGTTCTCGCCGACACCGCCGATACCCAGGCCAGCGAGCAATGGTCCGGCTTCGGCCGCCTGGGCCTCGAGGCCCTCGGCCTGTCGCACCAGCTCAGCGTCTCGGCCTCCGACATCGCCCGCGAGACCGTCTCCGCCTTCCCCTCGGCGTTCGAAGCCGACCGGCAGGTGATTCGCTGGCAGGCGGGCGGCGAGACCGCCGGCGTCGCCTTCGTCGTCGGCGCCGAACGCGAGGACACCGAAGGCAGTCTCTCGACCGGACTGACGGAGACTCTCGGCACGACCTCCGCCTTCGCCACCGCCCGCGTCGAGCCGACGGCCCGGCTGAGCCTTTCCGGCGCCTTGCGGTTCGACGACACGGACGACTTCGGCTCGAAAGCCACGGGGCGGGTCTCGGCGGCGCTCGACGCCGGCGCCGGCGTCACCCTGTCCGCCGCATATGGCACGGGCTTCAAGGCCCCCTCGATCAGCCAGGCCGTATGCGACTACTGCTTCTCGTCGCGGCCCTTTCCGGTGCTGCGGCCCGAGACCGCGACCGGCTATGAGGGCGCGATCGGCTGGGTCTCCGCCAATGGACGCATTGAAGGCCGCGTCACCGCCTACCGGCTCGAGGTCGAGGACCAGATCACCTATGTCTTCGATCCCGCGACCTTCGACAGCTATTACGTCAACGTCGCCGAGACCGCGACCGACGGGGTCGAGCTGGAGGGGCGCGCCCGCCTTGGCGGCGGCTTCGACCTGAGCCTCGCCTGGGCCTGGACCGACGCCCGCGACGGGACCACCGGCGCGCGGCTGCTGCGCGTGCCGGAGCGGGCCGGCTCGGCCACCCTCGGCTGGTCTGGCGAGCGGCTGTCGGCGGCGCTGACGGTCCGGGGCGAGAGCGACCAGGACGACGCCGGCGGGGTGCGCGAGGCCTTCGTCACCGCCGGCCTGAACGGCTCATACGCCTTGACGGACCAGGTCTCCCTGACGGCGCGGATCGATAACCTGGCGGACGAGCGCTATCAGCAGGTGTTCGGTTATGGCGAACCGGGCCGGTCCGGCTACATCGGGATCAGGCTGCGCTACTGACCCGCCCGCGTCCCTGAAGACCGGGGCCGGCGGCGGCCATCGTCGCCGGCTCCAGCTGCAGGGCGGCCCAGTCGAGCGCGGGGGTGGGGGCGTTGGCGGCCGCCACCACCGCCCGCAATTCGGCGGCGGAGGCGACGCTGGCGATCACGGCCGACACCTGCGGCAGACCCATGACATAGGCCAGGGAGGCCTGCATCGGATCGATCCGGGCCTCGGCGAGGCGGCGGCGGATGCGCGACAGGCTGTGGGCGTGCGCGGCCATGCCGGGGGGCAGGGGCTCGCCGCTGATGAACAGCAGGCCGTCGGCGAACACCGAACAGGCGTGAACGGCCACGCCCAGCCCGGCCAGCTCCGACAGCACCCCGGCATGCTGGACGCGCTGGTCCAGCAGGCTGACCGGCAGCTCGACCACATCGGGCTGGAAGCGCCGCGCCAGCAGGGCGGGCCCGTCCTCGACCGTGGCCCGGAAGCCGATGCGCCGGAACAGGCCGCGGGCCTTGAGGGCCTCGAGCCGATCCCACAGGGCGCGTCCCTCGGCTCCGGCCAGGTCGTCCGCGCCGGAGACCAGCAGGGCGTCGCCCCGGGGCAGTCCCAGCCGCTCGAGCGAGCGCCGGGCGCGGGCCTCCACCCGGTCGACGCCGTCGGTGATGGAGACGGTCCGCACCGTCACCTGGAAGGGCGACGGGAACGGCCACGCCTGGCCGAGGCGGCGCTCGCCGTCGCCGTCCGGCCGGGTGGCCACCAGGGTGACGCCGGCGTCGGCGGCGGTCTGCAGCAGGAAGCGCAGCGCCTCCTCGCGGGCGCCGGCCGGAAGCGGGGCGTAGGAATTGACGGCGCGGACCGGCTCGTGGACGACCGCCACGGCCAGTTTGTCGATCGGAGAAGGGGCGCGGTTGGCGATCACCGCCGGACTGTGACGCTGAAAGTTTAAGGCCCCCCTTCCGAGACCTTGCCTGAATCTTACCGGCGGAACGGCGGTAGCTTACCGGCGGAACGGCGGTCGGCGGGCGCGGGTCAGGCGGCGCGCCGGGCCAGGGCCCGCAGTACGCCCTCGCCATACCGGTCCAGCCGGGTTTGACCGACGCCCGGCACCCGGGCCAGCCGCTCCAGGTCCCCGGGCTCGGCGAGGGCGATCTCCAGCAGGGTCTTGTCCTGGAAGATCACATAGGGCGGCACCCGCTGTTCGGCCGCCCGCTCGCGGCGCCAGGCCCGCAGGGCCTCGAACCGGGCCCGGATCTCGGCGTCGAGGTTTTCGAGCGCGGCGTTGCGGCCGGTGCGGGCCCGTTCGCGCGGCGCGGAAGCCCGGGCCGGGGCGAGCCGGACGTGGAGCGGCCGCTCTCCGCGGTAGACCGCCCGCACCGCCCCGGGATCCCCGAGCCTGACCAGCGGCTTGCCCTCGTTCGGGTCCTCGACCAGCAGGCCCTCGAACAGCAGGTGGTCGAGCACGTCGCGCCATGTGGACGGGTCGGTGTCGGCGCCGACGCCCCAGGTGGACAGGGCCGCCTCCCACGGCTGGACATCCCGGGTCCGGCCGCGCAGGTGGTCGATGATCCGGCCGCGACCGAAGCGCTCCCCCAGCCGCTGCACCGCCGCCAGCGCCTTCTGGGCCGGCACGGTGGCGTCGAACAGGGCCGGCGGGTCCTGGCAGATGTCGCAGACGCCGCACGGCTCCGCCCCGGCCTCGCCGAAATAGCGCCGCACCGCCTGCGGCCGGCACACGGCGCCGTCCAGCATGGCGAACAGCTGGCGCGCCTTCTTCACCTGCACCGCCTTGACCTCTTCGGCCATCGGCCGGCCCTCGAGCCGGCGCAGGGTCCAGGCGATGTCGGACGGGCCATACAGGGTGATGCCCTCGGCGGGGTCGCCGTCGCGCCCGGCCCGGCCGATCTCCTGCCAGTAGGCCTCCAGCGAACCGGGCGGATCGGCATGGATGACGAAGCGCACATCGGCCTTGTCCACCCCCATGCCGAAGGCGATGGTCGCCACCATCACCGCCCCGTCCTCGGCCAGGAAGCGCTCCAGCCGACGGTCGCGGTCGCGCGCATCGAGGCCGGCGTGGTAGGCGATGGCGTTGGTCCCGGCCTCGCGCAGCGCCTCGGCCACCCGCTCGCAGCCGTCGCGCGAACCGCAATAGACGACCCCCGACCTGCCGCCCCGCCGGCGGACCAGTTCGATGACGGCGGCGTCGGTGCGGGCCCGCGAGCCGTTCTCCTTGCGCACCGCGGACAGCTGCAGGTTGGGGCGGGCGAAGCTGTCGACCACCACCCGCGCCTCGCCGAGCCGCAGCGACCGGACGATGTCCTCGCGGGTGCGGGCGTCGGCGGTGGCGGTGACGGCGACCCGCGGCACGCCCGGGAACAGGTCCGCGAGCCGGCCCAGGGTCCGGTAGTCCGGCCGGAAATCATGTCCCCACTGCGAGACGCAGTGGGCCTCGTCGATGGCGATCAGCGACAGCGGCAGGTCATGCAGCCGGTCGATCAGGTGCGGCTGCGCCAGTCCCTCGGGCGAGACATAGAGCAGGTCCAGGTCGCCGGCCCGCGCCGCGCGCCAGACTTCCGACCGGTCGTCCAGCGAGACGCCGGAATCGAGCCGGGCCGCGGCGACGCCCTGCTGCCTGAGCGCCTCGACCTGGTCGGTCATCAGCGCGATCAGGGGCGAGACCACCAGCCCCAGGCCCGGCCGGAGGATGGCGGGAATCTGGTAGCAGACGCTCTTGCCGCCTCCGGTCGGCAGCACGGCGAGCACGTCGCGTCCGGCCAGCGCCTCGGCCACCACCTCGGCCTGCCGGCCGCGGAAGTCGGCGTGGCCCCAGACCCGGTTCAGCGTCGCGCGCGCCTGCGCCAGCGACGGCGGATCGGCCAGGAGAATCGGATCGGCGGGCATCGCCGCCTTGTGGCGCATTTGTTCCCGGCTGTGAACGGCCGACCGGCCGGATCGCCTCAGCGCGGCTCGATCGTCACCGCCGCGCGGATCGAATTGGCGATGTAACAGGCCTCGTGGGCGCGGTGGTGCAGGTCGTCCAGGGCGGCGGCGTCGGGCTGCGTCTCGCCGGAGAAGACGACTTCCGGCCGCAGCGTCACCGCGGTGATCGACATCCTGCCCCGCTCGTCGCGGCCGAGCACGCCGGCGGCGTCGTCGCGGTAGCGGTCGACCACGAAGCCGTCCTTGCGGGCGTAGGCCAGGAAGAACAGCATGTGGCAGCTGGACACGGCGGCCACCAGGGCCTCCTCCGGATCGACGGCGGCCGGGTCGGACAGGGGCGCCGGCACGCTGGACGGGGCCGCGGAGCCGCGCACCACCGCCCCGCCGTCGAAGCGCCAGTCGTGGGCGCGGGCGTACCGGTTGTCGGAGAAGACCTGGCCGTCCCGGCTCCATTCGATGGTGGCGACGTGCTCGCTCATGGCGCTTCTCCGCGGGGCCGGGCCGGCCGATGACCGAACCGTGTAGCAGCGGCGGGCGCCGAAACCCAGTGCGCGCCTTGCTACGGCCGGCGACCGGCCTTATCCCCGCACCCATGCCCGCGCCGTTGATCTGCCCGTCCATCCTCGCCAGCGACTTCGCCCGCCTGGGCGAGGAGGTCGCCGCCCTCGAGGCGGCCGGGGCCGACTGGGTCCATGTCGACGTGATGGACGGCCATTTCGTGCCCAACCTCACCATCGGCCCGGAGGTGGTGAAGGCGCTGCGTCCGCACACCGGCCTGCCGTTCGACGTCCACCTGATGGTCGCCCCCGTCGATCCGTGGCTGGAGGCCTTCCGCGAGGCGGGCGCGGACTGTCTGACCGTCCACCCCGAGAGCGGGCCGCACCTGCACCGCACCCTCGGACGCATCCGTCAGCTGGGCGCGAAGGCGGGGGTGGTGCTGAACCCCGGGACGCCGCTGGAGGTGCTCGGCGAGGTCATCGACCTCGTCGACCTGGTGCTGCTGATGTCGGTCAACCCGGGATTCGGCGGCCAGTCGTTCATCCCCGGGACCCTGCGCAAGATCGAACGCGCCCGCGCCCTGCTCGATGCGGCCGGTTCGCCGGCGCACCTGCAGGTCGACGGCGGGGTCACGGCCGCCAACGCCGGGGCCTGCGTGGCCGCCGGCGCGGACGCCCTGGTCGCCGGCACGGCGGTGTTCCGGGGCGGCCCGGGCGCCTATGCCGACAACATCCGGGCGCTGAAGACCGCCCGAGCGGCGGACCCTGCCGCCCCGGCATGAGTCCGCTCGGTCCCTTCGCCCGCGTCGAGGCCGACGCCCCCGCCCCCGGCGAAATCCCCGGCCTGCGCGGCGCGCCCATGCGCACGCCGGTCCGGACCACGGAGGCGACCGCCGGCCCGGGCCTGTGGCCCGCCGTGCTCGGCCGGCTGATGACCCGCCAGCTGTGGATCGAGCTGTACGGCCTGCCCGGCTACGCCCTGACCCTCAGGGGCCGCCGGGCGCAGGGCTTCGCCGCCACGCCGCGCGACTTCCGCCCGGTCGACGCCGCCCCGGGCAAGCTGCTGCTCGGCGGAAAATTCGTCCTCGCCGGGGCCAGCCTCGAAGCCGCCGCCCCCGAGGACCCGTGGAACCGGCCGAGCCCGACCCGCGCCTTCGCCGTCGAGCTGCACGCCTTCGCATGGCTGCCGTCGCTGATGCTGCAGGGCGAGCGCGGCGCGCGCGAAGCCCTGCGCCTGACCCTGGCCTGGGCCACGGTGTTCGCCCGCTGGTCGCCGTTCGCCTGGGACCCCGCCCTCCTGGCCCGGCGCAGCTTCAACCTCGCCTGCGCCGCCCGGCGCATGGGCGAGGCGGCCACCGAGGCCGAGCGGCTGCGGCTGGCCGACGTCCTGGGCCGGCAGGCGCGCCAGCTGCTGCGCCCGCCGGGCGGCGTGGCCGGCAGGGCCGAGCGCCTGGTCGCCGCCGCCACGGCGGGGTGCGCCCTGGCCGGCGCCCCCGGAACCGGCCTGAGGCGGCGGGCCCTGCGCGCCCTGCCGTCGGCGCTGGCCCGGACGGTGGCGGAGGACGGCGGCCACGCCTCGCGCAGTCCGGAGGCCGGGCTGGAGCTGCTGCTCGACCTGCTGACCCTCGAGGACGCCCTCGCCCAGCTGTCGGAGGCCGTCCCCGGCCCGGTGCAGGCGGCGATCCGGCGGCTGGGCGCGGCGGCCCGCTTCCACACCCTGCCGGACGGCCGGCTGATCACCGTCCAGGGCGGCGGCCCGTCGAGCCCCGCGCGGGTGGCCGCGGCGCTCGCCGACGACGAGGACGCGGCCGCCGAGGCGCCGTCCGGCGCGGTCGGCGGCGTCGCCCGCATCCGCAGCCCGCTGCTGACCGTCGCCGCCGACATCGCCGCCCCGGCCCGCGGCGCCTGGTCCGCCGCCGCCTGCGCCCAGCCGCTGGCGCTGGAGATCGTCTGCGGGCGCGACCGCCTGGTCACCGGCTGCGGCTGGACGCCGCGCGCGGCCGACCGCCAGGGGCTGCGGCTCGGCCCCGGCCACTCGACCCTGTCGCTCGGCGAGACCTCGACCGGCGCGCCCCTCGGCGGCTGGAAGGGCGAGCTGCTCGGCCATCGCCTGATCGCCAGACCCCTGCGCCTCGAGGTCCATCGCCGCGACGGCGAGGGGGCCGTCTGGCTCGAGGCCGAACACGACGGCTGGGTCCACGATTTCGGCCTGCTGCACCAGCGCCGCCTCTATCTCGACCAGCGGCTCGACGAGCTCCGCGCCGAGGAGCGCCTGCACCCGGCCCCCGGACAGAAGGACGTGGTGCGCGCCATCGCCGCCCCCTATGCGGTGCGCTTCCAGCTCGAGCCGGGGGTGCAGGCGTCGCTGGCCCGCGACCGGCGCTCGATCCTGCTGCGCGGCCATTCGGGCCGCGGCTGGTGGTTCCGCACCGACGGCCCCGACGTGGCCATCGAGCCGTCGGTGCACATCGACGAGGGCCTGACCCGGCGCTCGCTGCAGATCGTCGTGCGCGGCTCGGCCCGCACCGATTCCGAGACCAAGATCCGCTGGAAGCTCAGCCCCGCCGGCGCCGGCGGCGAACCGACTTGAGTATGGACCCGTTCGGGACCATCTGACCGTTTCCGCGTTACGACTGATCCGATACAGGACCGCCATGAGCCTCGCCGATCCCAAACCCCTTCCCGCCGACCTGATCAAGGAGGGCTCCGACGCCGGCTTCATGGCCGACGTGATCGAGGCGTCGAAAACCCAGCCGGTGCTGGTCGACTTCTGGGCCACCTGGTGCGGGCCGTGCCGGACCCTGACCCCGATGCTGGAAAAGGCCGTCCGCGCCGCCGGCGGGGCGGTCAGACTGGTCAAGATCGACATCGACCGGAACCCCGCCTACGCCGGCCAGCTGCGCGTCCAGTCGATCCCCACGGTCTACGCCTTCGTCGACGGCCAGCCGGTCGACGGCTTCCAGGGCGCGGTGCCCGAGAGCCAGCTCAAGGCCTTCATCGACAAGCTGACCGGCGGGACGAGCGCCAATTCCGACATCGAACAGCTGATGTCGATGGGCGAGGAATCGCTGGCGCTCAACGACCTCGGCGGCGCGGCCCAGGCCTTCGCCCAGGTGATGACCCTCGAGCCGGGGCACGAGGCGGCGATCGCCGGCATGGCCCGGGTCTATCTCGCCGACGGCGACGTCGACCAGGCGCGGCAGACCATCGCCATGGCCCCGGCCGGGTCGAACAACGCCCAGGTCCAGTCGGTCCGGGCGCAACTGAGCCTGGCTTCGGCCGCCCCGGGCGGCGCCCCGGCCGGGCTCGAGGCGCGCCTCGCCGCCGATCCGCACGACCACCAGGCCCGCTACGACCTGTCGCTGGCCCAGGCCGCCGCGGGCGACCTGAAGGGGGCGGTGGACAGTCTTCTGGCCATCGTCGCCGCCGATCGCGACTGGAACGACCAGGCCGCCCGCAAACAGCTGCTGGTCGTGTTCGACGCCGCCGGGCCGGCGTCCGAGATCGCCCGCGACGGCCGGCGCCGTCTTTCTTCCATCCTGTTCGCCTAGGAGGCCGCGCATGGCGCAGGGCTATGTCAGGGCCGCCGACCTGCCGCAGGTCATCCCGGTCTTCCCCCTGCCCGGGGCCATCCTGCTGCCGCGCGGCCAGCTGCCGCTCAACATCTTCGAGCCGCGCTATCTGAACATGGTCGACGACGCCATGGCCGGCGACCGGATCATCGGCATGATCCAGCCCGGGTCCGGCGCGCGCGGCCTGCCCGGCCTGTCGCCGGTGGGGTGCGCCGGCCGGATCACCAGTTTCGCCGAGACCTCCGACGGCCGCTATCTGATCACCCTGACCGGCTGCGCCCGCTTCCGGCTGGCCAGCGAACTGCCGACCCGGGCCCCCTACCGCCAGGTCCGCGCCGACTTCGCGCCGTTCGAGGCCGACCTCGCGGCCCCGCCCGCCGACGACGCCGGCCTCGACCGCGAGACCCTGCTCGACGCCCTGAGGGCCTATCTGGAGACGCGGGGCCTGGACATCGACTGGGACACCGCCGAGAC
>NZ_CALMZS010000167.1 GCF_937870815.1 uncultured Brevundimonas sp.
AAAGTCCTGATCATCGGCGCCGGCACCGGCGGCTATGTCGCCGGCATCCGCTGCGGCCAGCTGGGGCTGGACACCGTGCTGGTCGACGGCGGCGACGGCCTCGGCGGCACCTGCCTCAACGTCGGCTGCATCCCCTCCAAGGCGATCATCCACGCGGCGTCCAAATTCGAGACCGTGGCCAGGGCGGCGGGTGGCGGGACGCTGGGCATTACGGCCGCCCAGCCGGCCATCGATTTCGCCCAGACCGTCGCCTGGAAGGACGGCATCGTCCGTAAGCTGAACGCCGGCGTGGCCGCCCTGCTGAAGAAGGCCAGGGTCAGGGTCGTCAAGGGCTGGGCCACCTTCTCGGACGCCAAGACCTGCACGGTGAAGACCGCCGACGGCGACCTCGTCATCAGCGCCGAACACGTCATCCTCGCCACCGGCTCCGAGCCGGTCGAACTGCCCTTCCTGCCCTTCGGCGGCGACGTCATCTCCTCGACCGAAGCCCTGTCGCTGGCTGAGGTCCCCGGCAAGCTGGTCGTGGTCGGCGGCGGCTATATCGGGCTGGAGCTGGGCATCGCCTTCCGCAAGCTGGGGGCCGAGGTCGCCATCGTCGAAATGGCCGACCGCCTGCTGCCGCTCTACGACAAGGCCCTGACCGATCCGGTCCGCAAATGGCTGGAGGGGCACGGCGTCGACCTGCACCTCGGCGCCAGGGCCGGGTCGTTCGAGAAGGGCCAGCTAAACATCACGACGAAGGACGGCAAGGCCCTCAAGCTCAAGGCCGACAAGGTCCTCGTCACCGTCGGCCGCCGCCCGCGCACCAGCGGCTGGGGCCTCGAGACCATGGGCGTCACCATGGCCGGCCCGTTCGTCAAGATCGACGACCGCTGCGCCACCAGCATGAAGAACGTCTGGGCCGTCGGCGACCTGACCGGCGAACCGATGCTGGCCCACAAGGGCTCGGCCCAGGGCGAGGTCGTGGCCGAGATCATCGCCGGGCGTGAACGCCCTCAAGCAGCGAGCGGCCGCGCCGCGAGCGACAGGGCGCAAGAACCTCGCTTCGATCCCGTCACCATCGCCGCCGTCTGTTTCACCGAGCCCGAGATCGTCTCGGCGGGCCTCGGTCCGCTGGACGTCGAGGGCCGCGACGACGTCATCACCGCCGTCTTCCCCCTGGCCGCCATCGGCCGCGCCCTGGCCATCGAGGCCGGCGACGACGGCGGCTTCGTGCGGGTGCTGGCGTCGAAGACCGACCACCGCCTGCTCGGCGTCCAGGCCGTCGGCCAGCACGTCGCCGAGCTGTCCAACAGCTTCGCCCAGATGCTGGAGATGGGGGCGGTGCTGGAAGACGTCGCCGGCGTCATCCACGTCCACCCGACGCTCGGCGAGGCCTTCCACGAGGCGTCGCTGCGGGCCCTGGGCCACGCCATCCACATCTAGCGAACCGCCCACGGCTGGGGCGAGTCTCCTCCGGAGCGTCGCATCGACCGTCACAAACCCGTGTCAAAACATCGCCGACCTCAACCGATTCCGGAGCCCAGATCCATGACCCGCACCCTGCTCGCCGCCGCCTCGGCGATCGCCCTTCTCGCCCTCGGCGCCTGTGGCGACGACCAGGGCGGCGGCTCCCGGGGCGGCCGCTCCGGCGTCTGGGCCGCCGGCTCCTCGACCGTCTTCCCGTTCACGACCCGCGTCGCCGAGAATTTCGCCCGCGGCTCGGGCGGCGCGGCCCCGCGCGTCGAGTCGCTGGGCACGGGCGGCGGCATCCAGGCCTTCTGCAAGGGCGTCGGCCCCGACACCCCGGACATCGCCAACGCCTCGCGCCGGATGAAGAAGTCCGAGTTCGAACTGTGCCGGAACAACGGCGTCACCGAGATCGTCGAGCTGAAGATCGGCTACGACGGCCTCGTCGTCGCCACCGCCATCGACGCCCCGAACTACCGCTTCGAGGGCGACGACTTCTATCTCGCCCTGGCCAAGGAGGTGCCGGGTCCGGGCGGCGCCTTCATCGCCAATCCGAACCGCGCCTGGAACCAGGTCAATCCGAACCTGCCGGCCACCCGCATCATGGTCTACGGCCCGCCGCCGACCTCCGGCACCCGCGACTCCTGGCTCGAACTGGCCATGGCCCCGTCCGCCGAAGCCGTCCCCCAGCTCGCGGCCCTCGCCGGGAGCGACCCCGGCCGCTTCGAGGCGCTCGCCCACACCCTTCGCGAGGACGGCGCCTGGATCGACGCCGGCGAGAACGACAACGCCATCGTCCAGACCCTGACCCGCACCCCCGGTTCGATCGGGGCCTTCGGCTACTCCTTCCTCGAGCAGAACTCCGACAAGGTGAAGGCCCACAGCGTCAACGGCGTCATGCCGAGCCCCGAGACCATCGCCTCCGGCGCCTATCCGATCTCCCGCTCGATGTTCATCTACGTCAAGAAGGCCCACATCGGCGTGATCCCCGGTCTGAAGGAATTCGTCCTGGAATATATGTCGGACGCCGCCGCCGGCCGCGGCGGCTACCTCCAGGACCGCGGCCTGGTGCCGCTGCCCGCCGCCGACCTGGCCGCCCAGCGCGCCCTGGCCTCGGCCCTGACGCCGATGGCCAGCCCCGAGTAGGACGGGCGGAACCCCTCCGGAAGGCCGACGCCGCGGGTCGCGAGGCCCGCGGCGTTTCGCTGCGCCCGGCCGGCCGGGGCGCCGCCGCCCTCGCGGGTCAGGCCGCCGCCTTCTTCCTCAGCCGGGCGATCCGCCGCAGCCGCCGCCAGAACCGGCCGCGCTCGGGCTCCGGATAGGGCTGCAGATTCTCGACGAACTGTTCGGCCGAGGCCCGCCAGCTGAATTTCTCGGCATAGGCCCGCACCGCCGCCCGGTCGCATTCCAGCGCCTCGAGACAGGCCGTGCGCAGGTCCTTGTCGATGGCCCCGGCTTTGGAGCCCGGGATGATGTCGATCGGCCCGTGGGCCGGATAGGCGGCCACCGGCGTGCCCGTGGCCATGGCCTCGAGGATCACCAGGCCGAAGGTGTCGGTCCAGCTCGGAAAGACGAACACGTCGGCGTCGCGGAAACAGCGCGCCAGTTCGTCGCCGAACCGCGCCCCGAGGAATTTCGCCTCCGGATATCTGGTTTCCAGCTCGGCCCGGGCCGGGCCGTCGCCGACAATGATCTTGGTGCCCGGCAGGTCGGTCTGCAGGAAGGCCTCGATGTTCTTCTCGACCGCCACCCGGCCGACGTTGAGCCAGAACGGCCGGGGCCAGTCCTTGCCGCCCAGCTGGTCGTAGATGCGCGGCAGATCCGGATTGAACTGTTCGGTGTCGACGCCCCGCGACCACGGCGACACATTGCGGAAGCCGTGCGCCACCAGCTCGTCGCGCAGCGTCGGGGTGGCCACCATCAGCCGGCCGGACGGCTTGTGGAACCACTTCATATAGGCGTAGCCGACCTGGACCGGGATCGGGAACCGGGCCGAGACATATTCGGGGAATTTGGTGTGGTAGCTGGTCGTGAACGGCAGCTTCCATTCGACGCAGATGCGCCGCGTGGCGATGCCGATCGGGCCCTCGGTGGCGATGTGCACCGCCTCCGGCTCGAAGGCGCGCAGCCGCTCGCGGATCTCCTCCTCGGCCCCGAGCGCCAGCCGGATCTCCGGATAGGTCGGGCACGGAATGGTCTTGAACTGGCTCGGCTCGATGACCTCGACCTCGTGGCCCATGGCGCGGCATTCCGCGATGGTCCGGGTCAGGGTGCGGACGACTCCGTTGACCTGGGGCTCCCAGGCGTCGGTGGCCAGTACGATGCGCATGTGGGCCGGAAGGCTCCGCCGTTGATCGGTCCGCACGAATAGCCCTTCCCCCTTGATGGGGGAAGGGTTGGGATGGGGGTGAAGCCGGCAGATGCACCGAGTGTCGTGCGGCCACGCCTGACCTGACCGGTTCCGGCCAATCGGACGCACTGTCACCCCCATCCCCGGCCCTTCCCCCATCAAGGGGGAAGGGGGTAGACGGGGCAGCATGAACGCATACGTCCCGCCGCCGGTCGCCCTGTCCCAGGATTGGGATACGCTGGACCAGGGCAAGTTCGCGGACGAAACCGCCACGGTGCGCGGACTTCTGGACCGGATCCCGCTGGACCCCTCCGAGCGCGCCGCCGTCCTCGCCAGCGCCACGGGCCTGGTCGAGCGCGCCCGGGCCAGCGCCAGGAAACAGGGCGTGGTCGAGAGCTTCCTGCAGGAGTTCAGTCTCGGCACCCGCGAGGGCCTGGCCCTGATGTGCCTGGCCGAGGCCCTGCTGCGCACCCCGGACGAGGACACCCGCGACCGGCTGATCGCCGAGAAGATCGGTTCGGCCGACTGGGCCTCCCACCTCGGCCAGTCCGACAGCCTGTTCGTCAACGCCTCGACCTGGGGCCTGATGCTGACCGGCAGGCTGGTCGACGTCGACGAGGAGGCCAGGACCGACCTTCCCGGCTTCCTCAGGCGCATCGTCGGCCGTCTCGGCGAGCCGGTGATCCGCGAGGCCGTCGCCGCCGCCGTCCGCATCATGGGCGAACAGTTCGTCGTCGGCCGCACCATCGAGGCGGCGCTGAAGCGCTCGAACAGGGAGGGCTGGCTGTGCTCCTTCGACATGCTCGGCGAGGGCGCCCGCACCGCCGCCGACGCCGAACGCTACGAGCGCATCTACGCCGGCGCCATCGAGGCCGTCGGCAGGACGGCGAAGGGCCAGGGCCCCGAGACCGGCCACGGCGTCTCGGTCAAGCTGTCGGCCCTGTCGCCCCGCTACGAGGCGACCCAGGAGGCCCGCGTCTGGGACGAGCTGTATCCGCGCATCGTCCGCCTCGCCCGCATCGCCGCCAAATACGACATAAATTTCACCGTGGACGCCGAGGAGGCGGACCGCCTCGCCCTGTCGCTGAAGCTGCTGGACCGGCTGGCCCACGAGCCCGATCTGGGCGGCTGGACCGGCCTCGGCCTCGCCGTCCAGGCCTATCAGAAGCGCGGCCCCGAGGCAGTCCGCCGCGTCGCCGACCTGGCCCGGACGTCAGGCCGCCGCCTGATGGTCCGGCTGGTCAAGGGCGCCTACTGGGACACCGAGATCAAGCGCGCCCAGCAGTTCGGCCGCACCGACTATCCGGTCTTCACCACCAAGGCCGCCACCGACCTGAACTATCTGGTCTGCGCACGGATGATGATCGAGGCCGCGCCCGACCTCTACAGCCAGTTCGCCACCCACAACGCCCACTCCCTCGCCGCCGTCCACCGCTTGGCCGCCGACCGCGGGGTCAGGATCGAGTTCCAGCGCCTGCACGGCATGGGCGAGGCCCTCTACGACGCCGCCAGAGACGCATTCGGCACCGCCTTCGGCCCCGTGACGGTGCGCGCCTACGCCCCCGTCGGCGGCCACGAGGACCTGCTGCCCTATCTGGTCCGCCGCCTGCTCGAGAACGGGGCCAATTCCTCCTTCGTCCACGCCCTGCTCGACGAGCGGGTGCCCGCCGCCGCCGTCGCCGCCGACCCCATCGCCGCCGTCGAGGCCCACCCCGACCGCCACGCGAAAATCCCGACCCCCAAGGACATGTACATGGACCGCCAGAACTCGCTGGGCCGCGACTATTCGCAAGCCGCCGACCGCGACCGGCACGCCGCCGCCCTGGCGAAGGTCGACGCCGAGAAGCTGACCTCGGGCCCGATCATCGGCGGCAAGCTGCGCGCCGGGACCAACCCCCGGCCGGTGCTCAACCCCTTCGACACGAGCCAGGTGCTCGGCCACGTCTCCGAGGCGACCGAGGCCGACATCGACGCCGCGGTCGAGACGGCCGCCCGCGCCCAGGCGAAATGGGACCGGATCGGCGGCGGCGGCCGCGCCCCCGTCCTGCGCGCCATGGCCGACGCGCTGGAGGCCGACATGGACCGGCTGGTCGCCCTGCTCAGCCGCGAGGCCGGCAAGACCCTCAACGACGGCGTCGCCGAGGTGCGCGAGGCGGCCGACTTCTGCCGCTACTACGCCCTGCTGGCCGAGCGCGACTTCGGCGGCCCGACCGAGCTCAAGGGTCCGGTCGGCGAGATCAACACCCTGGTGCTGCACGGGCGCGGCGTCTTCGCCTGCATCAGCCCGTGGAACTTCCCCCTGGCCATCTTCACCGGCCAGATCGCCGCCGCCCTGGCCGCCGGCAACGCCGTGCTGGCCAAGCCGGCCGAACAGACCCCGCTGGTCGCCGCCGAGGCCGTGCGCCTCTACCACAGGGTCGGCCTCGACCCGAACCTGCTGGCCCTCGTCCCCGGCCGCGGCGAGACCGTCGGCGCCAGGCTGACCACCCATCCGGGCATCGACGGCGTCGCCTTCACCGGCGGCACCGACACCGCCGCCGCCATCAACCGCGCCCTCGCCCACCGGCCGGGCCCGATCATCCCCTTCATCGCCGAGACCGGCGGGCTGAACGGCATGTTCGTCGACACCACCGCCCTGCGCGAACAGGTCATCGACGACGTCATCCTGTCGGCCTTCGGCTCCTCGGGCCAGCGCTGCTCGGCCCTGCGCCTGCTCTATGTCCCGCACGACGGCGCCGACGCCCTGATCGAGGGCCTTAAGGGCGCCCTGGCCGCCCAGGTGGTCGGCGATCCCGCCGATCCCGCCACCGACATCGGCCCGGTCATCGACGCCGACGCCAGGGCGATGCTGGAAGCGCATCTGAAGCGGCTCGAGGGCGACGCCAGGATCATCGCCCGCGCCGAACTGCCGGCCGGCGCCGACAGGGGCCACCTGTTCGCCCCGACCCTCGCCGAGGTGCCGACCCCTGACTATCTGGAGCGCGAGGTGTTCGGCCCGATCCTGCACATCTGCCGCTACCACCCGTCCGAACTGAAGCAGACGGCGGCGAAACTGGCCGCGCGCGGCTATGGCCTGACCCTTGGCGTGCACAGCCGCATCGAGGCCTTCGCGGACGAGGTCGCCCGCCTCGTCCCGGCCGGCAACGTCTACATCAACCGCTCGATCATCGGCGCGGTGGTCGGCGTCCAGCCGTTCGGGGGCGAGGGCCTGTCCGGCACCGGCCCCAAGGCCGGCGGACCGTACAGCCTGATCCGCTACGCCTCGGAGAAGGCGATCTCGAACAACATCTCCGCCCAGGGCGGCGACCCGGCCCTGCTGAACCTGTAGGGCGCCCGAAAGGACGGCCTTCCCGGAATCGTGAGGCGGAGCGTCGGAACGGCCCGCCCCGGTTCCGGTTTAACCGGCTCCACCCTCAAGGAGAGCCCCCATGCAAACCCACGACGACCGCGCCGTGAAGGTCCTCAACAGCCTCATCGAGACCACGATGGACAGCGCCCACGGCTACCGCAGCGCCGCCGAGGGCGCCGACAACCCCGAGTTCAAGACCCTGTTCGCCGAGCGCGCGAACCGGCGCGAGGAGCTGTGCCGGCGCCTGCAGCAGGAGGTCCGCACCTTCGGCGGCGAGCCCGAGGACGACCAGTCGCTGATGGGCCGCGTCCACAACAAATTCGCCGAGATGCGCGGCAACCTCGGCGGTCGCGACGACAAGGGCGTCATCGACGAGGTCGAGCGCGGCGAGGACGTCATCAAGGCCAGGTTCGAAGAGGCCTCCCGCGACGCCGACCTGCCCGAACCGGCCCGCCAGCTGGTCACCACCGCCTACACCGAGGTCAAGGCGGACCACGACACCATCAGCCAGCTGAAGCACCGGATGCACTGATCCCCCGCCCGGCCCGGCCCCGCCTTGCGGCGGAGCCGGCAACGGTTTGAGCGCTCTACGACCGCACCGGCCCCGGACCCGGTTCCCCGGCGCGCCCCGAACCTTCCCGGTCGCGCTCGTATCGTGTCGCGAGCGGGAACGGCGGCAGCCAGGACTCGCGGCGGATGGTCCAGAGTTCATAGGTCGGCGTCAGCTGGTCGGGGGCGTCCAGCGAGCCGAGATTCACCTCGATCTCCCCGCCGCTGCGCCCGAAAACGGACGAGCCGCAGCGCGGACAGAAATACCGCCCGGCGTAGTCGCCCGTCTCGCCCTCGATCGTCATCGCCGCCTCGGGGAATATGGCGGAGGCGTGGAACAGGGCTCCGTGATGCTTGCGGCAGTCCAGACAGTGACAGAGGCCGACCCGGTTGGGGCGTCCCTTCGCCACGATGCGGACGGCCCCGCACAGGCAACCGCCGGCGAACCGGTCCATGACGGACTCCTCCTACTGGGAACCCCTCGGCCATCCCCCCGCCCGGCTGAGCGCGCTCGGCGTCGGGCGGCCGATCTTTTCGCCGATCCAGCGCGCCGTTTCGATCAGGGCGTCGAGGTCGTAGCCGGTCGAATAGCCCGCCCGCTCCAGCATATAGACCAGGTCCTCGGTGGCGATGTTGCCGGTCGCCCCCGGCGCGAACGGACAGCCGCCGATGCCGCCGACCGAGGCGTCCAGCACGTCGACCCCCGCCTCGACGCCCGCATAGGCATTGGCCAGGCCGGCGTTGCGGGTGTCGTGGAAATGCAGCCGCAGCGCCGCCTCCGGCGCCGCCCTGCGCGCCGCCTCGACCTTGCGCGTCACCGCCCATGGATCGGCCACGCCGATGGTGTCGGCCAGGGCGATCTCCTTCACGCCCAGCTCGCCGATCCGCCCGACCAGATCGGCCACCTGCTCCACTGACACCTCGCCGTCGAACGGGCAGCCCCAGACGCAGGACAGGGTCGCCGACAGCGACGGGCCCGCGCCGGCGCCGCCCTCCGAATTGGCCCGACCGGTCAGGATGTCGGACAGCATCGACACCTGCTGGTCGACGCCCATGCCCTGGTTCTTCAGCCCGAAGCCGTCGGTCACGGACATGGCCACATTGACCTCGTCGACCGCCGTGCCCAGGGCCCGGTCGTAGCCCTTGCCGTTCAGCACCAGGCCGATGCGGCTGCGCCCCGGCTCCGGCGGCAGGGCGGCCATGACCGCCTCGGCCCCGGCCATCTGCGGCACGTATCCGGGATGGACGAAGCTGGCCGCCTCGATGCGCCGCGCCCCGGCCGCCTCCAGCCGCCGCACCAGATCGGCGCGGACGGCGGGGGCCAGCACCGCCGTCTCGTTCTGCAGCCCGTCGCGCGGGCCGACCTCGACGAGGGTGATCGGCCGGCTCACGGCGTCGTCCCCGCCAGTCCGCCGCCGGAGGGGGCGTAGACGGTCAGGCTGACGTCGTCGCCGCGCGAATAGTTGTGGCCGTCGACCACCCCCACGGCCCGCCCGGTCACACCCAGCCCGGCGGCGGCGGCGCTGAAGGCGTCGGCGTCGCGGGCCTCGACGATCACCGGCCGCCCCTCGGCCAGGGCCCGGGCCGCGCCCGCGGCGTCGGTCAGCTCGGTCTCGCGCCCGGTCAGGAAGACGAAGCTCGGCTCGTGGAAGCCGGTGACGGCCACCGGGCCGGGACGCCCCTGGCGCGGATGCAGGTCGGCCCGCTCCAGCACGGTCTGGAGCTGCGGAGCCACGGCCAGCGGCTTCAGCTGCCGGATCGTGCCCGCCAGGCCGGCGTGGGCCACCACCCCGAGCGCCACCGAGGCCAGCACCGCCGCCGACGCCGCCCGGTGCAGCAGCAGGAAGGCTCCGACCAGCGCCGCCAGCGCGGCGAAGACGATGGTGATCGTGGCCCAGCCCTGGGCCGTCGAGCGCCCGTATTCGGTCAGGCCGAAGATGGTGACGAGCACCACGGCCAGTCCGCCGATCACCGACAGCACCGCCCCGGCATAGCGCGAAACCGGGCCGATCGGCCGGGTCAGGGCGGCCGCGGCCAGCAGCGCCAGGGCGCCGTAGGTCGGCAGGGTGTAGTGGGCCAGCTTGGTCGGGGTCAGCTCGAAGATCAGCCAGGCCGGGACCAGCCAGCAGACCAGGAAGCGCACGGCCGGCTCGGAGCGCCGCCGCCACGCCGTCGACAGCGCCGCCGGCAGCATCAGCGTCGCCGGGAAGAACATCACCAGCGCCCCGAGCAGATAGTATCCCGGCGGCGCCCCGTGGCTCTCGTGGCCGCCGGCGATCTTCGGGGCCAGGTCGCCGATGATGGCCTCGCGCCAGAAGCCGCCGTCGGTGGCGATGGTGATGGCGATGGCCCAGGGCCCGACCATCAGCGCCACCAGCGGCAGGCCCCAGCCCCAGCCCAGCCGCGCCAGCCATTTCACGTCCCGGTCCCACAGCGACAGCAGCAGGATGGCCGGGGCGACCACAACCAGGCCGATCGGCCCCTTGACCAGGATCGACAGGCCGACGCCCAGCCAGAAGGCCAGCTTGTGCGGCCGTCGCGGCGCCTCCCCGGCCCGGGTGGCCAGGTAGATCCGCGCCAGCCCGGCCATGGCCACGGTCACCGCCGCGCACAGCATGGCGTCGGTCTTGGCGATGCCCGCCTCGCTCGACAGCAGGAAGCTGGCCCCCAGCATGGCCCCGGCCAGGAAGCCGGCCCGCCGCCCGAACATCGCCGCCCCGGCCCAGGCGCAGGCGGCCGCCGCCAGCATGGCCCCCAGCAGCGAGGGGATGCGGTAGGGCTGGATGTCGCGGTTCTCGACGCTCGAGGTCGCCGCCACCGCGGCCGCCTGCATCCAGTAGATGCCGACCGGCTTCTTCCAGCGCGGCTCGTCCTGGAAGCGGATGTCGACAAGGTCGCCGCTCTCGAGCATCTGCGAGGTGGCCTGGGCGTAGCGGCTCTCGTCCCGGTCCAGCGGCGGCAGCAGCGCCAGCACCGGCAGGCCGCCGAGCAGGGCGATCAGGGCCGCCAGCAGCGGGCCCCGCCAGCCGGCGATGAATCGGTCGAGATCGGGGCGCATCATGTTCATCTTCCTACCACGCCGGTTCGCGCCGCGTCAGCCGTCCCGCGCCCCGGCCTCCCGCCGCGCCGCGAAACCCGCTAGAGGAGGCCCATGATCGAGCCGACCCCCGACATCTCCGTCGTCGTCCCCGTCCATGACGAGGAGGGCGCCGCCGGCCCCCTGGCCCGCGAGATCGCCGCCGCCTTCGCCGGCCGTGCCTATGAGATGGTGTTCGTCGACGACGCCTCGAGGGACGGCACCCTGGCCGAGCTGCGCGCCCTGACCGCCGAACTGCCGGCCCTGCGCGTGCTCGGCCACGCCGCCAACGCCGGCCAGAGCCGCGCCGTGCGCACCGGGGTGCTGGCCGCCCGCGGCGCCATCATCGTCACCCTCGACGGCGACGGCCAGAACCCGCCCGCCGACGCGCCGCGGCTGGCCGACCTGCTGGCCGCCGCCCCGCCCGAGGTCGCCCTCGTCGGCGGGGTGCGGGCCAGGCGCCGCGACAGCGGGGCCAAGCGCTGGGCCTCGCTCTGGGCCAACCGCATCCGCAAACGGCTGCTGCGCGACGACGCCGACGACACCGGCTGCGGCCTCAAGGCCTTCCGCCGCGAGGTCTTCCTGCGCCTGCCCTATTTCGATCACATGCACCGCTACCTGCCGGCGCTGATGATCCGCGAGGGCTATCAGAACCGCTATCTCGACGTCGATCACCGCCACCGCCAGACCGGCCGCTCGAAATACACCAACTGGGGCCGGCTGGTCGCCTCCCTGTCCGACCTGATCGGGGTCATGTGGCTCCGGTCGAGGGCCCGCCGCCCCGGCCCGGTCGTCGAATTCTGACGGTTCGCGCGTCAGGCGAGCGACCATGGCGGCCCGGCGCGAACGGGGGTATTCATCGTCGGCAAGCGCGGCCGTACCTGCCGCCGCCCGTCCTTATGGAGCCGCTGCCATGCTCATCGCCCTGCCGTTGCTGGTCGTCCCGGTGGTCATCTACGCCATCGTCATCCTCTCCGGCGTGGTCGGGGCCGGCGGGGTGACGGCGGCGGAACAGGCCCTGCGCGAGCCGATCTTCACCATCCCCATGGTCTCCGGCGGCGGCTGGAACATCGGCAGCGGCGACCTGATCCTGTTCCTGGCCCTGATCCTGCTGTTCTTCGAACTGCTCAAGTCGACCTCCAGCCAGAAGGTCGCCATCGTCAACCACGCCCTGTCGATGATCCTGTTCGTGGCCTGCCTGGTGGCCTTCCTGCTGATCCGGGGCTTCGCCACCTCGACCTTCTTCCTGATCCTGACCATGGTCATGCTGGACGTCCTCGCCGGCTTCATCGTCACCATCATCTCGGCCCGCAAGGATCTCGAGTTCGGGGCGGGTTAGGGATCAGGCAGTAGGCAGTAGGCAGTAGGGAAGCGATACGGACGCGGCGGAAGGATGCAGGCGTCGGGGCCAAATCCCTGGACCCGGCCAATGCCTACTGCCTATTGCCTACCCCTCGTCCACCGGCAGCACGTGCGGCTCCTGCGGACGGCCCTGCTGGCGGCGCTGGACCGCATAGGCGATCAGCCACAGGGCCATGGCCCAGGCCGCCCCGACGCTCCAGCCGGCGAGCACGTCGGTGGCCCAGTGGGCGGCCAGATAGATCCGCGTCAGCCCGACGATCAGGGTCAGCAGCACGGCGACGCCGATCACATAGGCCTTGAAACGCTTCTGCCGGAAGGCCCGGGTCAGCATCACCCCGATGCTCAGGTAGAACACCGCCGACAGCAGGCTGTGGCCGGAGGGGAAGCTGGCGTTCAGGGTCTCGACCGCCCGCAGCGCCTCCGGCGGCCGCTCGCGCCCGAACACCGCCTTCAGCCCCTCGCTCAGGGCCATCCCGCCGGCCAGCCCGAGGGCCAGCAGCAGGGCCGACAGCCGCTTGCGCTGCAGCACCAGGAAGCCGATCACGACCACGGCGAACAGGGCCAGCACGGCGACCCCGCCCAGCGCGGTCAGTTCCAGGGCCGCCTCCTCCAGCCAGTCGGGCCCCCAGGGATCCATCGGCCCCGGCCGCAGGGCCTCCAGCACGGCCTGGTCGAAGGCGCGGCCCCCGGCCTCGCCGAGGTCGCCGGCCAGGTCGACGAAGACCATCACCCCGAGGGCCGCGACGAACAGGGCGCTGACCGCGGCGATCTCGGTGCGGGCGATGCGCCAGGCGCGGCGGCCGAAGGCGGCGATCTGCTCAGGGGTCATCGGCCCCAAACGGTCCCGCTTGCGGGACGTTCCCCTCACGCGTTCGTGATCGATTTCCGGGTTTCGGCGTCACGCCCCTGTCATCCCGTCGTCGCGGCCTGTCCACAGGCTCATCCCCCGCCTTGAGGCCGATTCGTCCAGAAAGTGATCGTCAACCCCGTTGACGGGTCGTTAGCCATCTGCGCCCCATATGTGGGCTTGGGGAGCTCTGCGGCCACTAGATGATGTGGTCAGCGGCGCGAACGACTTAATCGGATCCAGTTCAGGGCAGTGACCATTATGGCCGGCGGCGAGGCGTTGAAGACAGTGGATTTCCAGTCGGTTGCGACGGCGGACACGACGGAGAGGCCGCAGCTGAAGGTGGTGCCCTCGATCCAGATCGACCGGTCGCGCGACGCGCTGCTGACCGATTTCGGCAAGAAGACCCTCGAGGACCGCTATCTGCTGGCCGGCGAGAGCTATCAGGACATGTTCGCCCGGGTGGCCAACGCCTACGCCGACGACGCCGGCCACGCCCAGCGCGTCTACGACTATATGTCGAAGCTGTGGTTCATGCCGGCCACCCCGGTGCTGTCCAACGGCGGCGCCGACCGCGGCCTGCCGATCTCCTGCTTCCTCAACGCCGTCGGCGACAGCCTCGACGGCATCCAGTCGGTGTGGAACGAGAACGTCGCCCTGGCCTCGAACGGCGGCGGCATCGGCACCTACTGGGGCGGCGTCCGCTCGATCGGCGAAAAGGTCAAGGGCGCCGGCCAG
Organism: uncultured Brevundimonas sp.; assembly: GCF_937870815.1. Classification (GTDB taxonomy): domain Bacteria; phylum Pseudomonadota; class Alphaproteobacteria; order Caulobacterales; family Caulobacteraceae; genus Brevundimonas. Next base: position 13,721 of record NZ_CALMZS010000167.1, read on the forward strand.
ACCTCGGGCATCATCCCCTTCATCCGGGTGATGGACTCCCTGACCCTGGCCATCTCCCAGGGCTCGCTGCGCCGCGGCTCGGCGGCCGTCTATCTCGACGTCCACCACCCCGAGATCGAGGAATTCCTCGAGATCCGCAAGCCGTCGGGCGACTTCAACCGCAAGTCCCTGAACCTGCACCACGGCATCAACATCACCGACGAATTCATGTTCGCGGTCCGCGACGGCGGGACCTTCGACCTGAAGTCGCCGAAGAACGGCGAGGTGCTCAAGACCGTCGACGCCCGCACCCTGTGGCAGAAGATCCTCGAGATCCGCCTGCAGACCGGCGAGCCCTATCTGATCTTCTCCGACACGGTGAACCGGCAGATGGCGCCGCACCAGCGCGAGCTGGGCCTGTCGGTCAAACAGTCGAACCTGTGCGCCGAGATCATGCTGCACACCGGCCGCGACCACCTCGGCGTCGACCGCACCGCGGTCTGCTGCCTGTCCTCGGTCAACGCCGAGACCTTCCTCGAATGGCGCGAGGAGCCGAAATTCGTCGAGGATGTGATGCGCTTCCTCGACAATGTGCTCGAGGACTTCATCCGCCGCGCCCCGCCGGCCATGGCCGCGGCCGTCTATTCGGCCAGGCGCGAGCGTTCGGTCGGCCTCGGCCTGATGGGCTTCCATTCCTTCCTGCAGGCCCAGGGCGTGGCCTTCGAATCGGCCATGGCCAAGTCGTGGAACATGCGGCTGTTCAAGCACCTGCGCCGCGAGGCCGACAGGGCCAGCCGCCGGCTGGCCGAGGAGAAGGGCCCCTGCGAGGACGCCGCCGAGCGCGGCGTCATGGAGCGCTTCAGCCACAAGCTGGCCATCGCCCCGACCGCCTCGATCTCGATCATCTGCGGCGGCACCTCGGCCGGCATCGAGCCGATCCCGGCCAATATCTACACCCACAAGACCCTGTCGGGCTCGTTCGCGGTCAAGAACCCCTATCTCGAGAAGGTGCTGGGCTCGAAGGGCGCCGACACCGACATCATCTGGTCGTCCATCCTCGAGCACGAGGGTTCGGTGCAGCATCTCGACGTCCTGACCGACGAGGAGAAGGCCGTGTTCAAGACCGCCTTCGAACTGGACCAGCGCTGGATCGTCGAACTGGCCGCCGACCGCGCCCCCGAGATCTGCCAGGCCCAGTCGATCAACCTGTTCATCCCGGGCGACGTCGACAAATGGGACCTGCACATGCTGCACTGGCGCGCCTGGGAGACCGGCGTGAAGTCGCTCTACTATCTGCGCTCCAAATCGGTGCAGCGCGCCGCCTTCGCCGGCGCCGAGAACAAGGTCGAGGAAGAGCCCGACCCCAACCAGCCCGACCTCTTCAGCGCCGCCCGCACCGACTACGACGAGTGCCTCGCCTGCCAGTGAGATAGCTGGACCGAGCCCTTCTCCCCTTGAGGGTGGAGGAGGATCGTATGCGATCCGACGACGGGCGCCCCCGGAGGGGGTGGAGGAGGGGCGCACTGCGCCTCGACGACGGCCGCCGCCGGCTGGTTGATCACGAAGGGCACGAAGAAGGCACGACGGGGGCGAGGCCGCACCGGCCCTCCGCGGGCCCTTGCCCGCCATCAAGTCTCTTGCGTCTCCCTGACGGGAGCCGCAGGCCCGCCGTGCCCGTTGTGAATCTAGTCAATGCAGGTTCGCGCGGCCATATGACGCTAGTACGTTGCTTTTATTGGTGATTACTAGAGTGGTTATTAAAATACCGTACCCGTCGCCGCCGCAGGCTGGTTCATCACAACGACCACGGCGAAGGCACGACGGACACGACGGGAGCGAGCCCGCACCGGCCCTCCGCGGGCCCTTGCCCGCCATCAAGTCTCTTGCGTCTCCCTGACGGGAGCCGCCGGCCCCGCCGTGGCCGTTGTGAATTCGTCGTGCCCGTCGTGATGAACCTCGGCTCCCAAGGCCGATTGCTGCGCTGCAAATCCGCCGCCGGCCCTCATATTTTCAGAATCCAACCCGCTGTTTTCCCCAGACATCGCTCCCTCGTCAGCGTCATGAACGCGCCCGGGCAGAAACCCGTCGTACACTCCTGCCCAACCCGTCGGTGGGGAGGGCGTCGGATCCACGTTCTCGATGGCGGCGGGCTGTGATCGAGCGATGAAGCCCGGGCGATGGAGACTCCGGGGGTCCTCGCGGAGGTCGATGGATGGCCTCCGCTTGCTCGCCGCGCGCCTTCAGGTGCGGGTTGCTGGCGTCTCCGGAATGGACGCCATGTCCGCCCCGTCCCGGTCCCAGCAATGAGGCGGGGGCGATCCGTCAAAGGCCCGCATGAGGGCCGCCAGTCGGAGGGCGTGTGGAAAACGGCCGCGCGGGGCAGCCTGTCTCGTCGAAACGGTAAAACTACACAGCACCGGGCGAGGCCCGGATGCCCCGCGCCCTCCCCCCCTTTCGCGGCTCACGCCCCGGAAGACGATGACCCGTGCCTGCGAGCCGCCCGTCCGTCCAGTGACACGCGGCGAAACTCGCCTCTCGCCCCTCGCTCCTCGCCCCTCTAGAACCGACCCATGTTCACCTCCATCCTGGTCGCCAATCGTGGCGAGATCGCCTGCCGCGTGTTCCGCACCGCCCGCCGCATGGGCATCCGCACCATCGCCGTCCATTCCGAAGCCGACGCCGACGCCCTGCATGTGCGCGAGGCCGACGAGGCGGTGCTGATCGGCCCCGCCCCGGCCCGCGAATCCTACCTCGACGCCGCGAAAGTGCTGGCGGCGGCCAGGGCCACCGGCGCCGAGGCCATCCACCCCGGCTACGGCTTCCTGTCCGAGAACGCCGACTTCGCCGAGGCGGTCATGGCCGCCGGCCTGGTCTGGATCGGCCCGCCGCCCGCGGCGATCCGGGCCATGGGGCTCAAGGACGCCGCCAAGACCCTGATGATCGCGGCCGGGGTGCCGGTGACGCCGGGCTATCAGGGCGAGGACCAGTCCGACGCCGTCCTGACCGCCGAGGCCGCCCGCATCGGCTATCCCGTCCTGATCAAGGCCGTGGCCGGCGGCGGCGGCAAGGGCATGAAACGGGTCGACCGGCCGGAGGACTTCGCCGACGGCCTCGCCTCGGCCCGGCGCGAGGGCCAGTCCTCCTTCGGCGACCCGCGCGTCCTGATCGAGACATACATCACCCGCCCGCGCCATATCGAGGTGCAGGTGTTCGGGGACACGCACGGGACCGTGGTCCACCTGTATGAGCGCGACTGTTCCCTGCAGCGCCGCCACCAGAAGGTCATCGAGGAGGCCCCCGCCCCCGGCATGGACGCCGCCACGCGCAAGGCCGTCACCGACGCCGCCATCAAGGCCGCCCGCGCGGTGAATTACGAGGGCGCCGGCACCATCGAATTCATCGCCGACGCTTCCGATGGTCTGAAGGCCGACCGCATCTGGTTCATGGAGATGAACACCCGGCTCCAGGTCGAGCACCCGGTCACCGAGGCGGTCACCGGCGTCGACCTGGTCGAATGGCAGCTGCGCGTCGCCGCCGGCGAGCCGATCCCGCTTAGGCAGGAAGACATCCCCCTGAACGGCTGGGCCATGGAGGCGCGGCTCTATGCCGAGGACCCGGCCAACGGGTTTTTGCCCAGCATCGGCAAGCTGGAGCATTTCCGCCTGCCCGAGGACATCCGCATCGACGCCGGGGTCGAACAGGGCGGCGAGGTCAGCCAGTTCTACGACCCGATGATCGCCAAGCTGATCGTCCACGCCGACACGCGCGAAGAGGCCGCCGAAGCCCTCGCCGACGCCTGCGCCTCGGTCGAGGTGTGGCCGGTGAAGACCAACGCCGGCTTCCTCGTCCGCTGCCTGGAGCACCCGCGCTTCGTCGAGGGCGACGTCGACACCGGCTTCATCGGCGCCGAAGAGGCCTCTCTTTCGAATGCCAGACCTTCGGCGAAGACCACCGCCGCGGCCTTGGCGACCATCGGCCTCCGGGCTGACGAGGCTCTGCGCGGCAAGGAGTCGTCGCCATGGACGGACGGCCTCTTCGCCTTCCGCATGAACGGCGCGCCGACTACGCCTGTCGTCCTCTATCGCGACGGAGAAAGGGTCGCGGGGGAGTTGTCCGGCGACCATCGTGGCGGAGCGCCGCGTCACTCCGCCTTCGATGTCCACCTTGAAGGCGAAACCTTCCAGGCGATCGGCAGACCTGCCTGCGTCCTTATCGACGGTGAGCAAGTCTCGGGGGCCGAGACCGGCGATGGCCGGGTCGTTGTCTTCGAGGAGGGCGACGCGTTCGAGTTCACGCCCCGGATGCGAGGCGGAGCGTCCGGAGGCCCCGCCGCCGACGGCTCCCTCCGCGCCCCCATGCCCGGCAAGATCGTCGCTGCGCCCGCCAAACCCGGCGACACGGTCGCCAGGGGCCAGCCCGTCGTGGTGCTGGAGGCGATGAAGATGGAGCACGCCCTCGTCGCCCCGTTCGACGGGGTGGTCGAGACCGTCGCCGCCGTCGGCGACCAGGTCGCGGACGGGACGGTGCTGGCGGTGGTCACGGCCGCCGAAAAATAGCGCGGCTCATCCTGTCGCACCCGGTTCCTTGAACGCGGCGTTCAGCGCCGCGCGCAGGTGCGGATGCCGAGCAGGGTGTATACGGGACAGGTTCCGATCAGCCCGGTCAGGAGGGGGACGACGCCCACCCACCCCCAAAGGCTCTGCGGACCGATGAAGACGAGCGAGATCAGGCCCAGCCCGACGATGACGCGCAGAATCCGGTCCAGTCGGCCGACATTGTTCTTGAACATGATGCTATCTCCCGCGGCGATGATATCCCTTCTCGTCCGGGTTCGCCGGAAAAACATTGTTCTCGGTCAATCGGGCGACGGTCTTCCCTGGCGACGCCGCAGGAGGTCCGCGGCTTGACCCTCCACATGATCAAGCTGTGCGTCGGCGTCGCCAGGGTCGAGACGCTGGAGCGCCGCGCCGCCAAGGGCGAATGGCTGACCGTCCACACCCGGATGACGCCCAGGCGCGCCGCCGAACTCGAGGACGGCGGCTCGCTGTTCTGGGTGATGAAGGGGTCGGTGGTCTGCCGCATGCCGATCCTCGACATCACGACCAAGGGCGAGGGCAAGGCCGGCATGTGCCACATCCGGCTGTCGCCCGAGGTGGTCCGCACCGCCCCCCAGGCCCGCCGTCCCTTCCAGGGCTGGCGCTATCTGGAGCCGAAGGACGCCCCGCCGGATCTTTCGACCCTGGACGCCGGCGACCTGCCGGAGGAGCTGGCGAAGCAGTTGCGGGAGATGGGGGCGTGGTAGGGGCTAGGGACTAGGGACTAGGGATTAGGGAGGGATGCTGCGACCATGCCGCCCACCCACTATCGATTCCGTTGGTCTCCCCCCCGGGCGGTTCCAGCCCTAGTCCCTAGTCCCTAGTCCCTAGTCCCTAGTCCCTGGTCCCTGGTCCCTAACCCCCAGCCCCCAGCCCCTATGCCCGCCCCCCGCTCCGACCGCCTCGAGGACGCCCTGCACCGCATCTTCGAGGGCGGCCGCAACACCCGCGCCAGCTGGTTCGCCCTGACCGGCGGCGAAAGCCTGTTCCTCGAGGGCGATACGGCCGACACCCTCTACCTGGTCCGGGCCGGGCGGCTCGGGGTGTTCCGCCGCGACGCCGACGGGGACCGCCCGCCCCAGTTCGTCGGCGTCATCCGTCCCGGCGAGCCCGCCGGCGAAATGGCCATGCTGGCCGGCACGACCCACACCGCCGACGTCGTCGCCCTGCGCGACTCCGAGATCCTGGCCCTGCCCCGGGACGCCTTTTTCGAGGCCGCCCGCACCGAGCCGGACCTGATGGTCGAGCTGTCCCGGCTGATGATCCAGCGCGCCCGCGACCGGCGCTCCGGCGGCGGCGAGCCCAGCGTCTTCGGCTTCGTCTCGGCCCGGCCGCGGCCGATCCGGGCCTTCGTCGAGCGCGTCGCCGCGGCCATCCAGACCAGCGGCTTCAGCTGCCAGGTCATCGATCAGTCGGCCCTGTCCTCGGCCGCCGAATGGTTCAACCGGGTCGAGGACGCCCACGACTACGTCCTCTACGTCGCCGAGATGGACGAGCCCGCCTGGGCCGCCCTGTGCGCCCGCCAGGTCGACCGCGTCTTCGTGGTCGGGGCCGGGCTGATGGCCCCGCCGAACCGGCCGCTGCCGCACGCCGGCGTGCTCGACGCCCAGCGGCGCACCGACCTGATCCTGCTGCGCGACCCGCGCATGGCCCATCCGGCCAACACCGGCGTCTGGATCGACGCGGTCGCCCCGGGCCGCTGGTTCCAGGCCGTCGAGGGCGACCAGGCCGACGCCGAACGGATGGCGCGGGTGATCACCGGCTCGGCCGTCGGCGTGGTCATGTCGGGCGGCGGGGCGCGGGCCTATTCCCACATCGGCGCGCTCAGGGCCCTGGGCGAGGCGGGCGTCCCGATCGACTTCGTCGGCGGCGCCTCGATGGGGGCGGTGATCGCCGCCGGCCCGGCCCTCGGCTGGTCGCAGGAGGAGCTGGAGGCGCGCATCCGCAAGGCCTTCGTGCAGAGCGATCCGCTGTCCGACCTCGCCTTCCCGATGCTGGCCATGAGCCGGGCCCGCAAGGTCGACCGCCTGCTCGAGGAGGCCTATGGCGACGTCGACCTGGCCGACCTGCACCGGCCCTTCTTCGCGGTCTCGACCAACCTGACCAGCGGCAAGCTGGAGGTGCACCGGCGCGGGCTGATGCGGCGGGCGCTGCGCGCCTCCATCGCCATTCCCGGCATCCTGCCGCCGGTCGTCCTCGACGGCCAGGTGCTGGTCGACGGCGCGGTGCTGAAGAACCTTCCCGCCGAGGTCATGCGCAGCATGAACGCCGGGCCGGTGATCGGCGTCGACATGTCCGAGACGCGCGGCGTCGACGCCGGAATGATCGAACATCCGCCGTCGATCTGGCGGCTGATCGTCACCGGGGCGTGGCGCCGGGGCCCGCCCATCGTCTCGATCCTGATGCGCTCCGCCACCCTGACCACCGACGCCGATCTGGAGAGCTCCCGGGCCGCCACCGACCTGCTGATCCAGCCGACCCCGGACGGCCTCGACATCCGCGACTGGAAGGGTTTCGACCTCGGCGTCGAGGCCGGCTACCGCGCCACCTGCGACGCACTCGCCCGTCTTGACCGGCCGGTCACCCATCTGCGCCGGCGCAGCCCGCTCAGCGTCTGCGCGCCACCAGGAACAGACGCGGAAACGGCATCGGCGTCACCCCGTCCGGCCGCCGCGGGAAGGCGGAAGACAGGCGCCCGCCGAGCGCGTCCAGATAAGCCCGCCGCGTGACCTCGTCGGTCAGCGCGGCCAGATACGGCCGCAGCGCCGTCCCCTTCATCCACTCCAGCACCGCGTCCGGCCCCGACAGGGCCTGAAGATAGGTGGTCGACCAGACGTCGATCTCGGCGCAACTCCTGGCCAGCACGGCATAATAGGCCTCCGGCTCCAGCAGCGGCGCGACCGTCCCGATTCCGGCCAAGGCCGCGGCCCACGGGCCGTCCGCCGCGACCTCGCGCATCAGGGAATGGTGCCGTGTCTCATGGGCCATCGGCATCTGCACGGCGATGACCCCGCGGGGCTCAAGGCCATCGGTCAGCCGCCGCAACAGGGCCTGGTGATCCGGAAGCCAGTGCAGCGAGGCGTTGGCCAGGATCAGATCAACCGGCCGCTCCGGCGTCCATCCCGCGATGTCGCCTAGGCGCCAGTCGACATCGGCGTCGCGCGCTCTCGCCTGCGCCAGCATGGCCGCGCTGGAATCCAGCCCGTGCACCCGCGCCTCGGGCCAGCGGCGCTTGAGCCGGACCGCGTGCTGACCGGCGCCGCATCCGAGATCCCAGATTTCCTTCGGGGCCAGATCGTCGGGAAGACGCGCCAGCAGATCGTGGGCGGCGCGGTCGCGCTCGTCCTCGAAGCGGCTGTACTGAAGGGGGTCCCAGGCCGGCGACGTGTCGGTCATGCCGTAACGCGCTCCAGATCGGGAGGATGGTACCGCCTCTCAGGCTTGAACTGAGGACCTCCGGTTCCACAAACCGGCGCTCTAACCAACTGAGCTAAGGCGGCGCGCTGTCGCGAGCGGCGTGTCTAGCGGGGACGGGTTCCGTGATCAAGACAGGTTCTGGGGTCTAGGGGCTAGGTTTTAAGGCAAGCCCGTCGCTCCACCCGAGCCAAATCCTCACTCTCTGGCTCTGGACCCTAGCCCCTAGCCCCTAGCCCCTAGACCCTAGACCCTAGACCCTTTGGTCAGCTCCAGCCCCGGCTCTCGATATACTGCTCCAGCGCGGCGATCCGGCTGGCGTCCGAAGGGTGGGTCGAGGCGAATTCGGGCGCCGAACGCTGACGCTGTTCGGCCATGATCCGCCACAGGGCGATGGCCTCCGACGGCCGGTAGCCGGCGCGCTGCAGATAGTCGACGCCGATGCGGTCGGCCTCGAGCTCGTGACGGCGCGAGAACGGCAGCAGCACGCCCAGCTGGGCCCCCAGGCCGCCGATCGCGCCGGCGGCCTTGGCGTAGTCGCCGGCGGCGCTCTGCACGCCGCTCAGCACCAGGCTGGTGGCGGCGCTCGACGAATAGCGCTCGGCGGCGTGGCGGGCCACGACATGCCCGACCTCGTGGCCGAGGACGGCGGCCAGCTGGTCGTCGTTGCGGACCAGGTTGAGCAGGCCGGTGGTCACCCCGATCTTGCCGGAGGGCAGGACGAAGGCGTTCGGGCTCTGGCTGACGAAGACCGCATAGTCCCAGCGCCGGTCGGTCAGGCCGGCGGCCTCGACGATCCGGCCCCCGACTCTCCGGACCCGGGCGTTGGCGGCGGCGTCGTTCGAAGTCGGCTGGGTGCGCAGCGCCTGGGCCCAGGCGGCCTCGGACTGCTGCGTCAGGGCGGAATCGTCGACGATCAGGAACTGGTTGCGGCCGAGCGTCTCGTTATAGGCGCAGCCGGCGGCCGTCAGCGCGGCGGCGGCGGCCAGCCCCAGGGTCAGGGGGCGGATCAGGGGGCGGTTCATGGGCGGGCTCCGTTTCAATCTGGCCGCACAACGCCTGAAGCGCCGTCCCGCTCCCAAACGAAAACGCCCCGGCCGTCATGGCCGGGGGCGTTCGTCGTGGTGAAGGGCCTCACCGCTAGTCGGCCAGGCGGAAGCGGACCGTGAAGCGGGCGCGCCCGCCCTCGGCCACCCCGTCGACCGTCCGGGGCGAAAACCGGGCCCGCGACATCGACCGCAGGGCGGCCTGGCCGAAGCCGGCCCCGGAAGGTTGCTCCGAGACGATCGAGCAATTCTGCGCCGAGCCGTTCGGGGCGACCGTGCAGACGAGCTGCACCGTGCCCGACTCTATGCCCCGCGAGGCGGCCCGTTCGGGGAACTCGGGCGAGGGCTGGCGTTGCCAGGTCACATTGCTGATTTCCGGCGGCCGGGGCGGCGGCGGCGGCAGGGGGATCGTCACCGGTCCGTCGATGCGGCCCGGCGGGATCGTCGAGGCGATCCGGTCTTCCTTCGGCGTCGGCGGCACCGGAAGCGGCGGCACCGGGACGTTGACCGGAACAGGAGCCGGGACACGCACCTGCAGCTTCGGCGGCGGCGCCGTTTCGGGCGGCGGCGGCGGCGGCGGGGGCGGCGGCGGCGGGATCGGTTCGATCAGCTCCACGTCGACGGCGTCGTCCGAATAGTTCACCTCGCGCAGCTTGAACTGGGCGTTGACGAAATAGAGGGCCAGCAGGGCGAACAGCAGGCACACCACCGCGACGCTGGCGAGGAACACGTGCGGGGGAACCCCGAAGATGCCCTTCGGCTTCGGCGGGTCGTAGAGACTGCGATGATATTCGACTTCAGTCATGTTCTCACCGCTCCTACTTCGCCGACTGGTCTTCGCCGACCAGGGCGACGCTGTAGAAACCACTGTCCTGCAGCGAATTCATGACCTGCATGAAATCGCCGTACCGGGTGGTCTGGTCCGCGCGGATGAAGATCCGCTCGTCCGACGGCGTCTTGTTGCCGATCAGGTCCAGCAGTTCGGTGCCGACGGACTCGATGTCCACCTCGCTGTCGCCGATATAGACCCGGGAATTGGCCTGGATCGACACATAGAACGGCTTCGGCGGACTCTTCTGGACCGGTGCGACCGCGCGCGGCAATTTTACCTCCACCGACACGGTGGCGAGCGGCGCCGCCACCATGAAGATGATGAGCAGGACAAGCATGATGTCCACGAACGGCGTGACGTTGATCTCGCTGTTCTGCTCGATGGCGTACCTGCCGCCGCCGCCACCGGAGAGTTTGGCGGCCATCCGACTTACGCCCCCTTGTCGAGGTTACGCGACACGGCGTTCATCAGCTCGGCGTTGAAGCCGTCAGAACGGGTGCCGTAGGCCGCGATGCGGGTGTTGAAATAGTTGTAGAAGATAACCGCCGGGATGGCCGCGAACAGGCCGATGCCGGTGGCCAGCAGCGCCTCGGCGATGCCGGGGGCGACGACGGCCAGGTTGGTCGTATTGGTGTTGGCGATGCCGATGAACGAGTTCATGACGCCGTAGACGGTGCCGAACAGACCGATGAACGGCGCGGTCGAGCCGACCGAGGCCATGAACTGCTGGCCGCCGGACAGGCGCTTGGCCAGGCCGGACTGAACGGCCGAGACGGCGGCCTGGGCGCGGTTCAGCGCCGAGTCGCGGTGGTCGCCGGTGACCGAGAGACCGGCCTGACGCGACAGCTCGACCTCGTCGGTGGCGGCGGCGGCCATGTCGGCCAGCGGATTGCCCTCGAACTCTTCCGAGGTGGCCACGCGGCGCATGTCGGCGATCGTGCGGGTCTGGCGGAAGGCTTCCAGGAAGCGGTCGGTGGCGCGGTTCAGGGCGCCGAACTCGAACAGCTTGATCAGCAGGATCACCCAGGTGAAGACCGAGGCGAGCAGCAGGCCGATCATCACGACCTTAACGACGATGTCCGCCTGCATGAACATGCGCGCCGGGGTCAGCTTGCCGTGGCTCTCGCCGCCGACCTGGGGGGGGGCGGCCTCGGCGGCCGCGGGGGCGGCCTCGGGCGTCGCGGCGGGGGCGGCGGCGTCGGCCGGCGCGGCCGTGGTCGCCTCGGCCGGAGCCGGTGCGGGGGCATCCTGCGCGAGGACCGGCGTACCGGCCATCAGCACGGCGGCGCCGGCCATGGCCAGGAGGATGTTGGTCTTCTTGATATCGAGCATAGTTCGCCAGTTCCTGCTTTTTTGGTCTGACTCGTGGAACCCTGAGGAACGGCCGCAGACGACGCCCGCCCCTCCATGAAAATCTCGTCTGCAGCGCCGGGGCCTGTCGAACCCCGGTCTGCGGAACGCCTCCTGACGCTTCCGGTTGCCTTGCGGCCGCCGGGGCGATGTCGATGGCCCGGGATCTGGAGAATCCCGGCTCCGCCGACCGCTTGTCTGGGAAAGCGGTCAAGCTCCTTTGGCGAACGCGCAACAGAGCGTCAAGTGCACAGCGGCGCTTTTCCCCCTGCGCGAGAACGAGCGCGTTCATCGGCGAGGATTCAGGCCGAAAGCGACAATTTGATGATCGGTGAAAGCCGCTCTCCGCGGCCCGCCGAGGCGATGGTGCCTGGGGGCGGATTCGAACCACCGACACGCGGATTTTCAATCCGCTGCTCTACCAACTGAGCTACCCAGGCGAGGCGTCCATTCGCGAGAGCGGCGTCTATAGGCGAGGCGTTTTCAGGTGTCCAGCGCTCTTGTCAGCCTTCATCCTCGTCCCGCGAGGGCGTCTCGTCCGAGCCGCCGGGCGCCACATAGGAGCCGGCGAACCAGCGCTGCAGATCCACGTCGGCGCAGCGTTTCGAGCAGAACGGCTTGTATTTCGCGTCCGCCGGCAGGCGCCGGCAGATGGGACAGGTCGCCATGGCTTCAGCCTTCGTCGATTTCCACGCCGTCCGACAGGGCCGGATCGGCCCTGACCCGGGCCCGCGGGCCCAGCCGCGCCGCCAGCGCCCCGGTCCTGGCGGCGATCGCGGCCGGGCAGCGCAGCGTCAGATAGGGCGCCGCCGTATCCTCCGCCAGAGCCAGCCTCAGCCGCCGCACCGTGTCGATGGCCCGGGCCTCCGCCGTGGGCCGTCCGTCCGGTCCCAGCAAGCGCTCCTCGAGCGGCGTCGTGCGCCACGGCCGGGACAGCATCAGCACGCCGAAGCGGTTGACCGGGCCGAAGACGGTCTCCGGATCGTCCCCGAACGCCGCCCGCGCCGCCGCCAGCAGGGCCGGACCGTCGTGCCCGGTTCCGACCAGATCGATCGCCACCAGCCCGCCCCAGCCCTTCAGCCGGATCAGCCGCGCCGCCTGCGCCAGCCCCTCGCGGTTGGCCCGGCTCTTGTCGCGGCGGCCGTCCCGGCCCGGCGCGGCGGCGTGGTCGATGTCCACCGCGACCAGGGCCCGCGTCCGCTCCACCGCCAGCCGCACGCCGAGGCGGGCGAACAGCCCCCCGGGAGCCAGCCCCTCCTCCTCCGCCTCCAGGCCGGCGCGGATCGCCGCCGCCCCGGCGCGCGGCTCGATCCCGGGGGCCAGCCGCGCCAGCATCTCCGCCACGCCCGGCCCCGGCCGCAGCAGCCGCGGCTCGCCCGCCCCGGTCCCGATCAGCCGCAGCGTCGGCCCCTTGCGCTCGCGCGGTTCGGCCGCGACCTCGACCTCGACCCTGGCGCCCGCGGCCGGCCGGTCGGCCCCGCGCAGGGGCAGGAAGCCGAACGGCTCCGGCGCGCCCAGGTCGACGAAGGCGCCCTTCAGCCCCGGATCGACGGCGACGACCCGGCCGACCGAGCGGGCCCCGAGCCGGTGTTGCGGCGCATCGCCGTCCCTCTGGATCAGCAGCCGGTCGAAGCGGCCGCCAAGGGCCAGCAGGCCCCGGACCTCGCCGGGCGTCTCGTCCAGAAAGGTCTCGACCTCGCTCACCGGGCGCGCCAGCCGGCCCCGGCCAGCAGGTTGACGGTCTCATGCAGCGGCAGGCCGACGATGGCTGTATAACTGCCGACGATCCGCGTCACGAAGGCGCCGGCCCGGCCCTGGACGCCATACCCCCCGGCCTTGCCGCGCCACTCCCCCGAACGGACGTAGCCGGCGATCTCGGCGTCCGACAAAACCTTGAAGCTGACCCGCGCCTCGACCACCCGGCGCCGGACCGCGCCTCCGGCGGCCACGGCGACGCCCGTGAAGACCCGGTGGTTTCGGCCGGACAGCAGCTTCAGGAAGCGGACCGCCTCGGCCTCGTCGGCGGCCTTCTCCAGCAGCCGACGGCCGACCGCGACCACGGTGTCGGCGGCCAGCACCACGGCGTCGGGCGCGCGCGCGGCCACCGCCGCGGCCTTGTCCACGGCCAGACGGGCGGCGAGGCGCGGCGGCGTCTCGTCCTTCAGCGGCGTCTCGTCGATGTCGGCGGGTTCGATGCGGTCGGGGACGATGCCGACCAGCGCCAGCAGCTCCACGCGGCGCGGGCTGGCCGACGCCAGCACCAGTTCGGGACGGCTCATTCCGAGCCCGTCCCTATTTGAAGCGGTAGGTGATGCGGCCCTTGGTCAGGTCGTAGGGCGTCATCTCGACCAGGACCTTGTCGCCGGCCAGCACGCGGATGCGGTTCTTGCGCATCTTGCCGGCGGTGTGGGCGATGATCTCGTGGTCGTTCTCGAGCGTCACGCGGAACGTCGCGTTCGGCAGCAGTTCGCTGACGACGCCGGGAAACTCGAGCAGTTCTTCCTTAGCCATGCGGCCTCTCGCGCCCGGTGATCAGGAGTCTGGACGCGGGCCGGGCGGGGGCGCGCGTCTTCAAGGTGCGGGCGTATGCCTGAAAACGGCGGGATAGTCGAGGCGGGGAAGGTTCTAGGTTCTAGGGATTAGGGACTAGGAGGGATTTGGGGGTTGGGCGGATCAGCGGGCGCTTGCCGATTCCCTAATCCCTAGAACCTAGTCCCTATTCCCTACTCTTCACCCCCGCCGGTACAGCGCCGTCACCAGGGTGAACAGCCGCCGCGCCGTCTCGTGGTCGATGGCGATCTTGCCGTCCAGCCGCGCCTTGAGCAGTTCGGCCCCCTCGTTGTGCAGGCCCCGGCGGCCCATGTCGACCGCCTCGATCTGCGCCGGCGAGGTGCCGCGCAGCGCTTCGTAATAGCTGTCGCAGATGCCGATATAGTCCTTCACCGTCTTGTTCATCGGGTTCAGCGACAGGCCGTGGGCCCTGGCGAATCCCGGACCGGCGATGTCGAACACCAGCCGGCCGTCGATCAGCGACAGCTTCAGCCGGTAGGGACCGCCCCCGGCTCCGACCGGCCTGAAGCTGTTCTTCTCGACCAGGTCGAAGATGGCCACGCGCCGCTCATGCTCGATCTCGGCCGTCGCCGCCGGCAGGGTCGCCGCGTCCAGCTCGACCGAGGACAGGCGGTGCTCGCTCACGCCGGCTCCGGCCCTTCGGCCAGGTGGGTGGGGGCGACCCGGGCCGGCCAGCGTTCCGACAGGTCGGTCAGCACGGCGTCGAGGCATTCGACGTCGATGCGCAGATCGCCGCCGCCGGCGAACATCAGCATCACCCGCCCGCCCGGCGCCTCGCCCGGTTCGAAATCCATCGCCAGAAGCTCCAGCGCATGCTCCGGCCCCCGCGGCAGGCGGCGGCTCTTGACCGCGATCACATCGCCGAACTGCATCGCCGACATCACCCGCGTCTCGCCGCATTCCCAGCAGAACCGGCTCAGCGCCAGGGTCACCCGCCGCGCCGAACGCTCCCAGACGATGTCCACCGGCCGAAGGATCGCATCCTGCAGCGCCGCCGAGATGATGTGCAGGTCGTCGGCGTCCTCGGCCAGCAGGCGCAGCGGCTCCACGGCCTGACCGGCCGCGGCGGCGTCGGCGGAGGTCGCCTCAGTGCTCATGTCTCTCGCCCTTGATCCGGCGGATTTGCGCGCCGCAGGCTCCGAGTTTCTCCTCCAGCCGCTCGAACCCGCGGTCCAGATGATAGACGCGTCCGACCGTGGTTTCGCCCTGCGCCGCGAGTCCGGCGATCACCAGGCTGACCGAGGCCCTCAGATCGGTGGCCATGACCTGGGCCCCGTGCAGGGCCTCGACGCCCCTGACCACCGCCTCGCCGGCGTGGACGTGGATGTCGGCCCCCAGCCGTCCCAGCTCCGGCGCGTGCATGAAGCGGTTCTCGAAGATGTTCTCGTGGATGACGCTGTCGCCCTCGGCCAGGGTCATCAGGGCCATGAACTGGGCCTGCAGATCGGTGGCGAAGCCGGGATAGACCTCCGTGGCGATGCTGACGGCCTTCAGCCGCCGGGCGGGATCGCGCCTGACGATCACCCCGTCCCCGGTCGGCGTCACCTCGACCCCGGCCTCGATCATCTTGTCGGTCAGGGCCTGCATCAGCTCCGGCCGCGCGCGGGTCAGACGCACCTCGCCGCCGGCCATGGCCGCCGCCACGGCGTAGGAGCCCATCTCGATGCGGTCGGCGATGACCGGCCACTCGGTCCCGCCCAGAGAGGTCACGCCGGTGATCACCAATTCATCCGTGTCGACGCCCTCGACCCTGGCCCCCATGGCCACCAGGCAGCGCGCCAGGTCGCCGATCTCCGGCTCGCGCGCCGCCCTCTTCAGCACCGTGACGCCGTCGGCCAGCACCGCCGCCAGCAGGGCGTGCTCGGTGGCCCCGACCGAGACGAAGGGGAATTCGATCTCGGCCCCCTTCAGCCCCTTCGGGGCGCGGGCGATGACATAGCCCTCGTCCAGTTCGATCTCGACGCCCATGGCGGTCAGGGCCTGCAGGTGCAGGTCGACCGGCCGCGCCCCGATGGTGCAGCCGCCGGGCAGGGACACCTTCGCCTCGCCGGTGCGGGCCAGCAGCGGCCCCAGCACGTTGAACGAGGCGCGCATCTGCCGGACCAGGTCATAGGGCGCGAAGCTCGATCCGATCCGGGCGGCGTGGAACAGGGTCTCCTGCCCGCCGCCGTGACCGTTCTCGGTCACCTCGACCCCGAGCTGGCGCAGCAGCCGGCCGAGGAATTTGGTGTCGGCGAGCCGGGGCATGTTGGTCAGCCGCAGCGGCTGATCGGTCAGGATCGAGGCGGCCATCAGCTTGAGGGCGGAATTCTTGGCGCCGCTGACCGGAATGGTTCCGTTCAGCCGGGCGCCGCCTTGGATGGCGATGCTGTCCATGTCGTCTCGCAGGCCGGCCCGGAACGGTCTGTCCCGGGCGACGGGGGCGGCTATCTAGCCCGGACGCCCGGGCTTGCGAAAGCCTGTCGCGTCGATGGGGGCGATGACTTTCAATTGCTCGGCCTGGGCGGCCGGGGGACCCGACCCGCCGCCTTGCGCCGCTTGAGATTGTCCCGCAGCGCCGAGGCCAGCCGCTGCGCCCGCGCCGTGGCCGGGGTCTTGGGCGGCGCCAGCGGATCCGGCAGGCTGGGCGGCAGGTCCGGGAGGGGGGCGGGGATTTTCGACTCGTCCATGCCCTGATGAGAGCCGCGCACGAAGTTTTCCGCAAGCCGCGGAATTCGGGGCTTCCCCCATTGTCCCCGGTTGGCTATAGGGCCGCTTCCTCAGTGACCGCCGCCGTAGCTCAGTGGTAGAGCGCATCCTTGGTAAGGCTGAGGTCGTGGGTTCGATTCCCCCCGGCGGCACCACC
>NZ_CALMZS010000168.1 GCF_937870815.1 uncultured Brevundimonas sp.
CATTCGGACTTCCGCGCCGACATGCACGGGCGGCTGCGGCGGACGGCGAAATTCATCGCGACGACGACCTATGACCATGCCGAGGCGGGCCGCGCCGCCATCGACAAGGTCAATCGGATCCATCGCAAGCTGGGCGGGGTGCTGCCGGACGGCACGGCCTATCGGGTGAGCGACCCGGAGCTGCTGGCCTGGGTGCACGTCACCGAGACCATCAGCTTCCTCGACGCCTGGATCCGCTATGCCGAGCCGGGCATGCCGCGGGCGGAGCAGGACGCCTATTTCGCCGAGATGGCCCGCATCGGCGAGGCGCTGCATGCCGATCCCCTGCCCCGCAGCCGGGCGGAGGCGGAGGCGTTGATCCAGGGCTTCCGGCCGCTGTTGAAGGCCGACGCCCGGACGCATGAGGTGGCGGCGATGGTGATGCGCCAGACTCTCGGCATGCCGGCCGTGGACCTGGCGGCGGGGGTGATCATGCAGGCCGGGATGGACCTGCTACCGGACTGGGCCCGGGCGATGCACCGGCAGCCGCGGCGCCTGCCGGCCCCGCTGGTGCAAAGCGGCGCGGAGACGACCGCGCGGCTGCTGCGCTGGGCCTTCGACGGTTCTCCGAACCGGGCGGTGCATCCGAAGGACGTTACGTCGTACTAGCCGGCCGCGCCTGCTGGCATTTCCACCGCTATCCGCCCGGTAATCCAGACGAAGTCACGCCATAACAATAGCTTGTCGATTTCTAAAACCAATCTTCCCGCCTGAGGAGCGAGGCGGCGCAA
Organism: uncultured Brevundimonas sp.; assembly: GCF_937870815.1. Taxonomy (GTDB): domain Bacteria; phylum Pseudomonadota; class Alphaproteobacteria; order Caulobacterales; family Caulobacteraceae; genus Brevundimonas. The sequence continues at coordinate 771 of NZ_CALMZS010000168.1, forward strand.
ACTGGCGCCCGCCTTCCCTGATGCGGGAAGGCGCCGGGTCTTTGACAACCGAATCCCTCGTCGCGCCGCCGCAAGGCCCGGCTTGATCCGATATAGACTCTGCCGACTCTGCCACACCGTTTTTTCGGTGCTGAATGCCGACTCTGCCGACTCTGCCACACCGTTTTTTTCGCCGGATGGCGCTCAGGTCGCCTTGGCGTACTCCAGCCGGGCGATGGTGCGGTTGTGGACCTCGTCGGGTCCGTCGGCGATGCGCAGGGTGCGGACCATGGCGTACATCTCGGCCAGCGGCGTGTCGGCTGAGACGCCGGCGCCGCCGAAGGCCTGGATGGCGTCGTCGATAATCTTGAGCGCCATGCGCGGGGCGGCGACCTTGATCTGGGCGATCTCGGAGCGGGCGTTCCTGGCCCCGCCCTCGTCCATCATCCACGCGGCCTTGAGCACCAGCAGGCGGCACATCTCGATATTGGTCCGGGCCTCGCCGACGCGCTGCTCCCAGACCGAGTGTTCCGCCAGCGCCTTGCGGAAGGCGGTGCGGCTGAGCAGCCGCTCGCACATCAGCTCCAGCGCCCGTTCGGCCGCGCCGATGACGCGCATGCAGTGGTGGATGCGGCCCGGTCCGAGGCGGCCCTGGGCGATCTCGAAGCCGCGGCCCTCGCCGGCGATCAGGTTCCCGGCCGGGACGCGGACGTTTTCCAGCACCACCTCGGCGTGGCCGGCCGGGCGCTCGTCATAGCCGAACACGGACAGCATCCGCTCGACCCGGAAGCCGGGCGTGTCGACCGGGACGATGATCTGGGACTGCTGGGTGTGGACCGGGGCGTCGGGGTCGGTCTTGCCCATGACGATGGTCACCGCGACGTTCGGATGGCCCATGTTGGTCGACCACCATTTGCGCCCGTTGATGACGTAATGGTCGCCGTCGCGCTCGATCCGGGTCTGGATGTTGGTGGCGTCGGACGAGGCCACCTCGGGCTCGGTCATCAGGAAGGCCGAGCGGATCTCGCCGGCCATCAGCGGCTTCAGCCAGCGGTCCTGCTGGGCGGCGTCGCCGTACATATGCAGCACCTCCATATTGCCGGTGTCGGGGGCGTTGCAGTTGAACACCTCGGCCGACCACAGGTGACGGCCCATCAGTTCGGCCAGCGGGGCGTATTCGAGGTTGGTCAGGCCCGCGCCCCCGTTCTCGTGATCGGGGTCGCCGGGCAGGAACATGTTCCACAGCCCGGCCTCGCGGGCCTCGGCCTTCATCGCCTCCATCACCGGCGGCTGGCGCGTATGGTCCTCGCGCACCTGGGCCCGGTATTCCTCCTCGCGCGGCAGGACCCGGTCCTCCATGAAGCGGCGGAGGCGGTCCTGCCAGTGCAGGGCCTTGTCGCTGGGCCGGAAGTCCATGTCTTAATCCTCCTCCGTCGGGGGGACGGGGACCACGAAGTGGCGGCGGGGACCGGCCCCGGACACCGCCGATGTGGGACCCCCTCCACCGCCCGCGGCGGTCCCCCTCCCCCCGATGGGGGAGGATTGAAAGTCAGCGCTTCAGCAGCGGGGCCAGCTTCTGGGCGATCATCATGTCGCCGGCGATCTTCAGCTTGCCCTGCATGAAGGCCATCATCGGATCGAGCTGGCCGTTCGACAGGGCCATGAAGTCGTCCCAGGACATCGACACGGTGGCGTCGGCCGGCTTGTCCTCATTGGTGACGCTGTTCGGCGCCGAGGCGCCGTCGATATAGATCTTGCCGGCCTCGCCCAGGTCGAGCTTGACGGTCTTGCCGAGGCCGGAGTTGTCGCCCACGGCGCCGCGGATGTGTTCGGTGACTTGAGCCAGATCGGCCATGGTGCGTCTCCTGACGGGTTGGAGCCCCGACCTAGAGCCTGATCGGTTGAGGAGGAATCGCTTCGCGATTCCGCCGATGCCGTGAATCAGGCTCCAGTATAATGCTGGAGCGAAGATCTGGGTTTGGACGCGATCGCGTCTAAACCGATTTCGCTCTAGACTGCGGAGCCGCGCGTGCCAAGGTCACGTCAGGTCAAGTTGATCGGGACTTCCGGGGGCCAGCGTGCGCGGCCCCCGGAGGCGGTGAACTCACGGCCAGGCGGTGAACGCCCCGGGCGCGAAGACGTCGCCGCCGCGGTCCGCGGCCGCCATCAACTCGTCCCCGTCGCCGTCGGCCCAGCCCCGGTCCCGATCGTCGCCCTCGGGCAGGCGCCGCTCGATCCAGCGGTCCCGCCGCTCGGCCCACCGGCGCCGCCGGGCCTCCCACTCCTGGTGCATCCGCCGGTCGATCGCCTCCATCCGGGCGCGGCGGGCGGCCCGCTCGGCCTGATAGTCGGGGCGCGGCGCGTCGAAGCCGAACCAGCGCTGGACGGCCCGCGCCGGAGCAGACCAGTCGGGGTCGGGCGGCGAAAGATAGGGCTCCGGCGCGGGCGGGCGGGGCCGGGGCGCCGGCGCATGGGCCCGGTCCGCGCCGACCCAGTCGTCATAGGCCCGCCAGAGCGCCCCGGAGAGCGGCGGAAGCGGCGGCGGAAGGCCCTGGAAGCCGTCCTCGAGCTCGCCGACGTCCATCACCGGGCCCGCGACGATCTCGGGCTCGGTCGGATGGACCAGTTCGATCCGCAGCCGATCACCCGCCTCGACGGGGCGGGGGGCGGGCAGTTCGACGGCGCGCAGGCCGACCAGGCCGAAGACCGCGGCCGCCGCGACCGACAGCGCCGCGACCTCGCCGCGGCGCAGGCGCGAGAAGGCGTGCGGCGGGGCGGGGTCGTGGCGATCAGGGGGAGGCGGATGCAAAATCATGGGACGAACCCGGGTACTGTCCCGGTGCAATCCCTGAGCGGCGATCCGGTTTCACAACCCGGTCAGCGACCGGGTTCCTCGGGGGCGGACTGGAAACAGGCTGGCGGAGACGGAGGGATTCGAACCCTCGGTACCGGTTACCCGGTACGACGATTTAGCAAACCGTTGCCTTCAGCCACTCGGCCACGTCTCCGGCAGGCGGCGTGGATAGCGGAGCGCGCGGGCCGGCGCAACGGGTCTTGGCGGCGTCGGGGCCGCCGACCGTTAACGCCACAGTGAGAGGGGCCGTGCAAGCTGTCGGCGAACCCCCGCCGTGCGAGTCCAGCTTGACCGACGCCGCCCGCCGCGTTTCGCCCGCCCCCGATCCGGCCCCGGCCGGCGGCCTCGGCCTGCCCGGCCTGCAGGCCCTCGCCGCCGTCGGCCGTTCGGAGCCGCCGCGGAAAGGCCGGAATGCGGACGCCGCCCGTCGCGGCCCCTTCCGCCCGGACGTCTGGCTGAACGCGCGGCAGCGGCGCGCCTCCCGGCTGGCGGCGCACTATTTCCGGGCCATCGACGTGCTGGCGGTGACCATGGTGACCCTGGTCTGCGCCTGGGCGGCGACCCCGGGCCCGCTGCTGCACGCCGAGGCGTCGAGGCTGGCTCCGTTCGCTGTCGGGGCCGTGACCGTGCTGGGCCTGATGCGCTCGCTGGGACGCTACCGGTTCGCCCGGGGGCAGAAGACCTCGCTGCATCTGGCCTCGGTCGCCGGCGTCGTCGCCGCCGGCGGGCTGGCGGCCATGGCCGCCGGCTGGGCGCTGCAGGGGGCCAGCGCGCAATGGACCGCCTGGCTGGCGTGGAGCGGCCTGGCGCTGGTCAGCCTCGAGGCCCTGCATCTGGCCTGGAGCGAGCGGGTCCGCCGTTGGCGCGCCTCCGGGGCGCTGACCCCGAACGTCGTGCTGGTCGGGGCGACGCGGCGGGCCGAGACCCTGATCCGCGAGGCGCTGAAGCGGCGCGACCTGAACGTGCTGGGCATTTTCGACGACCGCCTGGCCCGGGCGCCCGAAGCGGTCGAGGGCGTGCCGGTGCTCGGCACGGCCGACGACCTGCTGACCCACAGGATGACGCCCTATGTCGACCGGATCGTGCTGGCCATCGACCCGAAGGCCGAGGCCCGGGTGCGCGAGCTGACGGCGCGGCTGCGGACCCTGCCGAACGAGGTCACCCTGCTGGTCGAGCCGAACGGCGAAGCCGAGACGCGGTCGGCGCTGGACCGGCTGGCGGCCGCGCCGCTCGCCGACGTCCAGGGGCCGCTGGACCCCGACCGGCGGGCCTTCAACAAGCGGCTGCAGGACCTGGTGATCGGCCTGGCCGCGCTGGTGCTGCTGGCTCCGGTGATGGCGCTGGTGGCCCTCGCCATCCGGCTGGACAGCCCCGGGCCGATCTTCTTCCGCCAGCGTCGCCACGGCTTCAACCACGAGGAGATCGTGGTGTGGAAATTCCGTTCGATGCGGCAGGAGGCGGCCGATGCGACGGCCGGCCGCCAGGTGACCCACGACGACGACCGCATCACCCGGGTCGGCCGGTTCATCCGCAAGACCAGCCTCGACGAACTGCCGCAGCTGCTCAACGTGATCACCGGCGAGATGTCGCTGGTCGGCCCGCGGCCGCACGCCATCGGCATGAAGACCGGCCATGTCGAGAGCGCGCGCCTGGTGGCGGAATACGCCCACCGGCACCGGATCAAGCCCGGCATGACCGGCTGGGCCGCGGTCAACGGCTCGCGCGGACCGCTGCACACCGCCCAGGACGTGCGGGCGCGGGTGCGGCTGGACCTCGAATACGTCGAGCGCCAGTCGCTGTGGCTCGACCTCTGGATCATGGCCGTCACCGCGCCCGTGCTGCTCGGCGACCGGTCCTCGGTGCGCTGATGTTCTGGCGCGGCGTCTGGGGCTACCTGCCCGCCAACATCGTCCAGGGCGGGGCGGGCTTCCTGGCCATTGTCCTGTTCACCCGCCTGCTCGGCCCCGCGGATTTCGGCCGCTACGCGCTCGCCTTCTCGGTGATGACGCTGGCCCACGTCGCCGTGTTCAGCTGGCTTGAAGCGGCGATGGCGCGGTTCTGGGCGGCGCAGACGCCCGGCGCGGCCGCCCAGGGGCATCTGGCCTCACTCTACCGCACCGCCTTCGCGCTCGGCGCCGGATTCCTCGTCGTCGCCGGCCTGTCGACGTGGTTCTGGCCCGGCGACCCGCTGTTCCGAATCGCGCTGGCGGCGGGCCTGGCGGGCGTGCCGGCGCGCAGCCTGGTCAAGCTAGCGCAGGAACGCTATCGCGCCGCCGGAGAGGTGGGCAGGGCGGCGGGACTGGACATGGCCGTGACCGTCGGCGGCCTCGGCCTCGGCGTCGGTTTCGCCCTGGCCGGATGGGGCGGCGCGGCCCCCCTGCTCGGCATCGGCCTGGCCCCGCTGGCCGCCCTGCCCTTCGTGCTCCCCGGCGAGCTGCGGCGGGCCCGCGGCGGCCGGTTCGAAGGGAGCCGGGTCCGCGGCTACGCGGCCTACGGCTATCCGATCGCGGCCTCGCTGGCGCTGACGGTGGTGCTGGCCTCGACCGACCGCTTCCTGCTCGCGGCCTTCCTGGACGAGGCGGCGGTGGGCGCCTATCACGCCGGCTATTCGATCGCCAACCGGACGCTCGACGTGCTGTTCCTGTGGCTGGGATCGGCGGGACAGCCGGCCCTGGTCATGGCCCTCGAGCGCGGCGGGCTGGAGCGGCTGAAGGTCGCCGCGCGCGAGCAGCTATCGATCTTCCTGCTGATCGGCCTGCCGGCGGCGGCCGGGGTGGCGCTGGTGGCGCGGCCCCTGGCCGAGGTGCTGATCGGCGAGGCGCTGCGGCAGGCGGCGGCCGGCGTGACGCCGTGGATCGCCCTGTCGGCCCTGCTCTACGGCCTCACCGCCTACTATTTCGGCCAGGCCTTCACCCTCGCCAGGAAGACCCGGCGTCTGCTGGCGGCCATGGCCATTCCGGCCGGACTGAACGTGGTGCTGAATCTGGCGCTGGTGCCCCGTTTCGGCCTGATGGGCGCGGCCTGGGCCACGGCGGCGAGCTTCGCGATCGGGCTGATGGCCACACAGCTGATCGGACGCCGGGTCATGCCCCTGCCGATTCCCTGGGACAGCCTGATCCGCTGCGGTGTGGCGACCGCCGCGATGGCGCTGGTCGTGTGGCGCCTGCCGGCCTTCGGGGGCATGGCGGAACTGGCGCTCGACGCCGCCGTCGGCGGGATGGTCTATGCCGCCGTCGCCCTGACCCTGAACGCCGCGGGCGTGCGTGACGTGGCGATGCGGTTGCTGACCCAGGCCCGGGAACGGGGGGCGACGGCGTGACGGCGGCGCGGGCGAAGGTCACCGACAACGCCGCCTGGAACGGCGCCGGGCCCGCCCTGTCGGTGCTGACGCCCTTCCTGCGCGACGACCCGGACGCGCTGCTGGCCCTGCTGGACGAGGAGGCCGCCTCGGTCGACGGGGCGGTGGAGGTCATCGTGCTGGACGACGGCACTCGCGATCCCGAACTGACGGCCCGGCTGACCGCCCGGATCAGGGCCATGGCCCTGCCCGCGCGGCTGATCACCCTGCCGGCCAACGAGGGCCGCTCGATCGGCCGCAACCGGCTGGCGGCGGCGGCGCGCGGCGGCAGCCTGCTGTTCCTCGACAGCGACATGCGGCCGGATCGCCGCCGCTTCCTGCGCGACTGGGCGGATCTGGTGGCGCGGGAGGATCCGGCCGTGGCCTTCGGCGGCTTCTCGCTGCGGCAGGCTCCGACCGACGCCCGTTTCGCCGTGCACCGCGCCATGGCGACCAGGTCGGAGTGCGTCCCCTGTGCGGAGCGGGCCCGGCAGCCCGAGAAATACGTCTACACCTCCAACCTGCTGGTGCGCCGTGACGTCTTCGAGGCCGAAGCCTTCGACCCCGGATTCAGCGGCTGGGGCTGGGAGGACGTGGAGTGGGCCATGCGCGTCTCGCGGCGTTTCCGGGTCGTGCATCTCGACAATGCCGCCACCCATATGGGGCTGGACACGGTGGCCGCGCTGGCGGCCAAATACGAGCAGTCCGCCCCGAATTTCGCACGCATGGCCCGCCGTCACCCGGAGATCGTCGCCGCCTATCCCAGCTACAGGGCGGCGAAGCTGCTCAAGCGCCTGCCGGCCCTGCCCTGGCTGCGCGGCCGCATGCGCGGGGCGGCCGAGGCGCGCTGGCTGCCGGTGGCGGCGCGGGCCTTCTCGCTGCGCCTGTATCGGGCGGCCCTCTATGCGGAGGCGGTGTAGTGGCCGACGTCGCCATCATCGTGCCGACGCTGAGGCGCCCGGACAGCCTGGAACGGGCGCTGCGATCCCTGTTCGCCCAGACCGGCGTCGGCGACCGGGTCGCGGAGATCGTGGTGGTCGACAACGATCCCTCCGGATCGGCCGCGGCGGGGGTCGAGGCCCTGCGCCCCCTGGCCCCGTGGCCGCTGATCCATGTACACGCGCCCCGGCCGGGGGTGGCCACGGCGCGCAACGCCGGCCTCGCCGCCACCGGCGCGCCGCTGATCGCCTTCCTTGATGACGACGAGGCGGCCTCGCCGGGCTGGCTGGCCGCCCTGCTGAAGGCCCGCGAGGCCACCGGCGCCGACGTCGTGTTCGGGCCGATCACCGGGCGCGCACCGGGCGCCGAGGCCTGGTTGAAGCCGTATCTGGAGCGCTTCTTCGGCCGCGAGGGCCCCGACCACACCGGCCTGATCGAAGACGCCTACGGCTGCGGCAATTCGCTGATGGTGCGCGCCACCGCCCTGCCCGGTCCGGCCCCGTTCGACGGCGCCGCCGATCAGGCGGGCGGCGAGGACGACGCCCTGTTCGCCGCCCTGCGCACCCGCGGCGGGCGGTTCGGCTGGGCCGCCGACGCCCGGGTCGAGGAATTCGCCCCGCCCCATCGCACGACCCTGGAATACGCCCTCGCCCGCGCCTTCGCCTATGGCCAGGGGCCCAGCCAGACGGCGGCGGCCAGCCGCGACTGGCCGGCCGTGCTGCGCTGGATGATCATCGGCGCCGGCCAGGCCGTGGTCTGGGGCGCCGGCGCCGCGGCCCTGACCGTCCTGCGCAGCCCCCGGCGCGCCGAACTCTATGACCGGACCGCGCGCGGCGTCGGAAAACTGTTCTGGATGAAACGCTTCGAGCCACATTTCTATGGAGCCCGCGAACTGGCGCGGCTGGATCGCAGCGCGGGCTGAGGCCGCGGGCGGCGGGCGGAGCGGCCGCCCGGTCAGCCGGTCAACCGCCTGAGGAAGGCCGGCGGCCGGTAGGTCGAGCGATTGACCACCACCCCGGCGATCCGCCCGCCGGCCGCTTCGATCTCGTCGCGCAGGATCAGCGGATCCCCGGCGGCGGCGCTTTCGGCCGCGACCACCAGGACGGTGGCGTCGACGAAGGGGGCCAGGGTGATGGCCGTCGGACTGCGGTCCGCCGCCGGGCTGTCGATCACCACCGTGTCGGCGTGCTTGCGCAGGGCGTCCCAGTAGCGGGCGTCGGAGACCGGCTCGGCGCGCTGGCCAGAGCGCAGCCGCTCGGACGTGAAACGGGTGACCCACAGTCGCCCGCCGAGGCAGGGACGGGCGCTGATCAAGCGGGCCGGATGCACCGGCGCCCCCCCACGGTCCGTCATCCGCGGGGTGACCGCGAAAAAGATGGAGCCGTCCGGGGTCGCGACGGCCGCCTTGCCGAGCGCGCCGAAACGGTCGGGCCGGGCCGCGACCGCCTCCAGCTGGCCCTGCTGCGCCAGGTCGGCGTCGATCAGCCAGACCGGACGGCGCGCCCGCACCGCCGCCAGCCGGGCGTATTCGCGGGCGACCGTGGACACCCCCTCGCCGGAATTGGCCGAGGCGATCTGGATCACGCGACCGCGGTGGCCGGGGGCGGGGCCCAGCGCCGCCCACAGGGCGGCCATCTCGGATGTCAGGTCGACCATCGAATCGCCATGCGTCCGGCTGCAGGCCGCAAGGCTACCATGACGGCGGGGCGGGTGCGCATCACCGGGCCTTCACCGGGGCGACCGCCAGCACCGGCATCTCCAGCGTCCGGCCCGTGGAGGCCGGGGTGACGTAGCCGCGCCGCGTGAACACCCTCAACAGGCCGACGCAGAGGGCGGTGAAGGCCGCGAACAGCAGGACCGCGGCCAGCAGGGGGGCCTTGAGGCTGGAGCCCCGGGTCGGGGCCTCGGCGCGCTCGATGACGGTGACGTTGTCGGCGCCGGCCGCGACCAGGGCGCTGTCGGCCCGGGCCTGGGCCTCGCGCTGCTGGAACTCGCGGATGCTGGCGGTCAGCACCTCGCGGTTGCCGGCGAGATTGGCGTTGGTCGATTCCAGCCGCGTCATCTCGGCCAGACGCCCGCGCAGCTGGGCCAGCTGACGTTCGGCGACCGCCAGCCGCGCGGCCAGTCCGTCACGATCGGCGGCGGCGGTGATGCGGGCGGTCTCGACGGCGGTGAAGATGGTGCTCGGCCCGGTGCGAACCTCCTTGGCCCCGACGGTGGAGCCGGTGGCGACATAGGCTTGCAGGTCGGCGATCTGCTGTTCGATGTCCTTCACCGGCTGGGCGTCGGGCGTGTAGCGCGACAGCAACACCTCGCGCTGGGTGCGCAGCTGCAGGATCTGGTCCTGCGCCGAGACGTTCAGATCCTGCTGCAGCACCACCTCGGCGGGCTGCTGCGCCAGCTGGGCCTCGAGGGTCCTGAGGCGCTGGGTCGCCTGGTTCAGCTGGGCCCGCAACGACAGCGCCTCCGCTTGGGTGGTCTGGTAGCTGGCCGCCACCGACGCCTTGGCGGTGGCGAAGTCGCCGATGTCGTTGGAGGTCATGAAGGCGTTGTAGGCGGCGTCCGCCCGGGCCAGTTCGTCCTCGAAGGCCTCGCGCTGGGCAGCGATGGCGGGCGTGGTCCGATCACGGAAGACGCTGCGGCGCTGGGCCAGATACTGGTCGATGAGGGCGTTCAGGATGGTCGCGGCGCGCACCGGATCGTCCGCCGCATAGGAGGCCGAGATGATGGCGCTGCCGGGGGTCGTGCCGACGCCGAGACTGCTGTCCAGCGTCTTGAGCGCGGCGGCCTTCTTCTCGGCCGGCGCGCCTCTCGCCCGGGGGCCGAGGATGGCGTCGGGGCCGAGCGCCTCGACCGTCTTCTGCTTGACCGCGAGGCTGCCGAGGATCTGGGCCTCGGACTGCGCCACGGCGTCCGCCTCCAGCGGCTGGCCGCGCTCGGTCGCGCCCACGCGCGGCTGGTAGACATATTCCTGCCCGACCCCCGCATAGACGCTGGCCGTGGCGGTGTAGGATTTCTTCAGGGTCAGTACCGCCGCCGCGCCCAGAACGAAGACCGCCAGGAAGACGACGATCATCAACCGCAGTTCGCGGTACAGCAGTCCGACGACATCGGAGAAGCCGTAGCGCGGGCGGACTGTCGTGTAGGCCGTCGTGCGCATTCGGGCGGAACGATTCCATGGTGGAGCAGGGCGTGGACCAGCCTTGGGCCAGCGGCGTTAACCATCGGTTACGCATAAGCGGCGACGCTGCTTCAGACGCCGTTTCCGGGGATGAGTCCGCCATGTCCATCGACCGCCGCCTGCTGCTTCTGGGCCTCGCCGGCGCGGGCGGAGCGCTGGTCTCGGGCTGCGCCGGCGGCGATTACGCCTCGCGCATGCCGCGGCCGATGACGTCGGGCGGCGATCGGGTCCGGCAGGTCGGCCCCCACGGCTTTCCCGAGGTCGCCTTCGCCGACTGGACCGAGATGGAGCCCGAGTACGTCCTCTATCCCGGCGACGAGATCGAGATCGCGACGCCCACGGCGGTTGAGCTCACCCGCACGCAGAAGGTCGGGCCGGACGGTCGCGTCTCCCTGCCGCTGGCCGGGCAGATCCTCGCCGCGGACCGCACCCTGGCCGAGCTCGAGGCCGACGCCTCCGCGGCCTTCGCCCCCCATCTGCGCCGCCCGGTCGTGGAGATCACCCTGAAGGCGGCGGGGCCGATCCGGGTGTGGGTGGACGGCGAGGTGCGCACGCCCGGCGTCTACGACATGACCGGGGACATCGACGCCTACCAGGCGGTGATCCAGGCCGGCGGCTTCCTGCCGACCGCGCGCCGGCAGGAGGTGGCGCTGATCCGGCGCGGTCCGGGCGGGGTGCGGATGATGCGGGCGATCGACCTGCGGCCCCGCGGCGGCGAGGTGGTGGCCCTGCGGCGCGGCGACATCATCTTCGTGCCGCGCTCGACCCTCGGCGAAGTCGCCAATTTCGTCAGCCTGTTCCGCAACGCCCTGCCGATCGGCTTCAGCTACGCCATCGGCGGCCAGTACCAGAGCTTTTAGGCGGCCAGATTCACCACGCCCGCGTCGATCCAGCGGCGGGCGGCCTTCTGGGCCTCGCAGATCTCGTCCTGCTCCATCTCGGCGCTCATCTCGCGGCGATAGACGCGCGCCTCGACCGAGCCCTTCATGGCCGCCAGGTTGAAGATCATATGGGCTGTGACCCGGTCCATCGGACATCCGCCCTGGCCGCTCGAATACATCATGCCCAGACGAAACAGGTCGTCGCCGCTCATGTCGGCGGTCGGCAGGGGCAGGCCCTGCTCCTCGCTGGCCGCGGGCGCGGTTTCTTGCGCAATCATCACCGTATCTCCCAACCGGAGCCCTTCTGGCCCCGCCCTCTGACACGAATGAAAGACCCGTGGTTTGAAGTTAAAGTTAACGCGCGACCGCTTCAGGGCCCTTTTGGGTCAGGGCGCCGTCAATAGTCTCCGAACGTAAATACACCTGAAATCTATTTGAAATCTTTGCTTCACCTGCACTAACGAAGGGTGACCGGGGAACTTACGACTGGTTACCGGCCGCGCTGTCCGAACAGCAGCCTGCGCGCCGCCTCCGCCGCCTTGCCGGAGTCCGCCAGATCGCGGCGCAGCGCGGCGCCGACGGCCCGGCCGGCGACCACCCCTGGCCGCGCCCCCACCCGCGCCGCCCAGGCCGCCAGGTTCGGAAACTCGTCGAGCGACTGCCCCTGCGCCTCGGGCAAGATCCACGGCCAGATCGCCATGTCGGCGATCGAGTAGTCGCCGGCGACGAAGTCCCGATCCGCCAGACGGCGGTCCAGCACCCCGTAGAGGCGGCGGGTCTCGTCGGTGTAGCGGCGCACGCCATAGGCGAGCTGGCGCTGGTCCTTGATCATGGCCGGGGCGTACTGGCGGAAATGGTGGGTCTGCCCCGCCATCGGCCCCAGCCCGCCGACCTGCCAGAACAGCCACTGGTCGACCTCGGCCTTGCCGCGCGGGTCCTGCGGATAGAAGCGGCCCGACTTGACGCCGAGATACTGCAGGATGGCCCCGGACTCGAAGATCGACAGGGGCTGACCGCCGGGGCCGTCCGGATCGACGATGGCCGGCATGCGGCCGTTGGGACTGATCGCCTGGAAGGCCGGGGCGAACTGCTCCCCGGCGCCGATGTTCACCGGTTTCATCCGGTAGGGCAGGCCCATCTCCTCCAGCGCGATCGAGACCTTCCAGCCGTTCGGGGTCGGCCAGTACCAGAGTTCGATCGGCCGGGTCATGAGACGCTCCTGAGGACAGAGGCGGCGGAGGTGGGAAGGCTGTCGCCCGCGCGCAACGCCCTGCGGCGAAGCCGCCGAAACGTCCGCCTTCGCGCCTTCGTTCAGTTTCGGTTCATCCGGCCGGCGCGAGCGTGCGGCCAGGCCGTCTGACCGGCCCGGCAGGAAGAACACCGGAATGAAGCGCTCCCTGATGGTCGCCGCGGCGGTCGCGGCTTTCGTCGTTCCCGCGGCCCTGTCGCCGGCCGTGCTGGCGCAGGAGGCCGAGCCGGATCGCGCCGCGGCCCGCGAACGCCGCCGCGCCGCCATCGAAGAGATGCGCGCCCAGGAGTCGCCGGCGCCGGCTCGGCCCCGGACCGCGGCGCCCCGGCCGCCGGCCGAACGGCCGTCGCGCCCGGCGATGCGTCAGGAGATGCGCCAGGAGCCCCGCGAAGACGGGCTCGGGCGCCGACAGGCCCGTCGCAGCCAGGCGGAACCGGAGGTCGGTGGCGACCGGCCCGCCCGCCCCGCCTTCCCCGCCGGCCGGCCGGAGCGCCGTCAGGAGGCCCGCGACTTCCCCCAGCGGGACCTCGGGGTCCGCCCGGCCCGGCCCGGGCTCCGTCAGGAGAGACCCGAGGAGGACGCCCGGGACCACCCCGCTCGCCCTGATCACTGGCCGGAGCGTCGCACGGAACGCCGCCAGGACCCCCCGGAGGGGCGCGAGGGCCGGCATGATCGCCGCGAGCATCGTCAGGAGCGGCGGGAGCATCGCCACGACTACCGGGACTTTCACCATCGTTTCAGCGGAGACAGCTGGCGGCGCGACTGGCGGCGGCGTCATGACCACGACTGGTGGCGTCACGACCGGCGCTGGCGGGGCTATGACGGCGTCCGCCTGGGCTTCTACTTCGCGCCTGGCCACGGCTATTACAATGTTCCGCGAAGCTATTGGGGACGGCGTTGGCGCGCCGGCGAGTATCTGCCGTCGGTGTTCTGGCGCTACGGCCTCGACGACTGGCGGACCTACGGCCTCGGCTTCCCGCCGGAGGGGGCCCGCTGGGTTCTGGTCGACAACCACATCTATCTGATCGACGAACGGGACGGCTACATCATCAACGTCATCTTCGACGCCTGGAGCTGGTAGGGGTTCCGACGCAGGCGGACATCGGCCGGTCCACGCCCGCCCGGCGTTCGCCGGTCGCCGCGAAGGTTGCAGCCGCCGTCCTGGCGCGTCAGAACCGGGCCGATGAAGAACGCAGCGATCAGCGACGAGACGACGGGCGAGGAGGTCCCATCCTCCCGCGCGCCGCAGTTGGACCTTTCGGAAGAACTGCTGGCCTCGCCGGAGCGGTTCTTCAACCGCGAGATATCGTGGCTGAAGTTCAACGGCCGGGTGCTCGAGGAGGCCGCCAACCCGGCGCATCCCCTGCTGGAGCGGCTGCGCTTCCTGTCGATATCGGCCAACAACCTCGACGAATTCTTCATGACCCGCGTCGCCGGGCTGAAGGGTCAGCTGCGGGAGCGGATCCGGGTCCTGTCGGCCGACGGCCTGACGCCCGCGGAACAGCTCGAGAAGATCAGCCTCGCCGCCGGCCGGCTGATGGACGAGCAGCAGCGCCGCTGGCGCAGGCTTCGAAAGGAGCTGGCCGCCGCCGGCATCGAGGTGATCGATCCCGCCAGGATCACCCGCACCGAACGCGACCGGCTCGAACCCGAATTCCTCAGCCAGTTGTTCGCCATCCTGACGCCGATGGCGATCGACCCGGCCCACCCCTTCCCCTTCCTGCCCAACCTCGGCTTCTCGCTGGCGCTCAAGCTGCGGCGACGGTCGGACAACCGGATGCTCTATGCGCTGGTGCCCGTGCCGACGCAGGTGAAGCGGTTCTGGCCCCTGGCCACCGACGGCCGCTCGACGCCTGGCCGCCGGCGCTATGTCGCGCTGGAGAGCCTGCTGACGCTGTTCATCGACCACCTGTTCCCGGGCTGCGACCTGCTGGAACGCGGCGTCTTCCGGCTGATCCGAGACTCGGACATCGAGATCGAGGAAGAGGCCGAGGATCTGGTCATGGAGTTCGAGGAAGCGCTGAAGCAGCGTCGCCTCGGTTCGGTGGTGCGCATCAAGATCGAGGCCTCGATGCCCGACGACCTGCGCACCTTCATCACCAATGAACTGGACGCGGCGCCCCAGGACGTCGTCCTCGTCGACGGCATGCTGGGCCTGGCCCAGGTCTCGGACCTCATACCCAGCGGCCACCCCGACCTGAAATTCCCCGGCTATGAACCGCGCTATCCCGAGCGGGTGCGCGACAACGGCGGCGACATCTTCGCGGCCGTGCGCGAGAAGGACATGCTGATCCACCACCCGTTCGAGAGCTTCGACGTGGTGGTGCAATTCCTGCGGCAGGCGGCGCGGGACCCGAACGTCATCGCCATCAAGCAAACCCTGTACCGGACGTCGCGCGACAGCCCCATCGTCGCGGCCCTGATCGAGGCCGCCGAGAACGGCAAGAACGTCACCGCCCTGGTCGAGATCAAGGCCCGCTTCGACGAGGAGGCCAATCTGAAGTGGGCCCGGGCCATGGAGCGCGCCGGCGTCCACGTCGTCTTCGGCTTCGTCGAATACAAGACCCACGCCAAGCTCAGCGTGGTGGTCCGCCGCGAAGGCGAGAATCTGCGCACCTACTGTCACTTCGGCACCGGCAACTATCATCCGGTGACGGCCCGGATCTACACCGACCTCAGCCTGTTCACCTGCAACCCGATGCTGGGCCGGGACGCGAGCCGGGTGTTCAACTACATCACCGGCTACGCCACGCCCGACGAACTGGAGGCGCTGATCGTTTCCCCCCTGAACATGAAGTCGACCCTGATCGACCTGATCGGCCAGGAGATGGCGGCGGCCGCCAAGGGCAAGCCGGCCGCCATCTGGGCCAAGATGAATTCGCTGGTCGACCCCAGCGTCATCGACGCCCTTTACCGCGCCAGCCAGTGGGGGGTTCGCATCGAACTGGTGGTGCGCGGCATCTGTTGCCTGCGTCCGGGGGTGCCGGGCCTGTCCGAGAACATCCGGGTCAAGTCGATCGTCGGCCGTTTTCTCGAGCATTCGCGGGTGGTCGCCTTCGCCAACGGCCGGGACCTGCCGCACGACAAGGCCAGGCTGTTCATCTCGTCCGCCGACTGGATGACGCGCAACCTCGACCGCCGGGTGGAATTGATGACTCCGGTGCTGAACGCCACGGTGCATGACCAGGTGCTGGACCAGATCATGGTCGCCAATCTCAAGGACGACGCCCAGAGCTGGGTCCTCGACGCCGATGGCGACTACCGCCGGGTCACGCCCGTCGACCCCGAGCGACCGTTCTCCGCGCACCGGTACTTCATGACCAACCCCAGCCTGTCGGGGCGCGGACGCAAGGTGAAGACCCTGCCCGGCCAGTTGAGCTACGAACCGTTGCGGAAGAAGCGCTGATGGCCGGTTCCGGTGTTCCGGTCACGCCCGCGCCCTGCGAATTCGCGGTGATCGACATCGGCTCCAACTCCATCCGTCTGGTGCTGTACCGGCTGGAGGGGCGGGCCGTCTGGACCGTGTTCAACGAGAAGGTGCTGGCCGGCCTCGGCCGCGACCTCGCCGCCACCGGCCGGCTGTCCGGCGACGGGGCCGCGATGGCGCTGACGGCCCTGAAGCGGTTCGCCGCTGTGCTCGACGGGGTCAGGCCGGCCCGGACCTTCGTCGCGGCCACCGCGGCCGTGCGCGAGGCCGGGGACGGCGAGGCCTTCTGCGCGCGGGTGGCGGCCGAGACCGGCCTCGTGATCCGCGTCCTCTCCGGCGAGGAGGAGGCGCGCTACGCGGCCCTCGGCGTCATCGCCGGGATGCCCGCGGCGCACGGCGTCGCCGCCGACCTGGGCGGCTCCAGCCTCGAGCTGGCCGGGATCGGGCACGGTCGGGTGGGGCGTGGCGTCACCCTGCCGCTGGGGCCGTTTTCGCTGGCGAACGACGGTCCCTTCGACGCCGGCGGCCTGCGCGCCGCCATCGCCGAGCGGCTCAAGGGCGCCCGGGAGTACGAGACCGACACCCTCTACGCCGTCGGCGGCGCCTGGCGGACGCTGGCCCAGGTTCACATGGGCCATGCGCGCTATCCGCTTCACATCGTGCACCAGTACGTCATGGAGGCCGACGAGGCGCGCGACATCGCCCGGCTGGTCGCACGTTCGTCGCGGGCCTCGCTGGAGCGCTGGAAGGGCCTGTCGAAGAAGCGCGCCGAGACCCTGCCCCACGCGGCCCTGGTGCTCGAGGGCCTGATCGACCGCCTCGGCCTCAAGCGGGTGGTGGTGTCGGCCTGGGGGGTGCGCGAGGGTCTGCTGTTCGAGGCGCTGGACGAGGAGACGGCCGCGACCGATCCGCTGCTGGCCGGCTGCACCGCCCTCGGCGCCCGGCAGGGCATTTCGCCGGGCCTCCCGGGCGCGATCTTCGGCTGGATCGAGCCGGTCGTGGAGGCCCTGCCCCGGGCTTTCGGACCCAAGCGCGACCGGCTGCTGGCCGACGCCGCCTGCCGCCTGGCCGACCTCGGCGCGCGCCTGCATCCGGACCACCGCGTCGAACTGGCCTTCGACCAGGTCCTCAGGGCGCCGATCCCCGGCCAGACCCACGCCGAACGGGCCTTCCTCGCCGCCGCCGTCAACGCCCGCTACGGCGGGGCGGCGGCCACGCCGGAACCCGACACCGTCAGCCGGCTGCTGAACGAGGAGCAGAGGTCGGCGGCGCGCGCCCTCGGCCTGGCCATCCGTCTGGCCTGCGATCTGTCGGGCCGGTCTCCCCAGCTGCTGGTCAACGCCCGCGTGGCCGTCGCCGACGGCATGCTGGTGCTGTCCGCCTCCGAGGGCTACGCCGACGTGCTGCTGGGCGAACAGACCCGCCGGCGCGGCAAGGCGCTGGCCGAGGCCCTTGGCCTGAAACTGGATATCCGCAACGGCAACTGAGGCCGGTCAGTCGCCCATCCACCAGCGCAGGCGCACGTCCCGCACCGTCTGCCCGCCGGCGGTCAGGGTTCCGGTCATCACCACGCCGTCGTCGCCGAGATTGCGCTTCGAGGTGGCAAGCGCGTCGGGGTCCAGCCGCCCGTCAAAGGAAACCCGCCCCAGTTCGGGCGACCGGCCTTCGAAGGTCACGGAGGTATCCGTCACCTCATACCGGGTCGGCAGGACGCGGGCCGTGACGCTGTGCGCCTCGCCCAGTTCAGTCGCGACCATGGGGCTGGAGACGTCGTCGAACTGGAGCATCACCGGGCCGAAGGTCTCGCTGCGCGAACCGCCCTCCCATGCCTCGAACTCCGACGCCGGGCCGACGAACAGGTGGTCGAGGCTCCACTTGCCGATGCTGACGGGCGCGGCCGGCATGTAGTAGCCGGAGAGGTCGACGGTGGCCGCATGGCTGAAGGCCGGCGCCGGCGCGTCCGCCGGGGCGGACGTCCGCTCGCAGGCCGCCAGGGCGACCGTCGCGACAAGCGCGGCGCCGATGAGAAATCTGCTGTGCATTGGACCCTCCAGGCCGCAGCCCACCACGTCGGGTCGCCGCTGTCGACTCCTAGCGGTTCAGCCCGCGGTCCAGGGCCCGGAAGGCGGCGATCGACAGTTCGGTGGCGCTGATGAATACGGACGGCGTGATGTTCCCGAAGTCGTCGGAAGGACGGTGATAGTCGCGGTGATAGTCCACGCCGAGATACAGGAACGGCACCTGGGCGCGATGGAAGGCGGCGTGATCGGACGCCTCGACCCAGTTGTCGTCGCCGGTGTCCTGCGGCGTGTCCTTGCCGAAGGCGAGAGCCACCGCGCCATTGGCCGGAATACCCTCGAGCAGCGGACGGAAGGCCGGATTCTGGTAGGCGCCCGTCACCCACAGCTTGCCGTCGGTCTCGGCCCGGGCGGTCATGTCGAAATTCAGGTTCATGGCGATGGAGGCCAGCGGCACCGGCGGCGCCTCGACGAAATGCCGCGCGCCCAGCAGACCCCGCTCCTCGCCGTCCAGCGCCACGACCAGCACGCTGTGCTCCGGAGCCATGCGTTTCAGGTCGGCCGCCAGCGCCAGCAGGGTGGCGACGCCCGAGGCGTTGTCGTCGGCCCCGTTGTAGATCTGGCCGTCCGAGACGCCGACGTGGTCGTAGTGGGCGGTGACGACGATGTAGCGGTCCGCGACCCGCGTGCCGGGGACGACGCCAATGACATTGACGCCGCTGAAGGTCCTGGGCCCCTCGGGGGTGCGGCCGCGCATCTCCCACGGCTGTTCGCGGCCCATGACCGGGGCGGCGACCCCGAGCGCCTCCAGCCGGCCGACGATATAGGCGCGGGCCCGGGCCCCGCCCGCGGAGCCGGTGTCGCGCCCCTGCATGTCGTCGGCGGC
>NZ_CALMZS010000169.1 GCF_937870815.1 uncultured Brevundimonas sp.
GCGTCCAGCAGCCGCTGGTCGGCCGCCTCGCCGAGGCTCGACACCCCCAGCCGGGCCAGGAAGGCGGCGCGCAGCTCGCGGATATAGGCCGGGCCGAAGCCGTTCAGCGCGTCGGTCAGCGGCTCGATCTCGGCGACCGGCTTCAGCGCCCCGCCCAGCTGGGTCAGGGCCCAGAACACCGCCTCCGGCTGGCGGGCGAAGGCGTAGAGGCCGAACTGGTCGAAATAGGCCGCCGTGAACCCCGGTTCATAGTGGGGCAGGAAGCGCCACGGCCCGTAGTCGAAGCTCTCGCCGGTGACGTTCAGATTGTCGGTGTTCAGCACTCCGTGCACGAAGCCCGCCGCGATCCAGCGCGCCGTCAGCCGCGCCGAGGCCTCGACCACGGCGCGCAGGAAGCCGGGCGTGTCGCCGGCCGCGACCTCCGGGTGGTAGAGGGCGCGGGCGTGCTCGACCAGGACCTCGATCATGTCCGGCCGGCCGATGTAGGCGGCGCGCTGGAAGGTCCCGAACCGGATGTGGCTGTGCGACAGCCGCACCAGCACCGCCGACCGGGTCGGCGACGGCTCGTCGCCCCGCTCCAGCGCCTCGCCGGTCTCGATCAGGCTGAAGGCGCGGCTGGTCGGCGCCCCCAGGGCCTCCAGCATCTCCGCCGCCAGCACCTCGCGCACCCCGCCCTTCAGGGTCAGCCGCCCGTCGCCGCCGCGCGACCACGGGGTCCGGCCCGAGCCCTTGGTGCCCAGATCCAGCAATCGCCCGTCGTGGGCCCTCAGCTGCGCCGCCAGGAAGCCGCGGCCGTCGCCGAGCTCGGGGTTGTAGGTGCGGAACTGATGCCCGTGATAGCGCATGGCCACCGGCCCCGGCTGGCCGGGCAGGGGCTCGAAGCGGCCGAAATGGGCGATCCATTCGGCGTCGGTCAGGGTGCCCAGACCCACGGTCGCCGCCGCCCGGTCGTTGCGATAGCGCGGGATCGTCTTCGGAAACGCCGCGGCCCGGACGGCGTCGCCATAGGCCGCCCCCAGGTCGAAGAAGCGCGGCTCGGGGCGGTAGGCGGGGGAGGGGGGCATGGAGGCCAGATGCGGCCTGGATCGCGCGAGGGCAACCGCCGCGGTTCATTTCCGCGACGGGTTGAACCCCCGGGCCGGCCGCCTATTGTAGAGGCAGAGATCAGGCCCGCTCCCGCCGATTCCGGCGCCGGAGGGCCAGGCCGGCGCCCGCTTCCGAGCGGCGAACCCGGTCCGGCGCCCGTCGATAACCGGGCGCCACGACAGACCTTTCCAGTCCGGAGGCCGCCGTGGCGCGCAAGATCACCCTCGATTTCCTCAAGACCGAGGCCGCCTCGGGGGCCGTGCTGGGGCTGGCCGCCGTGCTGGCCCTGGTCGTCGCCAACTCGCCGCTGTCGGCGACCTATTTCCACTGGCTGAAGAGCGAGCACGTCCTCCAGGTCGGGCCGCTGCTGCTCGAGCTCACCGTCTCCGAGTGGATCAAGGAAGGCCTGATGGCCATCTTCTTCCTGGTCGTCGGGCTGGAGATCAAATTCGAGATTCTCAAGGGCGAGCTCAGCGACCCCCGCAAGCTGGCCACGCCCGTGCTGGCGGCGCTCGGCGGCATGGTCGCCCCGGCCCTGGTCTATCTGGCCGTGTCCGGAGCCGCCGGCGGGCCGCACGGCGGCTGGCCGATCCCGCTGGCCACGGACATCGCCTTCGCCCTCGCCGTCTTCGCCGTCGTGGCCCGCAAGCTGCCGTCCTCGCTGCGGGTCTTCCTGCTGACCCTGGCCATCGTCGACGACCTCGGGGCCATCGCCCTGATCGCCGCCCTGTTCTCCAGCGGCGTGGCCTGGCAGCCGCTGGCCTGGATCGTCGCCCTGCTGCTGGCCGCGGGGGTGCTGAGCCGCATCGGCAAGGTGCCGTCGCCGTTCTGGGTGCTCGGGTTCGGCCTGGTCTGGTACCTGACCGTGCTGTCCGGCCTGTCGACGTCGCTGACCGCGGTGGCCTTCGCCGCCATCGTGCCGGTCGACCGCCGCAGCGACGGCCAGAGCCCGCTGCGCGAGGCCATGCACGACCTGCACCCCTATGTCGCCTACCTGGTCCTGCCGTTGTTCGCCTTCGCCAAGGCCGGGGTCGGCTTCGCCGGCCTGTCGGTGGAGCAGGCCCTGGCGCCGCTGGTCGTCGGCGTCGCCCTCGGCCTGTTCATCGGCAAGCAGGTCGGCGTGTTCGGGGCGGCCTGGCTGGCCTCGGCCCTGGGGATCGGCCACCGCCCGACCGGCGCGACCTGGCTGGAGCTCTACGGCGTCAGCCTGCTCTGCGGCGTCGGCTTCACCATGAGCCTGTTCATCGGCGTGCTGGCCTTCCCCGGGGCGATCGACTCGCCGCAGCAGGTCGAGGTCAAGCTGGGGGTGCTCGGCGGCTCCTTGCTGTCGGCGGCGGTCGGCGCCGCGGTGCTGGCCCTTGCCGCCGGTCGACGCAAGGAAATGGCCGAGGAAGAACCTGATACTGGCGATTAGTGCGCGAATATTGACCTGACGTCATCGGCTTCTGTCGCTTTTTCGTCACAGTCAGGCTCGCCGCCGGCTGAAATGCGGCCGCTTCCGCCGCCGATGCTTGTGGCGGAGTCCGGCTTGGATTACCCCGAATGCTGGAGTTTCCGCGCTCCGCCAGAAGAGCGCGGCCCAGGGATCAGGAAACGCCGCGGCGCCCCGGACTGTCGGGAACCCCCGGCCTGTCGGGGAGCGACCATGCGCCTTACCAACCTTCTTCGCAGCACCGCATCGGCCGCCGTCGTCGGCGCCGTCGCCTTCGGCTTCGCCGGGGCCGCCTCGGCCCAGGACGGCGGTCAGGACCGGGCCACCACCGTCGACGACATCATCGTCACGGCGCAGAAGCGCGAACAGAACCTTCAGGACGTGCCGATCGTGGTCACCAGCCTGTCCGAGGAGGTGCTGGAGGACGCCGGGGTCCGCGACATCAAGGACCTGCAGATCCTGACGCCGGGCATGACCGTCACCTCGACCACGTCGGAAGCCTCGACCACCGCCCGCATCCGCGGCGTCGGCACGGTCGGCGACAACCCCGGCCTGGAAAGCTCGGTCGGCGTGGTCATCGACGGCGTCTACCGCTCGCGCAACTCGGTCGGCTTCGGCGACCTGGGCGAACTGCAGCGCATCGAGATCCTCAAGGGCCCGCAGGGCACCCTGTTCGGCAAGAACACCTCGGCCGGGGTCATCAACATCATCACCGAGGCCCCGTCGTTCACGCCGGGCTTCGAGATCGAGCTGACGGGGGGCAATTTCGGCCTCGCCGGCATCTCCGCGGCGGCGACCGGCCCGATCAACGACCAGGTGGCCTACCGCATCTACGGCGCCACCCGTGTCCGCGACGGCTTCATGGACATCGACACCGGCGACGGCCCGCGGCAGGAGACCGACGACGGCAACCAGGAGTTCTCGACCGTCCGCGGCCAGTTGCTGATCCTGCCGAACGACAACACCTCCGTCCGCCTCATCGCGGACTACAGCGCGCGCGACGAATACTGCTGCGTCGGGACCCAGATCCGCACCGGCCCGACCTATCCGTTCGTCGACGCCCTCTCGAACGGCACGGGCCAGCGTCCCCCGGCCCCGGGCTTCGGCCTGCTGCCGTTCTCGCGCACCGGCTACGCCAACCGGGGCACCGGCCAGGACATCGAGGACATGGGGCTGTCGGCCGAGGTCAACATCGACATTCCCTCCCTGAACGCCAGCTTCACCTCGCTCACCTCGTGGCGCAACTGGTCCTCCGAACTCGGTCAGGACACCGACTTCACCGGCGCCGACATCCTCTATCGCGTCAAGGACGGCGACTACGGTTACGATGTCGGGAACCTGACCCAGGAATTCCGTCTGGCCGGGGCCACCGACCGCCTCGACTGGCTGGTCGGCCTGTTCGCGACGAAGGAGGACATCGGCCGCACCGACAGCTACTACATGGGCGCCGACTACACGCCGTACATCTCGCTGTTGCTCAGCGCCCGACTGAATTCGGCCAATCCGCTGCTGCCGATCAGCCCGAACACCATCGGCTGCTACACCCGTCCGGGGCAAACCGCGGCCTTCTTCGGCGGCTGTCTGGCGACCGGCGGCATGTCCCCGCCGCCCAGCCCCCTGGCCGCCACCGGGCCGGGCTTCATCGTCGGCCAGGGCGTCGAGGACATCTACATTCAGGGATCGACCTCGTTCGCCCTGTTCACCAACAACACCTGGCACGTCACCGACCAGTTCGACGTCACCCTGGGCCTGCGCTACACGCTGGACGACAAGAGCCTGGACGGCCTCCAGCGCAACGTCAACGGCAACGGCGCCACCTGCAACGCCGCCCTGGCCAATGCGGGTGCCATCGGGGCCGTCCTCGGCGCGGGGACCCCGACCATCCTTGGGACCTTCTGCCTGCCGTGGTCCAACGGCGCCTACAACAATCGCGTCGTCGCCGAGAGCTACGACGACGGCGAGCTCAGCGGCACGATCAAGGCGTCCCTGCGCCTGAACCCGTCGGTGCTGACCTATGTGTCCTACGCCCGCGGCTACAAGAGCTTCGGCTACAACCTGGACCGGGTGCAGACGGGGATCACGCCCAACGCTTCGCTGTTCTTCCCGTCGGAAGTGGTCGACAGCTATGAGGCCGGCGTGAAGATGACGCTGCTGGACCGCACCCTGCTGCTGAACGCCACCTATTTCGACCAGACCTTCAACGACTTCCAGCTCAACACCTTCCTCGGCACCGCCTTTGTGGTCGAGTCGATCCCCGAGCTGACCTCGCGCGGGATCGACGCCGACTTCCTGTGGTTCTCGCCCGTCGAGGGCCTGAGCTTCCAGGGCGGCGTCACCTGGACCGAGGCCGAGTACGGCGACTTCACCGCCGCCGACCTGTCCAGCCCGGGCAATTTCCCGCAGCTGTCGCTGCTGCCGGGCGCCACCGCTTCCTTCGCGCCGGAATGGTCGGGCACGATGTCGATCAATTTCGACCGCAACATCGGCGACGACCTGCGCGTCGGCTTCAGCCTCGCCGGCAAATATATGAGCGACTACAACACCGGCTCGGACCTGCTGCCGTTCAAGCAGCAGGACGCCTTCACCACGCTGAACGGCCGTTTCCTGCTCGGCAGCGCGGACGAGCGCTGGACCGCCGAATTCTGGGTCCAGAACCTGACCGACGAGGAGTATGTCCAGGTCGCCTACAATGCCCCGCTGCAGGGCGGGGCGTTCCAGAGCACGGTCCAGCCGAACGGCACCTACTACAATCCGGCCCTGGACTCCCAGACCTACGACGCCTTCCTGGGCGCGCCGCGCACCTACGGCGCGACCCTGCGCTTCAAATACTGACCGTCCCGCCGCGGGGCGGAACGGAACGGCCGGCCGGGGGGAAACCCCGGCCGGTTTCTGTTTTCTGCGGATGGAAGCGGCGAACCGGCGCGCGCCGCACAGGTCGAAAAACTCCCGGCCCTATTCCGCCGGCGCCGGCTCGCCGTCCTCCGGTTCATGCCTGTGGCCCGAGAACAGCCCGCCGACACGCCGGCGCATCCAGCCGGCGATGTCGTCGACGATGGTGAAGACTGGCGGGATGAACAGCAGCGACAGGAAGGTCGACGAGATCAGGCCGCCGATCACCGCGATGGCCATCGGCTGGCGGAACTCGACGTCCGCGCCCCAGCCGACGGCGACCGGCATCATGCCGGCGCCCATGGCGAAGGTGGTCATCAGGATCGGACGCGCCCGCTTGTGGGCGGCGTCCATGATCGCGTCCAGCCGCTTCATCCCGCCCTTTTCCGCCTCCACCACATAGTCGACCAGCAGGATCGAGTTCTTGGCCGCGATGCCCATCAGCATCAGCACCCCGATCAGCGACGAGATCGAGAAGCTGGCGCCCGCGACCATCAGGCCGAAGAAGGCCCCGCCGATGGCCAGCGGCAGCGAGGCCATGATCGTCACCGGATAGGCGAAGCTGCGGAACAGCAGCACCAGCACGGCGTACATCAGCAGGATGCCGGTCGAGAAGGCGATCAGGAAGCCGGTCACCATCTCCTGGATGAACTCGGCGTCGCCGGCCGGGACGGGGCGCACGCCGTCGGGCAGGTTCTTCACTGACGGCAGCTTCGACACCGCGGCCTGGGCCTCGCCGGAGCGGATGCCGTCCAGTTCCGCGGTGATCGAGGCGATCCGCGAACGGTCCTGGCGCAGCACCTGCGACGGCCCGGCCCCGAACTGGATGTCGGCCACGGCGCTCAGCGGCACGGCGCCGCCGGTCGCCGTCGGCACCCGCAGGGTCTCCAGCACCGACAGGTCCTCGCGGGCGTCGGCGGCCAGCTGCAGCCGGATCGGCACCTGGCGGTCGCCCAGATTGTATTTGGGCAGGTTCTGCTCGACGTCGCCCAGGGTGGCGACGCGGATCGTCTGCGAGATGTCGCCGGCCGACACCCCCATCAGCGCGGCCTGGTCCGGACGCGGCGTCACCAGGATTTCGGGTCGGGAGATGGCGGCGGTGTTGACCACATTGGCCAGCCCCGGCACGGCGCGCATCTCCGCCTCGATCCGGCGCGCGGCCGCTTCCAGGGCCGCCGGATTGTCGCCCAGGATGGCGAAGGTGTAGCTGGTGCCGTCGCTCGGTCCGCCGCCCTGGTTGCCGATCCCGGCCCCTATCCGGGCGCCCGGAATCGCCTTCCAGCGATCGACCATCTCGCGCTGGAAGGCCTGCTGGCTCAGCCGGCGGTCGCCCTTGGGGACCAGGGTCGCATAGACGTTGGCCTGGCTGACCTCCTGCCCGCCGATGGCGGCGTAGACCGACAGGACCTCCGGGCGCTGCCGCAGGTCGCGGGTCATGCGCTGCGCGATGGCGTCGGTCTGGGCCAGGGTCGCCCCGGGCGGCAGCTCGATCGAGAAGGCGGCCCGCGCCTGGTCCCCCGGCGACATGAATTCGAACGGCACCCGGCCGGTGACCACGGCCGCGCCCGAGGCGACGACCAGCAGGGTCCCGAGGCCGAACACCTTCCAGCGATTGCCCAGCGACCAGGTCAGGGCCCTGAGGTAGCCGCCCATCCAGAACGGATCCCTGTCCTTGTGTTTGGTGTGCCTGAGCAGGAAGGCCGCCATCAGCGGCGTCAGCGTCCGCGCCACCACCAGCGAGAAGGCCACCGAGACGCAGGCCGCCAGGGCGAAGGCCTTGAAGAACTGCCCGACGATGCCCGGCATGAAGCCGACCGGCGCGAACACGGCGATGATGGTGGCGGTGGTCGCCACCACGGCCAGGCCGATCTCGTCGGCCGCCTCCATCGAGGCCTTGTACGGGGATTTGCCGTTGCGCATGTGGCGGACGATGTTCTCGATCTCGACGATGGCGTCGTCGACCAGGATGCCGATGGTCAGCGACAGGGCCAGCAGGGTCACCCCGTTCAGCGACTGGTCCAGCGGGCCCAGCACGGCGAAGGTCGGGATCAGCGACATCGGCATGGCCGTCGCCGTGATCAGCGTCGCCCGCCAGTCGCGCAGGAAGATGAACACCACCACGACCGCCAGGACCGCGCCCAGCAGCAGGGCCTCGATCGAGGCGAGATAGCTCTCCTCGATATACTTCACATTGGAATGGACCTGGGCGATGGTCAGCTCCGGATGCCGTTCGTCGATCTCGGCGACGCGCTCGCGCACCTTCTCGGCGACCTTGACCTCGCTGCCGCTGCGCGAGCGCAGGAAGTTGAACGTCACCGCCTCCTGGCCGTCGTAGCGGGCCAGCCGGCGCGGCTCGCTCCAGTGGTCCTCGACGGTCCCCAGGTCGCCCAGCCGGACCGTGCGGCCGTTCTGCAGCGGCGCCAGCGTCTCGCGCAGCTGTTCGATCGAACCGGCCGCGCCCAGCGCGCGAATGGCCCGTTCCGAGCCCGAGATGGTCACCCGCCCGCCGGGCAGGTCGCTGTTCACCGCCGTCAGCGCCTGGCTGACCGAGGCGGCGGTCAGGCCGAACGAGGCCAGCCGGTCGGAATCCAGTTCGACGCGGATCTCGCGATCGACCCCGCCGCGGCGGTTGACCTCGCCGACCCCGGAAACGGCCAGCAGCTCGCGGCTGACCTCGTTGTCGATGAACCAGCTGATCTGCTCGGGCGTCATCGTCGGCGAGCGCACCACCCAGGTGATCAGGGGATTGCCGGTGATGTCGATGCGCTGGACCGCCGGCTCCAGCATGTCCCGCGGCAGCGCGCCGCGCAGCCCGCTCATGGCGTTGCGGACGTCGTTGGTGGCCCGCTCGGTGTCGGTGCCCAGTTCGAACTCGATCCTGGTCACCGACCTGCCGTCGGTGACCTGGGAGTTGATGTGGCGCACGCCCGACAGGCCGGCGACCGAATCCTCGATCAGCCGGGTGACCTGGACCTCCATCTCGCTCGGCGCGGCGCCGGGGCGGCCGGCCGAGACGACGACCAGCGGGAAGTCGATGTCCGGGTTGTCGTTGATCCGCATCCCCATGAAGGAGATGACGCCGGCCACCGTCAACAGCACGAACAGCAGGATGATCGGAATCGGATTCCGGATCGCCCAGGACGAGATGTTCCTCATGGCCGGGCCCTATCTCTTCGCCGCGGCGACGGGAGCGGCCGCGACGGTGACGCGGTCGCCCTCGCCGAGGAAGCCCGCCCCCTCGACCACCACCCGGGCTCCGGCGTCGACGCCGGTCACGGCGGTTTGGTCGGTGGTGCGCGACAGCACCGTCACGGGCCGGAAGCGGGCGCGGCCGTCGGCTCCCATCACGAACACCCCGGCCCGGTTCTCGCGGTACAGCACCGCCGCCGTCGGCACGGTCACGGCCGGCTGGGCCCCCACCTGGATGCGGGCGCGGCCGAACATGCCCGGCCGGAAGCCGCCGCCGGTCAGCGCGATGCGGGCCACGCCCAGCCGGGTCTGCGGATCGACCTCGGGCGTGACGATGCGCACCGTGCCCGTCGTCTCGCCGACCTGGTCGGACGAGATCACCGCGCCCTGGCCGGCCCGGACCAGCCCCAGGTCGGTCTCCGGCACCTGGGCGTCGAGCTCCAGCCGGCCGTCGCGGACGATGCGGAACAGTTCGGCGCCGGGCGACACGATCTGGCCGCGGGTCACCTTGCGGCTGATCACCAGGCCGGACACCGGGGCCCGGATGGTGGCCTGGGCCAGCCGCGTCCGGGTCTCGGACAGGGCCGCCCGCGCCGCCGCCAGGCTGGCGTCGGACGACCGCCGGTTGGCCAGCGCCGTGTCCAGCGAGGCCTGGCTCAGGAAGCCGCGCGCCTTCAGCTCCTCGGCCCGGTCCAGCGCCGCCTGGTCGCGGTCGGCGTTGGCCTCGGCGGTCTGCACCGCCGCCTGCCGCTGGCGCAGCTGGGCCGTCAGCAGGGCGTCGTTCAGCTGGACCAGCGGCTGGCCCTGCCGCACGTACGAGCCCTCGTCGACATGGACGGCCGTGGCGGTCAGGCCGCCGGTCTCGGCCCCGACCGGCACATCTTCCCAGGCCGAGACGGTCCCCGAGGCGGTGACGGTGCGCGGCAGGTTGCGCAGCGCGGCGGTCGCCACCGTCACGCTCTGCCCGGCCTGGCGTCCCTCGGCCGCCCTGGCCTCGGCCTCGCGGGCGGCCTTGTCGCCGCCGCAGCCGGCCAGGGCCAGGCCCAGGACCACCGCACCGGCCCGAATGTTCCGCATCATGGTCGCCACGTCTGAACCCCCTGGGGCGTCCGGAAACCGGGCCGCGCCCGGGCGCGCCGGCCGGTGCGGCCGCCTTGTCATCGACGGTTGAATAGCGGTTCCGCGGAGGCTTCTCAAACGCGAATCGGCCGCCTTACGGCGATGTAATCCGCGGCCCGGCCGCCGCCCGCGTTGGCGATCCGGCCCCGCCGTGCTACCGGCGCGGCCATGACGACCCCTCCCATCGAACGCATCCGGAATTTTTCCGTGGTCGCCCACATCGACCACGGCAAATCGACCCTGTCCGACCGGCTGATCCAGCACACCGGCGGGCTGACGGCCCGGGAGATGTCGGCGCAAGTCCTTGATTCCATGGACATCGAGAAGGAACGGGGGATTACCATCAAGGCCCAGACGGTGCGCCTGAACTACAGGGCCAGGGACGGGCTCGACTATGTCCTCAACCTGATGGACACGCCGGGCCACGTCGACTTCGCCTATGAGGTCAGCCGCTCGCTGGCCGCCTGCGAGGGCTCCCTGCTGGTCGTCGACGCCTCCCAGGGGGTCGAGGCCCAGACCCTGGCCAATGTCTACCAGGCCATCGACAACAATCACGAGATCGTCCCGGTCCTGAACAAGATCGACCTGCCCGCCGCCGAGCCCGAGCGGGTGCGCGAGCAGATCGAGGACGTCATCGGCATCGACGCCTCCGAGGCCGTGCTGTGCAGCGCCAAGTCGGGGCTCGGCATCGAGGAGGTGCTCGAGGCCATCGTCACCCGCCTGCCGGCCCCGAAGGGCGACGCCGACGCCCCGCTCAAGGCCCTGCTGGTCGACGCCTGGTACGACCCCTACCTCGGCGTCGTCGTCCTGGTCCGGGTGTTCGACGGCGTGCTCCGGGCCGGCCAGCGGGTCCGGATGATGCAGAACGGCTCGACCCATCTGATCGACCGGGTCGGCGTCTTCCTGCCGAAGAACACCCCGGTCGACCAGCTCGGCCCCGGCGAGGTCGGCTTCATCACCGCCCAGATCAAGGAGGTCGCCCACGCCGCCGTCGGCGACACCATCACCGACGAGAAGAAGCCCACCGCCGAGCCGCTCAAGGGCTTCAAGGAGGTCCAGTCGGTGGTGTTCTGCGGCCTGTTCCCGGTCGACGCCGCCGATTTCGAGGACCTGCGCGCCGCCATCGGCCGGCTGCGCCTCAACGACGCCAGCTTCACCTATGAGATGGAGTCCTCGGCCGCCCTCGGCTTCGGCTTCCGCTGCGGCTTCCTCGGCCTGCTCCATCTCGAGATCATCCAGGAGCGGCTCAGCCGCGAGTTCAACCTCGACCTGATCGCCACCGCCCCCTCGGTGGTCTACAAGATCAGGCTGCGCGACGGCTCCGAGATCGACCTGCACAATCCGGCCGACCTGCCCGACGTGATGCAGATCCTCGAAATCAGCGAGCCGTGGATCAAGGCCACCATCCTGACCCCCGACGAATACCTCGGCGGCGTCATCAAGCTGTGCCAGGACCGCCGCGGCGCCCAGGTCGAGCTCAGCTACGTCGGGGCCCGCGCCCTGGTGGTCTACGAACTGCCCCTCAACGAGGTCGTCTTCGACTTCTACGACCGGCTGAAATCCATCTCCAAGGGCTATGCCTCGTTCGACTATGAGCTGACCGACTACAAGCCCGGCGACCTGGTCAAGATGAGCATCCTCGTCAACGCCGAGCCGGTCGACGCCCTGTCGATGCTGGTCCACCGCAACCGCGCCGAGACCCGCGGCCGCGGCATGGTCGAGAAGATGAAGGAGCTGATCCCGCCCCACCTGTTCCAGATCCCCATCCAGGCGGCCATCGGCGGCAAGATCATCGCCCGCGAGACCGTCCGCGCCCTGCGCAAGGACGTGACCTCCAAATGCTACGGCGGCGACGCCACCCGCAAGAAGAAGCTGCT
>NZ_CALMZS010000170.1 GCF_937870815.1 uncultured Brevundimonas sp.
CCGTGGCCGCGCGCCTGCCGACCGCCGCCCCCGGAACGGCGGCCGCGCCCGGCAACGGACCCGCCGCCGCGCCATGGTCGGCCGCGGCGGTGGACGCGGCCCTGGCCGAGGGCCGGCCGGTGCTGGTCAATTTCACCGCCGACTGGTGCGTGACCTGCAAGATCAATGAGGCGGGCGCCCTGACCTCGCCGCGAACGACCGAGGCGTTCCGCGCCGCCGACGCCGTCTATCTGGTCGGCGACTGGACCCTGCGCGACGACGCCATCACCGCCGAACTGGAGCGCCACCGCCGCTCGGGCGTGCCGCTCTACCTGGTCTACACGCCCGGCGAGGCGCAGCCGCGCATCCTGCCGCAGCTGCTCACCGAGGGGGTGGTGATCGAGGCGCTGGAGGACGCCGGCTCAGGGACCTAGCGGTCCCTCTCCCATGGGGAGAGGGATCACACCTCCGGCTGCGGCGGGGCGGTGATGACCTCGACATTGTCGTCGAGCAGATAGTGGAGCTCGTCCAGGGCGACGCGGCGTTCGGCCGGGCTGGAGGCCGCCTCCACGGCCCCGAGCTTGACCGGAATGTCCTCGGCGATGCCGCGCAGGATGCATTTCAGGTCGCCGTCGACACCGCGCGCCTTGAGGACCAGATGGCCCTGCATGTCCAGCGCGGCGAGTTCGGCGGCGCGGGCCCTGAAGCCGGCGAAATCGGGCCCGGCGAAGAAGTCGGGCCGATCAGCGGCGCCGGCCGCCATCCAGGCCTGGACCTCGCCGCGCAGCACGCCGGAGCGGGCGACGATGTCGGCGAACAGGGGCTCGCCGGCGACGGAGACCGGGGCGTCGGCGGCGGCCGGCGGCCGGGCCGCGGCCGCGGCCACGGTGGGGTCGGAGAGCAGCAGGGAGACGGCCAGGGCGACGCCGCAGGACATGGCGGACCTCATTTGTTTGGCCGAATCGCGGTTTCGGCGTTGAACCGGCTTACGCCCCACCCGTAAACGAGGGTTTACCCTCCCCCTCGCCCGGAGTCCGCCCATGACCGCCCGCTCGCAGGCCCTGGAGATGCTCCGCGCCGTCGCGCGCAAGGACGCCGGCACGCGCATCGTCCACCAGTTCGCGGCCGATCCCCGCCGCACCGAACGGATGGGCGTCGAGGCGGCCGGCCTGTATCTCGACCTGTCCAAGCAGAGCTGGACCGCCGAGGGGTTCGAGGCCGCGCTGGACCTGGTCCGCGCCTGCGACATCGAGGGACGGCGGGCGGCCCTGTTCGGCGGCGAGGCGGTCAACAACACCGAAGGCCGGGCCGTGCTGCACCCGGCCCTGCGCGCCGCCGACGACGCCGATTTCCGGGCGCTGGGCGAGCCGGTCTCGAAAGCGGTGGCGGCGACCCGCGCGGAGATGGCGAAATTCGCCGCCGACATCGGCTCCGGGGCCGAGACCGGCGGGGCCAAACAGCCGTTCGCCGCCATCGTCCACATCGGCATCGGCGGCTCGGACCTCGGGCCGCGCCTGCTGTGGGACGCGCTGCGGCCGCTGGAGCCGACCATCGACCTGCGCTTCGTGGCCAACATCGATCCGCGCGACATGGGCGAGGCCCTGGCCGGGCTGGATCCGGAGACCACCCTGGTGGTGGTCGTCTCCAAGACCTTCACCACCCAGGAGACCCTGGCCAACGCCGACCTGGCCAAGGCCTGGCTGGCGGAGAGCCTTTCCGCCAAGCGGATGGCGCGCCACCTGATCGGCGTCACCGCCGCGCCGGAGAAGGCCGGCGCCTGGGGCTGCGGCCGCACCTTCGGCTTCCGCGACTGGGTCGGCGGCCGCTATTCGCTGTGGTCGGCGGTCAGCCTGTCCGTGGCGGTGGCGCTGGGCTGGGACGTGTTCGAGCGGGTGCTGGCCGGGGCCCGGGCCATGGACGCGCATTTCCTGACCGCCGATCTGGAGCGCAACGCCCCGGTGCTGCTGGCTCTGGCGCAGGTCTACAATGTCGAGGGCCGCGGCCGTCACGCCCGCACGGTGGCCCCCTACGCCCACGGCCTGCGCCGCCTGCCGGCCTTCCTGCAGCAGCTGGAGATGGAGTCGAACGGCAAGCGGGTGAAGCGCGACGGCTCGCCGGTCGACACCGCCACCGGCCCGATCGTGTTCGGCGAGCCGGGCACCAACGGCCAGCACGCCTTCTTCCAGCAGATCCACCAGGGCCCGCAGGTGGTCCCGGCCGAATTCATCGTGGTGCGGCACACCTCGGACGGCGCGGTGGACGCGCGCGAGGGCGACGCGCCGCTGTGGTCGAACGCCCTGGCCCAGGCCCAGGCCCTGATGGTCGGCAAGACCGGGGCCGAGGCCCGGGCCGAGCTGATCGCCGCCGGCGCCGATGCGGCCGAGGCCGACCGGCTGGCCCCGCACAGGACCTTCCCCGGCGACCGGCCCTCCACGACGATATTGATGGACGCCCTGACCCCCGAGGCGGTCGGCGCCCTGATCGCCCTCTACGAGCACAAGACCTTCGTCGAGGGGGTGATCTGGGACGTCAACAGCTTCGACCAGTGGGGCGTCGAACTGGGCAAGGTGCTGGCCAGGGCGATCCTGGAAGACGTGCGGGCGGGGGAGCCGTCCGGAGGGCTGGATCCGTCGACGGCCGAGCTGATGAAGCGGCTGATGGTGTGAGACGGCGCGGGGTCTTCACCCGGTCGGCGGTGGACGGGACGCGGACCTGCCCCCGTCTTGCGCATGGGGACATGAAAAGGCGGACGCCGTCGCCGGCGTCCGCCTTCCCCGCCCATGCCCGGCCCTGCTCATGCGGCCGGGCGAAAGGGAG
>NZ_CALMZS010000171.1 GCF_937870815.1 uncultured Brevundimonas sp.
CATGACCGGCGTCATCTTGATCGGCCTGGCGCGCTGCATCGCCATGGTGCTGGTCTGGAACCAGCTGGCGCGGGGCGACAACCAGTATGTGGCCGGTCTCGTCGCCTTCAACTCGATCTTCCAAATCCTGTTCTTCAGCCTCTATGCCTGGGTGTTCCTCACGGTCCTGCCGCCCCTGCTCGGGCTGCAGGGCAGCGTGGTGGACGTCAGCGTCTGGACCATCGCCGGCGCGGTGCTGGTCTACCTCGGTCTTCCCTTCCTGGCCGGGTTCCTGACCCGGCGCAGCCTGATCGCCCGCCGGGGCGCGGACTGGTACGAGCGCCGCTTCCTGCCGCGCATCGGACCGATCACCCTGATCGCCCTGCTGTTCACGATCGTGGTGATGTTCAGCCTCAAGGGCGGCGAGGTGGTGGCCCTGCCGCTGGATGCGCTGCGCATCGCCATTCCGCTGACGATCTACTTCCTCGTCATGTTCGTGGTCAGCTTCCTCATGGGGCGGCTGATCGAGGCCGACTATCCGCGCACCACCGCCCTGGCCTTCACCGCGGCCTCGAACAATTTCGAGCTGGCCATCGCGGTGGCCATCGCGGCGTTCGGACTGACCTCGCCGGTCGCCTTCGCGGCCGTCATCGGCCCCCTGGTCGAGGTGCCGGTGCTGATCCTGCTGGTCTCGGTGGCGCTCTGGATGGGCCGGCGCTGGTTCCCGGACACGGCCCCGCCGAAGGACGCCGGCTGATGGTCAGTCTGCATCTCCTGGACGCCGATGACGCCGGCCTGCTCGCGACCCTGCGAGGCGCGGGCCTGCCGGAGCCGGGCGCCGGCCGCTACTTCAGCGCCGACCACTACGGCGCCCTGACGGGTTATGTGGGGCTGGAAGGTGAGGGGCGGGATCTGTTGCTTCGCTCCCTGGTCGTGCTCGCGGGCCGGAAGGGGGCGAGGTCTGGGAAGCCGGCTGCTGGCCGCCGCCGAGAGCGTCGCCCGGGACCTGGGCGGCGAACGTCTCCATCTGCTCACGACCACGGCCGAACCCTTCTTCACCCGACACGGCTTCCTCGCCGCCGATCGGGAAGCCGCGCGCCGCGATCCGGCGAACCCGCGAGTTCGCGGACCTCTGCCCGGCATCGGCCGCCTATCTGACCAAGGACCTGTGATGACCTTCGCCCGCCTGCGATCGCTGCCGGATCAGGAACATCTTCCGGCTCTGGACGCGGCCTATCTGTCCGCCGATCCGGCCCGCGGCCTGGGCCCGCACGACCACCCGCCGCGCATCCTGCTTCTCTACGGGTCGCTGCGCGAGCGGTCCTACTCGCGTCTCTGCGTCGAGGAAGCGGCCCGCCTGCTGCGACGGATGGGATGCGAAACCCGCATCTTCGACCCCTCCGACCTCCCCCTGCCGGGCGCGTCCGTCGACGACGACCACCCGGCGGTGCGCGAGTTGCGCGAGCACGCCTTCTGGTCGGAGGGCATGGTCTGGTGCAGTCCGGAACGGCACGGCCAGGTCTCCGGCGTCATGAAGCTGCAGATCGATCACCTGCCGTTGAGCCTGGGCGGGATGCGCCCGACCCAGGGCCGGACGCTCGCCGTCATGCAGGTGTCCGGCGGATCGCAGAGCTTCAACGCCGTCAACACCCTGCGCCTGCTCGGACGCTGGATGCGAATGATCCCCATCCCGAACCAGTCGAGCGTGGCCAAGGCCTTCCAGGAGTTCGACGAGGCCGGCCGGATGAAGCCCTCGGCCTACTATGAGCGCATCGTCGACGTGATGGAGGAGTTGGTGCGCTTCACCGTCCTGACCCGGCCGCACGCCGTCCAGCTCGTGGACCGCTATTCGGAGCGCAAGGCGGCCGGGGTTCCGGTCGATGCCGCCTCAGATCTCTCCGCCATCGCCATCGCCCGTCAGGCCTGACGTCGCCTTGAGCACGACGAACAACCCCGCGCCTCGCGTTGATGTTCAGGGGCTTCCCAGCTTCCTACGGACGCTGACCTGGCGCCTCGGCGGCGCCTTGAGGCGTCGCAAGGTTTGCGAAGGTCGTAACTCGCCACTTCTGGCGAAATAAGCAGGTTTTCGGCGGTAACTCGCCAGAACTGGCGAGTTGCATCATCCCTGTCGAGACGCGCCCGCTCGGGCGGAGCCGCCCGATGTGGTGGCTCCGCCGACGCGATGTGGAGCCGCCTATCCTCGATCGACCAGGGAGTAGCTCGTGCTGCGTCCGCCGCCGTCATCCTTCACAAGGATTCCACGGTCCATCAGATCGTTGATGTCGCGCAAGGCCGTGTCGGGCGAGGACTTCGTCAGCACGGCCCATTTGGTCGAGGTGAGCTTGCCTTCGAAGCCGTCGAGCAGCCGGTTGATGACCGTGCTCTGGCGCTCGCTCAACGTCTGACCTGCGAGCGCCTCCCAGAAGCGCGCCTTGCGCATCACATGGGTCAGGGTGGCTTCCGCGCCGTCGAACGCGCGATCGAGGCAGCCGAGGAACCAGTCCAGCCAGAGGGTCACATCGAGCGCGCCTTTCTGGGTCGTCTCCAGGGTGGCGTAGTAGTCTTTGCGCTCCAGCCGGATCTGGGCGGACATGCTGTAGAAGCGCTGGGCGCTTTTCTCGGAGCGGGCGAGCGCCATGTCGGCGATCGCCCTCGCGATCCGGCCGTTCCCGTCGTCGAACGGGTGGATGGTCACGAACCACAGGTGGGCGATCGCGGCCTTGAGGACCGGGTCAGTCCGCGGCTCGCCGTTGAACCAGTCGAGGAACGCCCGCATCTCGTCCTGCAAACGGGCGGCGGGGGGCGCTTCATAGTGCACGCGCTCCCGTCCGAAAGGGCCTGAGACGACCTGCATCGGGCCGGAGCTCTCGTTGCGCCAGGCGCCTACGACTATCTTGGTCATGCCGCTGCGCCCGGTCGGAAACAGGGCGGCGTGCCAGGCGAACAGTCGTTCCTCGGTAAGCGGAGACGCAAAGTTCTGGGTCGCGTCGAGCATCATTTCGACGACGCCCTCGACGTTGCGGTCCGCGGGAGCGAGGGCCCCGATATCCATGCCGAGGCGGCGGGCGATCGAGGATCGCACCTGATCCTTGTCGAGCAGCTCGCCTTCGATCTCGCTGGATTTCAGGACGTCTTCGGTAAGGGTCTCGAGGACGGCTTCAGCGCGGAGATCGAAGCCGAGCGTGTGCATCCGGCCAAGCAGAAGGCCCTGGCGATGGCGGACGGCTGCGAGGCGATCGGCAAGCGCGTCAGCGCGCCAGTCCAGACGCGGCCAGCCATCGATCTCGTGGATGTATTGCGTCATTCCCCGCACTCCCTGCGGAGAATATGGGCGTTATTCGCCGCAAGAGCAAGGCTATTCTCCGCGCCAAGTGCGGAGAATAGGGCGCCTAATCTCCGCACCTGGGCATTCGCTCGAACGCCATTGGCTGCAGCCCCGCACCTTGGGTATCCGCGGACCGCACGGCTATCGGCGCCAAGCAGCTCTGAAACCCCGCCGGGCCGCAGTTAGGGCCTCGGACGGAGACGCCCGCTCAAGAAGCTGGGCGCGCGCGCCTCGGCGCCGCATGCCGGGAGAAGCCGACCACGAGGATAGCAATCGTCAGAAGCTGAACGGCCAGGCCTTCGACCGTGGGATAGAGGCCGAGAAGCTCGAGGCGGGGGACCCAGGCGCCCGGGTGCACGTCGAGCCAGCCCGCTTCCTGCAGCGCCGCCACCCCCTTGCCGACGAGGACGACCGACAGGATGGCCATGAGGATCGAGCTCAGCGAGAAGAACCGGCCGATCGGGAGGCGCTTGCTGTAGGCCAGCAAGGCCCAGGCCACCACGGCCAGGATGGCCACCGCCGTAAGGGCGCCGGCCAGCATGCCGAGATGGCCGCCCTGGCTCCAGATCGCCGCATAGAACAGGATGGTCTCGAAGACCTCGCGGTAGACCACGACGAAGGCCAGCAGGAACAGGAACCAGGCCGATCGCTTCGACAGCGCTGCGGAGAGCTTGTCGCGGATATAGGTCTGCCAGGCGTCCGCGTGCGACTTGCCGTGCATCCAGATGCCGACCGAGACGAGCACCACGGCCGCCAGAAGCGAGCCGAAGCCTTCGGTCAGCTCCCGGCTGGCGCCGCTGATGGAGATGAAGAAGGTCGCGGCCGCCCAGGTGGCGCCGCCGGCGACCAGCGCGGCCACCCAGCCGCCGTGGACATAGCGCAGCACCTCGGGCCGCTCGGCCTTCCTCAGGAAGGCGATCATCGCCACCACGATGAGGAGGGCTTCCAGCCCTTCGCGCAGCAGGATGGTGAAGGCGCCGAGGAAGCTGGCGAGATTGTCCGCCTCCTGGGGCGCGAGGGCCCGCTCGGCCGTGTCCAGCAGGGCGTTCGCACGGGCGACCCGGTCCGCGACCTCCTGGGCGGGCGCGCCCCGGCCGATTGAGACGCGCAGCTCGGTCATGGCGGTCTCGACCCGGCGCAGCAGGGCGCCGTCCCGGGCGCCCAGGGCCGGCTCGATCGGCTCGACGCCATCGAGGTAGGCGGATAGCGCCAGGTCCGTCGCCGCCTTGCGGTCGCCCCGGCGATAGGCGGCCTCGCTTTCCGCAAGGCGCGTCCGCGCGAGGGTCAGCGTCGATCCGGTCGGGCGCGCCGCCGCCTCGGGATGACGTCGCAGATAGGCGGTCAGGGCCCGCGCGCGGGGTTCGCCGAGGCGGGTGGCCAGCTCGGCCGGCGTGGTCTGGGTGAGGGCGGCCAGGTCGGGGAAGGCCGCGCGGACCGCCGGATCGCCGTCCCACAGGCGCTTGCCCTCGGCCGCTTCGGCGTCGGTGAAGGCGAAGCGGCCGACATAGAAGGCCAGCGCCCAGCGGTCCTCGGCCGGCAGATGCGAGAAGCTGGCCATCGCCGTGCCCTCCAGCCCCTGCGCGAGCCGCTGGTAGAGGGC
>NZ_CALMZS010000172.1 GCF_937870815.1 uncultured Brevundimonas sp.
CAATATTGGTGCCCAGGTGAGGACTCGAACCTCCACGACATTTCTATCACTGGCACCTGAAGCCAGCGCGTCTACCAATTCCGCCACCTGGGCCCAGACGTTTCGCGCTTGCACGCGTTTCCGCCCGGAAGGCGCGGACCCTTAAGGCAGGGTCCGGGGGCGGTCAACAGGGGATTTGCGGCCTTTGCGTTGCGAGCGCGGCGGCCATCGTCTAATCCCCGGCGCGTCGGAGGTTGCCCTTGTCCCGCCGCCGCGTTTCGGAGCCCGCCATGAACGAAGTCGCCCCAGGCCTGGTCACCGTCTTCGGCGGCTCCGGTTTCGTCGGCAGCCAGCTGGTCCAGGCGCTGGCCCGGCGCGGCTGGCGCGTGCGCATCGCCTGCCGCCGCCCCGACCGGGCGTACAAGCTGCAGACCTCGGGCACGGTCGGCCAACTCCAGTCCGTCCGTTGCGACGTGACCCGCCCCGCCGATGTCGAGGCCGCCCTGCGGGGCGCCGACGCGGCGATCAATCTGGTCGGGATTCTGTACGAATCGGGCCGGCGCAGTTTCCACGCCCTGCACGTCGAGGGCGCGCGCAACATCGCCGAAGCCTGTGCGGCCGGAGGCGTCGCGCGCCTCGTCCAGGTCTCGGCCCTCGGCGCCAACCCCGAGAGCCGGTCGGACTATGCCCTGTCCAAGGCCGCGGCCGAGATGGCGGTGCGCGAGGTCAAGCCGGACGCGGTGGTGATCCGACCGTCCGTGATCTTCGGGGCCGGCGACGGCTTCCTCAATCGCTTCGCCGCCCTGGCCTCGATGGCCCCGGCCCTGCCGCTGATCGGCGGCGGCCAGACCCGGTTCCAGCCGGTCTATGTCGCCGACGTCGCCGAGGCCATCGCCCGCGCCGCGGCGGCCCCCGAGGCCGCGGGCCGCACCTTCGAACTGGGCGGGCCGGCGGTGATGACCTTCGAGGACATTCTGAAACTGATCCGGCGCGAGACCTACCGCAGCTTCGGCCTCATCCCCCTGCCCTTCTTCGCCGCCCGCGCCATCGGCTCCATGGCCCAGCTGACCGCCATGGTCGGCATCGCCCCGGTGCTGACCCGCGATCAGGTGGTGCTGCTGGAAAGCGACAATGTCGTCGCCGACGGCGCCGAGGGCCTCGCTGCCCTGGGCATAGAGCCGACCGGCATCGAGGCCATCGCCCCATCCTATCTCTGGCGCTATCGGCGCGGCGGCCAGTTCGCCGACGCGCCCGCGACCTGAAGGCTCAGTAGAGCCAGATCGCCAGCAGGCCCACGATTCCGACCAGGATCCGCCACGCCGAAAACGGCGCGAAGCCGTAGCGGCCGACGAAATCCACCAGGAAGCGGACCACGAACAGGCCGCTGATGAAGGACACCACGAATCCGATCGCGATCAGGCCGGCGACATCGTTGGTGATGAGTTCACGGCTCGACCAGAAATCCAGGGCGAAGGCGCCGACCATGGTCGGGATCGCCAGAAAGAACGAGAACTCGGCCGCCGCCTTCTTTTCGACGCCCAGCAGCAAACCGCCGACGATGGTGGCGCCGCTGCGCGACACGCCCGGAATGATGGACAGGCACTGCCACAGACCGACGCCCAGGGCGGTCCTCCAGGACAGCGTCATTGCGTCCACGGTCAGCTCACGCTGCTCCAGGGTGACCACCCCGTCCCTCACCCGACGCCGCAGCCCCATCGTTCCCGCATCCGACCAGCGCTCCAGCACGATCAGGGCGACCCCGCCGACGATCAGGGTGACGCAGACAATGGTGGTGTTGAACAGAACGTCCTTGATGAAGTCGTGGAACAGCAGACCGAGAACCGCCGAGGGAAAGAAGGCCAGCAATACGGATATAGCGAAACGTCTCGCCGCGGGATCCTGGCCCGGCAAGGCCAGCAGCACCTTCCACAGGCGGGCGAAATAGACCGCCACCACCGCCAGGATGGCCCCCAGTTGGATCATGACGATGAAGGTGTCCCACGGGGTGTTGGACAGCCCCAGGGCTTCCTTGGCCAGCAGCAGATGTCCGGTCGAGGACACTGGAATGAACTCGGTCAGGCCCTCGACCAGTCCCAGGATGACCGCCCCAATCCAGTCCGCCACGCAGTCCCTCAAAGACTATGGGCCGTCAGTGCGCGCCCGGTTCGGGTCCCACATAGCGCAGCCGGGCCCGGATAGGCGAGCCGTTCGTCGCCTCATCCAGGGCGTGACCCAGCAGTCCGGCCAGCCGGCCAAGCAGGAACAGGTCCCCGGCGGCGTCCCGCGGCAGTTCCAGCCGCCGGGCGATGACCGCCAGGGCGAGGCCGAAATTCGCGGGCCGGCCGGTCGCGGCCTCGCCCTCCTGCACCGCCCGGACCAGGTCGGAAGGCAGGTCGGTCGATGCCATCAGGGCCGCCGCACGGGGATCACCGGCCGGATAGTCGAGGCTGCCGAACCCCGCCAACCCGCCCGCCGCATGGGCCCGGCGCGCCGCGTCCGTGGCCTGGCGGCGCACGGCCACAACCCAGTCGGAGGCCCGGGTCAGCTCGGCCATCATGTCCGAGCCGGTCAGGGTCAGCAGGCCGGCGAAAGCCGCCGCCGCCGGAGCCGCCCCACCGTCGGCCGCGGCCCGAGTCGCCAGAACCGCCGCGTTCATCTCATTGTCCGCCGCCAACACCAGGGCGCGACGGATCAGGTGGGCATCGCGCTCGGGCGTCTTCCACGACCGCGCCAGCCGCTGGTGCAGGAACAGGCGCGGACCCGAACCCGCGGCGGCGTCGATCGCCTCGTCCAGCACCCGGGTGCATTCCAGCCGCAGGGCCTCGACGGTGCGGGCCTTGGGGTCGGCATCCTCCTCGGCGCGCCGGGCCAGGGCCGCGAACAGCCGCGCCCGGATCGAACCACCGGGCACGGCGCCGACGCGGGGCCGGACCTCGGCGAACGGATTGACCGCCCGCGCGTCCCAAAGGCGGCGGGCCACGTCTTCAAGCGTCGCCGTCTCGGCCAGCTGGCACGCGTCCAGACCGCGATAGAACAGCCGGCCGCCGGCGATCACCGTCAGACCGGAACAGATCTCGGCCTCGCCCCGGCCGGCCGACCGGGGAATGGGTCGCTCGGCGATCCGATGGTCATCGACGGCCTCTCCGCTCAGCCGGGCGATGTCCTGAACGGCGTAGAGGCTGCGGCGCGGATCCGAAGGATCGGGCCGGGCGGCGATACGTCCGCGGCTGACATAGGCATAGAGGGTCTGGCTCTTGACCCCGAGGCGGGCCAGGGCCTCGCCGCGTCCAATCCAGCGGATGGCGTCCGGGGCTGGGTCCGCAGGCTCCAAACTCTCGACCTCCGCGCGGAGCATCCGGCCCCTGCCGAAACGGGGGCGCCAGATGAGGCCGTTTGGTGACAACCC
>NZ_CALMZS010000173.1 GCF_937870815.1 uncultured Brevundimonas sp.
ATCGAGCGCACGCCCGAGTGCAGC
This sequence comes from uncultured Brevundimonas sp., assembly GCF_937870815.1. GTDB lineage: Bacteria > Pseudomonadota > Alphaproteobacteria > Caulobacterales > Caulobacteraceae > Brevundimonas. The sequence goes on from NZ_CALMZS010000173.1 coordinate 25, forward strand.
ACCTGGTCGGCCATGCCGAAGGCGTCGGCGAAGGTGGTGCGCTCATTGGCGACCCGGAACAGGTTCTGGTTGGGGATGACGATCAGGGTGTCGACATAGCGCTGCAGCTCGGCGATGCCGGCCTCGGCCAGGCGCATGCGGTGGCGGCCCTCGAAGGTGAAGGGCTTGGTCACCACCCCGACGGTCAGGATGCCGCGGTCGCGGGCGCATTTGGCGATGACCGGCGCGGCGCCGGTGCCGGTGCCGCCGCCCATGCCGCAGGTGATGAAGACCATGTGGGCGCCGTCGAGGTGGCCGTAGATCTCCTCGGCCGACTCCTCGGCGGCGTTCATGCCGACCTCGGGGTGGGCGCCGGCGCCGAGGCCCTGGGTGATGGTCTCGCCCAGCTGGATGCGGCGGTCGGTCTTGGCGAACGACAGGTGCTGGGCGTCGGTGTTGGCGACCACGAACTCGACCCCATCGAGGCCGGCGTCGATCATGTTGTTGACGGCGTTGCCGCCGGCGCCGCCGACGCCGAAGACGACGATGCGGGGCTTCAATTCCGTATGTTGCGGACGCACCAGCGAGAGAGACATATGTTCCGACCTTGAATTCCGACCCTGCCCTGCAGTTCCAGATGCGAAAGCCCCGCCGAATCGCATTGGTTATGAGCGCGTTAAGGAAACACCCCATCCGCTTAAGCAAGTGTTACCGGATAGGCTGAGTCGGGTCCGGAGCCACGGATTTCGTTAACCTTCGCCGCAGATTCTCCGCTGTGGACAGGCAAAAAGGGCGGCTCTCGCGAGCCGCCCTTTCCGTCTTCAGGTCGCCGTATCCTACCAGGGACGATAGTTCAGGCCGAAGAAGAAGCGCCGGCCGAACGGATCGAAATTGCTCGTCGTGGCGAGGCCGAGCTGGATCGGCGGATCGTTGTCGAAGGCGTTGACCACGCCGGCTCGCACCGAAAGATCGTCGCGCACCTTCCACCGCACCGTGAAGTCGTGACGGGCGAAATTGCCGGTGTCGAGATATTTGACGGGGCGGGCGTCGGCGTTGCGGACGAAGTCGCGCCGCTGGACGATGTCCTGGGCGGTTTGCCAGTCCACGGTCCAGTTGACGCTGACGGTGTCCGTGGGCGCATAGGTCAGCGACGAGGTGAAGCGGACCCGCGGGTAGAACACCGTGCTGGACAGTTCAGTGCCGTCGGTCGGGTCGTTGGAGTTGAGGAACTGCTCCTGCTCGATCAGCCACAGGCCGCCGATCGAGTAATCGAGACGACCCCAGTTCCGGCCGGTCACCTCCTCGAGGTCCAGGGCGTAGCGCGCCGTGAAGTCGAGGCCGCGCGTGGTCAGGGCGGCATAGTTGATCGAGCCCTGGATGAAGCCCCCGATCGGGTCGTCCGCCGGCGCGCCGATGTAGAATTCGCGGCCCGGCGTCGGGTCGCGGCGGAAGATGGTCGCGCAGGCGGCCGAGTTGAGCGACGAGCCGTTGACGCAGTTGTTGGCCGCGGTCTGGGCGCTGACCGCCGCGATCACCTGGTCGATCTCGATCTCGTAGTAGTCGAGGATGATGCTCAGGTTCGGAATGAACCGGGGCTGCAGAACGGTGGAGAAGGTGAAGCTCTCCGACTCCTCGGGACGCAGGAAGGGGTTGCCCGCGTTCACGCCGGCGACGCCCGAGGTGTAGACCGGCACGAAGTCGTCGGTGTTGGTGGGGGTGGCGCCGGCGAAGTCGAAGGTCAGACCTTGTTGCTGGGCCAAGGCCGTGCAGTTGGCGATCCGGTTGTTGCGGATCTCCGCATTGCTCTGGGCGAGGATGTTGGCCGTGGCGCAGGGATCGACCACGCCGTTGAAGAAGGTCTGGCTGGCCGGGCGGAAATTCTCGGCCAGGTTCGGCACCCGGACCGAGGAGTTGAAGCTGGTCTTGAAGGCGATGTCCTGGATCGGCCGGTAGACCAGGTTGACGCCATAGACCTCGACCTCGCCGACGGTGGTGTAGTCGGCCTGGCGGTAGGAGCCGCTGAGTTCGGCGTATTCGCCGAGGAAGCTGTCCCGGAATAGGGGCAGCGACAGTTCCGCGAAGGCTTCGTCGCTCTCATACTCCGCGCCGGGGAAGTCCGGCCCCCTGTTCAGGAACAGCAGACGCCCGGCGGTGTCCGCGCTGCGGCCGATGCCCTCGGTATATTCGCGGCGGCGCTCCAGGCCCAGCGCCAGGCCGATCGGACCGGCGCCCCAGAAATCCCACAGCTGGCCGGAGACGACGGCGACGGTCTGTTCCTGTTCGTTGGTCTCGCGGACGTTGATGGAGGCGTCGACATAGGCGAGGGCCTCGGCCGACTGGTTGCCGGCGCCGAAGACGTTCAGCGGCACGCACTGGGCGATGGAGTCGCGGCCGTACTGGGTGTCGCGCAGATCGCCGCCGCGGACCCGGTCGTCGAGGTTGCCCATGGCCACGTTCTGGGCGGCCAGCAGGGTGGAGCGGCAGACGATGGCGCCGGGCGTGCCCAGGACGCCGGCGGTGTCGCGCACCGCGTCCGCCGCCAGGGCGAAGCGCTGGCTGTCCACGCCCCGCTCGTTGTTGACGTTGTCCAGGGTGCCGTTGACGTAGGAAATTTCCCAATCGATGTTCTTGACGAAGGCCAGCTGGTCCAGGTCGCCCCTCAGGCCGAGGACGAAGCGATTGATTTCGCGGGTGTTGGTCTGCATCCGGTCAGGGCCAAAGATGCGGTGGTCGGCCCATTGGCGCAGGACCGGCGCCAGGGGCGTGCCGGGCGAGGTCGCGGTCGGCGGCGAATAGTTGGTCACCATATTGGTGCGGATCGCTTCACGCAGGTTTTCCGGCAGGAAGGCGTTGTCCGAGTACCTGAGGTCGAACTGGGTCGTGCCGCGCAGCAGGTTGGCCTGGTCGGCCCGGCGGGTGTCGTCGTTCAGGAAGATGTCGAAGAAGGTCGGCTGGGAGACGTCGAAGGTGTCTTCGGTGATGAATTTGTATTCGGCGAAGGCCGTCACATTCGACAGGATGTCGAAGGTGGTCCCGACCTGATAGCGCTGCGATGTCGATTCGGGCGACCGGCTGACCTGGCCGAAATTCGCCGGATTCTCGCCGTCCCCGCCGACGTTGAAGACCCGGTTCGTCCCGGTATTGCCGACCCGCGTACCGAAATTGGCCAGGCGCGCCGTCGTGCCGTCGAACCACCAGGTCTTGGCCGGATCGACGCTGTAGCAGCTTGGGCTGTTGACGGCCAGGCACCGGAAATAGGGCACGTCGGGGTCGTTCAGAGGGCTGGGCTGCTGGGCGTTGGCCAGGGTCGTCGACCCCCAGCGCGGGCGATCGAGTCGCCGGGCGTTGCCGACAACGTCCGTGTCGAGGTCGCCATCGTATGGCGTGGCCGCCGGATCGGCGTCGAGGCCGAAGCCGAAGGTCGACGGTCCGATATTGGCGGCTCTCAGCCAGTCGAGATCGAGGCTGCGGACCTCGTCGATGTCTTCATACTCGCCGTGGGCGTAGACGTTGAGGCGGCCGTCGAGGAAATTCTCGCCGATCAGGGCGGAGACCCGTTTGCTGGCCTGGCCGTCCTGGTTGATCATGCCGTAGTTGGCGTCGATCTCCAGGCCTTCGAAATCCTTGCGCAGCACGAAGTTGAGCACGCCCGAGACGGCGTCCGCGCCGTAGATGGACGAGGCGCCCCCGGTGACGATCTCGATGGTCTCGATCAGCAGACGCGGGACGGCGTCGACGTCGACCGCCAGGGAGCCGGCCTGCGATCCGACATGACGGCGGCCGTCGACCAGGGTCAGGGTGCGGCCCGGGCCAAGGCTGCGCAGGTTCGGCAGCGACAGGCCGCCGTCGTTGAGGTTGCCGCCCGTGGTGTCGGACGGCACCACCGAGTTGGACAGGGCCGGAATGGTGGCCAGATAGTCGATCACGGTCGATTGACCGGTCGTAAGCAGCGCCTCGCGCGGGACCTGGATCAGCGGGGTCGGGGCATTGGTCGGATCACGACGGATGCGCGAACCGGTGACGACGATCTCTTCGACCTCGGTCGCATCCTGACCGTCCCGGCCGGTCGGCTGGCCGTCCTGCGCCAGGGCCGGAGCCGTGGCGGCCATGACGCCCGCGAGGATCGTCGTGCCGAAGAGAAATTTGCGCTTGAGAAGCATTGATTGGCCCCAACCGAGAATGAAAACGACAAGCAAGGCCCGCCGGGCGGCGAACTCTGCCTTGAACGGGCACGCTATCAGCAAAGGCCGGTCCGACAAGCGAATGTGACGGATCGGCGTCTATTCAGGGCCCTGTCTGTTACAATCTGGACACACCAGCGCCACGAGACCGAAATCGCAGGCGCGGGGGCGCGGGGCGGGCGGATCGCCGCGGTCCTGTCAGAGATTCTCCCGCAACCACCCCGCCGCCCGCGCCACAATTCCGCCGCGGTGCGTGCGGGGCGCGTCGGCGGCGGTGATCTGTCGCGACATCAGCTTGCGGGCCGACACCGCCTCGCGCGGGCCGTAGGCGGCGCGCAGCAGCACCCCGGCGGCCGCGCAGAAGGCCGGACCCGAGGCGGCGTCGGCCAGGTGCGGCGCCCGCTGCGGCTTGCCCAGCCGCACCGGCCGGTCGAACACCCGCACCGCCAGTTCGCGCACCCCGTTCAGCTGGCTGGCCCCGCCGGTCAGCACCAGGCCGGCGCCCGGCTCCAGCCCGACCCCGGCGTTGCGCAGCCGGTCGCGCAGCAGCTCCAGCGTCTCCTCGACCCGGGGCGCGATCACCGTCTTCAGCATGGCCCGCGGCACCACCACCGGCCCGGCCGAGGAATCCTCGCCGCGCGGCGGGGCCTCGAGCATCTCGCGGTCCTCGTTGGCCGAGGCCATGGCCGATCCGTGCAGGGTCTTGAGCCGCTCGGCCCCGGCCCGCGAGGTCGACAGGCCGCGGGCGATGTCGGCGGTGACGTGGTCGCCGCCGACATTCAGGCTCTCGATATGCAGCAGCGAGCGGCCGCCCCACACCGCCGCCGAGGTCGCCCCGCCGCCCATGTCGATGCAGACGCAGCCGAGGTCCATCTCGTCGTCCTCCAGCGCCGCCAGCGACGAGGCCACCGGCGCGGCCACCACCCCCTGCAGGTCGAGGTGGGCCAGCTCCAGGCAGTGGCTCAGGGCGGTGAAGGCGCTCTCGGCCATCGACACCACCAGCAGGTCGAGGCCCAGCGAATGGCCCTTCATCGAGCGCGGATCGTGCACGCCGCGCGCGCCGTCGACCGACCAGGCGATCGGCAGCACATGGATCGGCCGACGGTTGGGCAGGCGGATCTGGGCCAGGGCCATGGCGATGGCGCGGGCCAGGTCGGCGTCGCCGACCGGAGTGGCCCCGAGGGAGACGCGGGCCTGGACGCGATGGCTGGCCATCTGGCCGATGGCGGTGGTCACCACCACCCCCGAGACCGGCGAGCCGGCGGCGCGCTCGGCCCGTTCGACCGCATGGCCGATGGCCTGGGCCGCCTCGTCCATGTTGACGATGCCGCCGCCGCGGACGCCGCGCGACTGCACATGGCCCGCGCCCGCGACGCGGATGGTGCGGTCGGCGTGGCGCACGCCGTCCGGCTTCATGATGAAGCAGCCGACCTTGGACTGGCCCAGGTCCAGCGCGGCCACGACCGGCGCGCGGCCCGCGGCGGATTTTCCGCCATCCACAGACTTGTCCACAGACCGCCCAGCCATTCTACAAACCCTATGCGTCGCCGGCGGAGGGCCGGACGGCGACCTCCTCGGGCGTCCTCAGATCGATGCGGGCGAAGCCGAGCTCCAGCAGCCGTTCGCGCTGGTCCAGGGCGTCGAGCTGGATCAGGGCCGCGTCCTGGTCGGCGGCCGGCAGCTGGATCAGGCTGCCGTCCTTGAGGCGCAGGTCCCAGCGGCGCTCGTCGACGCGCACCAGCGCCTCCAGACGGGCCATCAGCCGGGGCCGCTGGGCGATCAGCGGCAGCACCTCGGCGGCGGCCTGTTCGGCCCCCTTGCCGACGACCAGCGGCAGGTTCGGATAGCGGCCGGCGTCGGCGCCGCGGATCACCTGGCCGTGGCTGTCGATGACCAGGTTGCGGCCCCCGGCCTGCCAGACGGCCAGCCGGTCATGCTCGGTCACCTGCACGATCAGGGTGTCGGGCAGCAGGCGCACGACGCGGGCCTCCCTGACCCAGCCGACGCCCTCGACGCGCTGGCGCACGGCGTCCAGATCGATCGAGGTCATGGCCTGGCCGCCGTCCAGCTGCACCGCGCGCCGGATGGCGGCGGCGGCCTCGGCGGACTCGCCCTCGATGAAGACCTTCTCCAGCTTCAGCCCCATGCCGACGGCGACGCCGTCGAGGCCCCGGCCGATCGAGGCGCCGATGCGGTCGGCGCGGGCGCCGGTCGCCAGCACCCCGGCCAGCACGACGATGCCGGCCGCCACGGAGATCATCACCGCGCGGGGCGACAGGTCGAGCCGGCCGATGGCCGCCACCTTGCCGGGGACGGCCGGCGCATTGCGGGGGGCGCGGCCCCTGCCCCCCTTCGGAGCCCCGGGCCGCTTGGCGGGCTGTTTCGAACTCTGTCGCCGACCGCCGCGAACTACCGCGGGCATGAGGCGTCCTCCACCATCCACCGGACCAGGTCTTTATACCCCATCCCCACAAACGCGGCCTGCTCGGGGACGAGCGAGGTCGGCGTCATGCCGGGCTGGGTGTTGACCTCCAGAAGAACGAGAACGTCGTTAAGATCGTCATAACGAAAGTCGGATCGGGACACCCCGCGGCAGCCAAGAGCGGTGTGGGCGAGCTCGGATTGCCGAAGCGCCGCCTCGAACACATGGGGCGGCAGCTCGGCCGGCAGCTTGTGGACCGATCCGCCCGGCGCATACTTGGCTTCGTAGTCGTAGAAGCCCTTGACCGGGGTGATGTCGGTGATGGTCAGGGCGCGCGGGCCGGTCTTCTCGCCGAGCACCGACACGGCCAATTCCTGGCCGGGAATGAAGGGTTCGACCATCACCCGCCCGCCGTAGGTCCAGTCGTCCGCGCCCACGGCGGCGACCGGAGCATCGCCCTCCAGCACCCGGTAGACGCCGACGGACGAGCCCTCGGCGTTGGGTTTGACGATATAGGGCGGCGGGATCACATGGCCCCGCGCGACCTCGTGCCGGTCGAACAGGCCGCCGCCGGGGACGATCACCCCCGCGGCCTTCAGCACCGCCTTGGTCTTGTCCTTGTCGAGGGTGAGCGCCGACGCCAGCACGCCGGAGTGGGTATAGGGAATCTGCAGCGTCTCGAGGATGCCCTGGACACAGCCGTCCTCGCCCCATTGGCCGTGCAGGGCGTTCAGCGCCACGTCGGGCTTCAGCGCCGTCAGCACCTGGGCCAGGTCGCGCCCGGCGTCGACGCGGCTGACCCGCGCCACCTGCCCTTCCAGCGCATCGGCGCACATCCCGCCCGAGGACAGGGACACCTCCCGCTCGGACGACAGCCCGCCCATCAGGACGGCGACGTGCAAGTCTGCGAACGGGCGGGTCATGGGCGGGTATCCGCGGGATTCAGCACGGCCACGTCCAGCGGCGCAAAATGCTTTGTGTTGCGCGTCACTATAGTCATCCCGTGTATCGCGCCCGTCGCCGCGATCAGTGCGTCCATCACGGGCTCCTTGGCGCCCAGACGGCGCAGGCGGAAGACGAATCGCCCCCACAGATCGGCGACCCGCTCATCGACACCCAGAATCCGACCCTCGAAATTGGGCAGGACGTAAACGACGAGCCAGTCCTGAAGATCGACGCCGAACCGGTTCACGGCGTTCTGCTCGATCCCCGCGCGCAGTTCCGCCACGACGGCCACGCTCAGGAATGTCTCATCGGGCCGCACCCCTTTCAGCCAGGAAAGGACCGCGGGGTCGGGTGGACGCTTGCTCAACTCCGAAATGATATTGGTGTCGATCAGGAAGGTCATTGATCGTCGTCGAAGGCCGGACGCAGGTCGCCGCCCAATCGCTCGAACACGACTCCCGACCCGATGATGGGGGCGAAAAGCTCCAACAGGCCCCCGGGCCTGCTTTTCCAGTCCGCGCCAAACGTCTGGGGTTCGTTGAGCCGGTCCCAGTCCTGCGCCGATACGACGACGACCTCGTCCTTGCCATATCGTGTCACGCGTTGCGGCTGTCCCGCCCGCGCGCGGGCCACGACTTCGCTGAACCGGGCCTTGGCCTCGGCGACCGACCATTCGGCGGGATGGAGCGACTTGGGATCGACGCGGCGGTTCATGTTGGTCATCATAGTCATAATGACGCCCGCTTCAAGCTGGGGGTCTGGAGCGGGCGGCCGATCCTCTTGATCTCCCGATCAGGGTTTACGTCGCGTTTACTTTGACCGCGAGCCGGAGCGTTTTCGCGATGCTCAGGCTCGATAGGTCCAGGGATTGAGCACCGGCACGCCGAGAGGCGCGAAATCGCGCTCGTTGCGCGTGACGACGACCATTTCGTGGACGACGGCGGTCGCGCCGATAAGCGCATCGACGGCAGGATCGGGCCGGCCCAGCCCCTTGAGGGTGAAGGTGTATCGGCCCCACAGGTCGGCCGTTGCCGTGTCGATGCCGAGGATTCGGCCTGAAAAGCGAGGCACCAGCGCCCTCGTGAGCCAGGCTTCCAGATCGACGCCGTGCCGATTGATCGCGCGGTTCTCTATTCCCATGCGGATTTCCGCCAGGGTGCCGACGCTGAGGTAGGTGTCGTCCTCGATCACGGATCCGAACCAGGCCATCACCTTTGGATCGGACGGCGTCCTGGTGAATTCCGAAATGGAATTGGTGTCGAGAAGATAGGTCAATCGTCGTCGCCGAACACCGGGGTCCGCAGGCTGCCCGGCATTCTCTCAATCACGACGCCTGACCCGCGCAACGGTTCGAACAACTCCAGCAAGGTCCCTGGCTTGCGGGTGTCCGGCTTGCCGATGGCTTCCCTGCGCGCCCAGTCGGCAGCCGAAACCACAACCACCTCGTCCTTGCCGTAGCGGGTCACGCGCTGCGGGACGCCGGCCTTGGCCTTCGCCACGAGTTCACTGAACCGGGCCTTCGCCTCGGCGACGGACCATTCGGCCGTGGGAGCGGGCTTGGGATAAACGGCGGGGCTCATGTTGGTCATCATAGTCATAACGCCGCCGTCGCTCAAGCGGCCGAGACCCTCAGGCCGGTCGCCCGATCCGCTTGATCTCCCAGTCGAGCTGGACGCCGGTCTTCGCCAGCACATCCGCCCGCACGGCGTCGCCGAGGCCCTCGATGTCCGCGGCCGTCGCCTCGCCGGGGTTGATGATGAAATTGCTGTGCAATTCGCTGAACATGGCCCCGCCGCCGGTCGCCGTGAACAGTTTCCCGCGCCAGCCCGCCTCGTCGACCAGTTTCCACGACGAATGGCCGGGCGGGTTCTTGAAGGTCGAGCCGCCGGTCTTCTCGCGGATCGGCTGGGTCTGCTCCCGGCGGGCGGTGATTTCAGCGATGCGGGCGGCCACGGCCTCGGGGTCGTCGGGCCTGCCCCGATAGGTCGCCTCGATCCAGATGATGTCCGTGGGCGCCTCGGAGTGCCGATAGGTGTAGCCGAAATCGGCCAGCGCATAGTCGATCCGCCCGCCCGCCCGCGTCAGCCCCCGGGCCGAGACCAGGACATCCTTCGTCTCCGCGCCATAGCAGCCGGCGTTCATGGTCAGGGCCCCGCCGATGGTCCCCGGAATGCCGGCGTAGAATTCCAGCCCGGCCAGCCCCGCCTTGGCCGACGCCTTCGCCACCATGGAGTCGAGCGCCCCGGCTCCGGCGGTGATCGTGTCGCCGTCCGTCGTGATCGCGGCGAACGGCCGCCCGGCCAGCCGCACCACCACCCCCTCGACCCCGCCGTCGCGGACGATGACGTTCGAACCGACGCCGAGCACCGTCACGGGCGTGGCCGGGTCCAGGGCCTTCAGGAAACCGGCCAGATCGTCCGGGTCGGCGGGGATGAACAGCGCATCCGCATTGCCGCCCACCCGGAACCAGGTGAACGGCCCCAGCGGCTCGTCGCGCAGCAGCTTGCCGCGCACCGGGGGAAGGGAGTCACGCCACGTCATTGAAGGTCTCGCTCAGGATTCCATCTCCCGATGGGAGAAGGTGGCGGGGCGGAGCCCCGTCGGATGAGGGTCGGCTGGTGGACATTCGTCGCTGACGGTCGCCTCGCCCTTTCGCGCAAGGACGACGGCTGCGCCGCCGTGCGCTCAAGCCCTCTCCCATCGGGAGAGGGTATGATCACCCCAGCCCCTCCAGCTGGCCCGGCAGCGCATAGGCCCACTGGGTGATGTCGCCGGCGCCCAGCAGCACCACGAGGTCGCCCGGCTTCACCTCCGCGGCGATCAC